>JACWAI010000011.1 GCA_014874415.1 Nitrososphaerales archaeon
GCTCGCCGTCCTGCGTCCGTTCAACACCTTCGGGGAGTGGCAGAAGCCGTACAGGGCTGGCGCGGTCATACCCACCTTCATCCTGGAGGCTCTGCAGGGCCGGAACCTCAGGATCCACGGGGACGGGGAGCAGACGCGGGACTACGTGTACGTCAAGGACATAGCGAGGGCCCACGTCGACGTCCTGGAGAAGGAGCGGGAGGGGGTGTTCAACATCGCCACCGGCAGGGCGAGGTCGATCAATTCGATCGCCGAGTCGATAGTGAAGGCGGTGGGGAAGGGGAAGGTAGAGCACGTGCCTGACAGCAGGAAGGGGGCGCAGCTGCTTTACAGCGTCGGCAACGCGGCGAAGATCGCAAAGGAGACTGGATGGAAGCCGGTCAACGGATTCGAGCCCACCCTAAAGAAGGTGATAGGGTGGTATGAGACGCACGATCCACTGGCCCCCTCAAACTAGCGAGGCCAGACCCCCGAGGGCCGAGTCAGGCGTGAGAAACTTCCTCGTACACCCTGACGATCTTCTCTGCAAGGGCGTCCCACGAATAGGAAAGGGCGTGTGCCCTTATCGCCTGACTGTTCCACGGCCGCTCGATCGCGCCTCGGATGGATTCGGCCAGCGCCTCGGCGTCCTTCGCATGGACCATCAGCCCGGTCTCTCCTGCCTTGATGAGGTCCTGGACGCCCCCTACTTCAGTGGCCACCACCGGCTTTCCGCAGGCCATCGCCTCCGGGATCACCGTGGGGGAGCCTTCGCTTACGCTCGGCAGGACGAAGAGGTCGCAGGCATTGATCCAGGTCGGAATCTCCTGGTGGGGACGCGGGCCCGCGAATGCCACGCTCTGGCCCACCCCGAGCTTGGTGGCCCTGGAACGTAGGTCACTCGCAAGCTCTCCTCCCCCCACGAAGACGAGGACCAGGTCCTTCCTAGACTTCAAGACCATGCTGAAGCTCTCCAGGAGGTACGACTGCCCCTTCTGGGGGACGAGATTCGCGACGTTGAGGATGATCACCTTCTGCTGAGGCAGACCGAGCCGCGACCTTGCCTCCTCTTTCGGAGCAGGCGCGAACAGGGAGGCGTCGAAACCCGTAGGTATGACCCTGATCTTGCCCGGGTCGGACCCAAGGGTGACCAGGTTCTGCGCGATGGGCCTGCTGACGGCTATCAGCCCGTCGGCCCCCCTGACCTCCGACTCGGCCAGCTTCCTGCTGCCTGCATCTCTGAAGGGGACGCTGTAGGCATCCCCTCCGTAGGCTGACAGGACCAGGGGCTTCCTGAACTCTTCCTTCAGGCTCAGGCCGACGTACCCGTTGAGCCCGAGGAAATGGGAGTGGATCACGTCGAAGGCCGTCCCTCCGCGCAAAATTGCCCGCGAGGCGCTCCTGGCAGCGAGCGAGTTGGTCAGTCCCCTGGAGAAGCCGCCTGGGAGGTCGAAGTATCTGGGCCGGAGCGGGTCCCCCCCCGATTCCCGGGCCCTCCGCAGCGCCGTGAACCTCCGGGAGACGAATGGGAGCTTCAGCGCGATTGTGGAGAACCTGGGGGAAGGGATGAGCACCGAGACCCGACCGACCCTCTTCTCCACCGACCTGAGCTGGTCGCCGATGAAGTACAAGGTATGAGGTGCGACGAAGAGCGGGCTCCCGTGCCACCCCGCCCCAGGGGAATGCTCAGTGTCCAAGAGCTGACCGAAGCGATTCTCCCCGGACCGGCTTATTCAATCCTTCAGGAAGGCCGAGGGGGGTCGCCCAGTTGGATGGAGGGAGGGAAAGGAGCGGGGAGACCACTCGCCTTCTCTGCGGTCCGCTCCGAGTCTCCGCAAAGAACCCAAAAATACCCGCAGGCAGGCTCGGGCCATGATGGGCATGGTTGTCCCGGACCCCGGCTCAGGAGCGGAGAGAGCCCGCATCTCAGTCGTCATACCGACCTACAACAGCGCGCGCTTCCTCGCCGAAAGCATCGATTCAGTCCTTGCCCAGCAGCTTCCGCCCCAAGAGGTGATAGTCGTCGACGGCCCTTCCACGGACGACACGCCAGCCATCTGCCGCTCCTACGGGGAGAGGATCTGGTACCTCAAACAGAGCGGCAAGGGCTACGCCGCGGCCCTGAACCAGGGGGTCGAGAGCATGACGGGAGATTGGTACATGGAACAGGACGGAGACGACATCCTCGAGCCCGACGCCCTGAAGGTCCTGTCCAGAGAAGCTGCGTCGACCCGGGCGAAGATAATCTACAGCGACTTCGCGCACGTCGATGTCCACGGCCGCCACATCAGGGACTATCGCGCGATGTCGAGCGAGCCGTGGGACGACTTCGCCGTCGAGTGCTGGCGCTGGCTGGTGGCGACCCACCTAGGCTCCATAGTGCACAGGTCGTGCTTCGACGTGGTAGGGCCCTACGACGAAACACTTGGGATGGCCGAGGACTATGACTGGTCTCTGCGGGCCGCCCTGGTACACAGGCTGAGCTTTCGCCACGTGCCACGGGTCCTGGCTAGATACAGACGGCATCCTGCTCAGGGTTCGAGATGGTCACGCTCCCGCTGGCTGAGGAACAGGAGGACGATACACGACAAGGTCAGAGGCATGCTGCTTTCGGGGTCGGTGACAGACCCTCGGCTGTACCTTTACTACGGGGAAGTGACAAGACAGTTCAGACGGAGGTTCGCGCCTTTCGTAGCCGCAGCGCCGTTGCTCGGAAAGCCTCCCCGTTCAGTCTCCGCGGCCTACTACCTCTCGAAGCTGATGCCAAGGACGACGAGCCGGATATACTGGGCTCTGAACCCGCCGGTGGGTCCATAGCTCCCGCCCCTCTTTCCACAGGCCTGTCCGGTCGAAGCTTAAGTGCGCAGACGTCGGAACCACGTAAGGTGAGGCCTGAAACGAGGGTCGCAACGATGGGGGCTTGGGCGAAAGGGTAACTTGGGCGTGAGCATCGGCCTTCGTTCGACCGGCCTCGTAGTCTTCGCCGGCAGGATCATCAGCGCCTTCACCGGCCTCCTGTTCACCGTCATGGTCGCGAGGTGGCTCGACCCGGCGAACTTCGGAATCTGGGAGGTCATCGTGACCCTGGTCACCTTCTCCGCCTACCCGGTCGGGGTTGTGGCTTTCTGGGTCACACGGGATGTCGCGAGGGGGAGGATGGTCGGACGGACCGCTCTGGCATTCGGAGGGCTCCTGAGCGGCCTAGGGCTAGTCCTTTACTTCGGATTCACCGCATTCACCTATCAGAGAATCGCAGCGTCGGTGCTGCCGTTCCTTCTGGGAGCTCTGCTCGTCCCGCTGAGCTACTGGAGCGCGGTCACGAACTCGATAGTTTCAGGCTTCAGGCCCAGCGTCTACGGGTACTCTCTGGTCATATCCGAATTGGCGAAGCTCGGGGTAGCCTACGAGGGGCTCTTCGTGTACAAGCTAGGCATCGAAGGGGTCATCCTCGCCCTAATCTCCTCCTACTTCGTCCAGTCATTGGTAAGCACCTACTTCGTCCGCCTGACCCTGGCCGAAAAGTTCGATGTCGCCCAGGCGAGGCGCTGGTCCAGGCTTGCTTGGCTCCCAGCTGTGAGCTATCTCGCGACAGTCGTCGCCGTCGCAGACACGTACGTCGCCGCACTGTCCTTCGGCCCCGCCATAGTGGGCTACTACCAGGTCGCCTTCCTGGTGGCGGGGGTTGTGGGTTATTCCTCTTCGCTGACCATATCCCTGTATCCTCTCCTCCTGAGGGGGGGGAACGAGCGTCTTCCCGCAGTCACCATGGACTTCACCCTCCTCTTCAGCATCCCCATGGCCGCGGGGTGCATCGCGCTGGCGGGACCGATCCTGTACCTCTTCGGAAGCAGGTACGCCCCGGGAGCCGAGGGGCTGGCCATCCTGGCGGTCATGTCTCTGGCCACGAGCGTCTCGGGGATCGTCGACCAGGCACTCCTCGGGACGGAGAAGGCGGACGCGGTGGAGAAACCAAGGGTCTGGGACCTTTTGAGGAGCAACCTCCTCTTCGTCCCGGTCGCCAACATACTCTACGCCGTGGTCTACGTCAGTTCCCTGTACCTTGCCCTCTCCTACGGGATCGCCCACGGATTCTCGACGTCGTCCCTCGTGGCTGCCTGGGCGACCGCCCAGCTCTTGGCCACGGCGGTCTTCGTAGCGGTTAAGGCCCGGCGAGCGAAGAGGGTTGCCAGGCTGATGCCCGGGAAGAGCGTGATCTACTATGCCATAGCCTCCGTGGTGATGGCTGCCGTAGCCTCATCCGTCACAGGCCTTGTGGCCAACCAGTCCATGGGGACTCTGACCTACGGACTCCGCCTCCTGGTGGTGGTGCTTCTGGCAGCTGTTGTATACTTCGGACTCGTCTATGCGATGGACCGGAAGTTCAGAGAACTGGCAGACTCCGTGCTCGGCAGGATGCGCCGATAAGTCGCCTATTCTTTCTTGGTCTCTGGGGCCGCAGCGGGAGGTGCCGGCTTCTCCGGTGCCATCTCGGGGATGTCCGTTATCGGTTCCGGAGGCGGGGTCGTAGCCATCGTGTACCCGATCCAGGCGAGGATCGCCAGGAGGACGAGCACCGCCACGAAGGCCGTGATCTCCAGGACCGCCAGCGGCCAATAGTAGATCAGCAGGCCGTAGACGATTATCCCCAGGACGCTTCCCAGGAGGATTCCTCCGCCGATTGCTCTATCGTTAGCCATGAAACGCATTTGCGCCCCAAGACGCAAATATAACGGTTGTGGGCTGAGAGTTCAGCCGAGTAGCCTCGAAGGGACGCCGGGGTCACCGCGCGTGTTGAGGTAGACCCCTGGCAGCTTTGCCTCCCTCATACGAATGACCGCGTCCTTCTCTGCTTCGAAAAGGGCCGTAGGTCCCCTGGCAGCAGTAAGATGCAGGCTCCTCGGAAGATGCCAGCCGAAGAACCGCTCGCACCCCTTGACGTCCTTCGAATCGCGGAACGGGAACATGTTGAGGAGCACCCGGTTCCTCAGCCCTGCCTTGTCGAGGAGCTCCATGTGCCGGTCGGCCTCCCGTGAGTCTGATGTCGGCGGTTGAGCCAAAAGGTAATCGGCGCCCGCCCTCAGCCTCCCCTTCGCCAGAGCCACCCCCTCAGGGTTGGCGAGGCGCTCGACGTCCACCGGCGCAAGGAACAAGGCCGAGGACCTTACTCTATCCCGTATGTCCGAGGCCTGACGCAGCGCGCCCGCCAGGCTCGGGAAATCCCGCACGTTGCGTGCGCCGGATGGATAATTGTCACCCCAGGCTATCATCATCGACTTCAGGCCCAAGGAGAGCCCGGTCAGAACCGAGGAGAGGAACGCCGGTCGGTTGATGTCGCGCAACACGATCACAGGCGCCGCATCCACCCCGAGCCTCTCCCGCAACAGGAGGGCCGCCTGCAGGGTCGTGAACCTCAGGAACTTTGGGTTCTTTACGTCCGCGACTAGGACGATGTCGGCGACATCGCTTACCCTCCTTGCCTCATCTACGAAGCGTTCGACCCCTCCATCGACGTCGTAGCTCGCGCCACCTGGTCGGGAGGGAAACAGGGGGGGGAAGACTTCCACGACCCGGAGAAAGCCCATCGGGCGGGACGCCTATCACAGGCTAGAAAACAGTTGTCCAGCCCGGCCGCAGGTCGGGTTCTACTTCTTCCTTGACGAAACGACCTGGATAGGCATCGCGACCTTCACGGGCTCCTTGGCCTTGGTGTCTACAGCCAGCTCTTCCAGTTCGTATTCGGTGCAGTCGCACATGAACTGCCTTTGCTCTGACCTAACAGATAAGGGTTGGCGAAACCCGAAGCCCTCCAGCTGCGGCCCTTTGCATGGCCTAAATAGAATGGGGGACCGACCGGGCAGGCGGGTACCTTGGCACGCGACGTCTACGAATACCTGTCCAATTCCTATGGGAGGAACCACTTCGAGGTCGACAGACCCCTCCAGATGATGATCAGATACTTTGCGGGCGATGTCCCCGACCTCTCCCCGCTGGGCTCGTTCGCAGGGAAAGAGCTCTACGAAATAGCCGACTACGTGGACAAGGTGGCCGACCCCAAACACGTGATGTGGAGCGTGAACGGGGAGCGGGTGGACGAGGTGTGGCTAGCCCCGTCTGAGCGCGTCGCCCTGGAGAGGCTCTTCAAGGAGTTCAAGGTGAACAGGTCCCCCTACAGGGGAGGGACGTGGTTTGACCACTTCGCCTCGATCTACCTGATCTCGGACCCCGGCATAGCGTGCATCCTTACAGTGACGAACCAGACCGCCTACGCGCTCCACAAGTATGGCGACAGCGAGCAGAAGAAGCTCGTCGGAGGCATGATCGGGGAAGGGGACGCCGTGACCTATGGGGCGACCTGGTTCACGGAGCTCCAGGGGGGAAGCGACCTCGGCGCTAACGCTGTGGAGGCGGCGAACGTGGGGGGCAGGTGGTTCGTGAACGGGGACACGAAGTACTTCGCGAGCAACGCCGGATTGGCAGATTTCGCGCTCGTGACCGCCAGGCCGAAGGGGGGACAGCCGGGGGCCAAGGGGCTCGGGCTCTTCCTCGTCCCGAAGTACAACTCTGCCGGGGGGAGGAACTTCATCGTACGGAGGCTCAAGGAAAAGAGCGCGACAGTCAGCGTCCCCACCGGGGAGGTGGAGTTCCACGACTCAGAAGCGGGCGCGGTGGGGAAACTGAGCGAAGGGATCTACTACACCATGGAAGACCTCATGGTCTCGCGCCTGGCGAATTCCTTCGGTGCCCTTGGCGTTGCCCGGAAGTCTTACCTTGAAGCGTACTACTACTCGAAGAAGAGGAAAGCTTTCGGGAGGCTCCTGATCGAACAGCCGCTCGTCCAAAGGGACCTCCTGGAGATGGAGCTTTACCTCGAAGGGACGATGGCGCTTGCCTTCAAGGCAGTGGACCAGTTCCAAAAGTCGTGGCTCGAAACCCCTCCCTACGATGACGACTACCATTACGCGAGGCTGTTGACCCACATTGCGAAGAACGCCACAGCCGAAATGGCGTCGCACGTCACCAAGCTGGCCATGGAGCTGCACGGAGGGATCGGCTTCCTGGAAGAGTTCCCCGTCGAAAGGCTGCACAGGGAGGCCCTGATAACGCCCATCTGGGAGGGGCCGAGCAACATCCAGGCGCTCGACATGCTCGAGGTGATCGCGAAGAAGAACGCCCATCTCACCTTGCTGAAGGACATGGGGGAACTGAGAGACGGAATGACACTCGAGAGGGATGCTGCGTCGCGGGCGCTCGATGCGATAGGTGATTCTGTCGGCCGGCTCGCATCTTCAGGTGAGACCGAGGCGCAGTTCCAGGCAAAGGAGGTGCTCAGCTCCCTCGGGAGCGGGATATCCACGATCATGCTCCTCGCCATGGGCGAGAAGCTTGGAAGCGAGAGATTCCTCACCGCGGGGAGGCTCTATGCCCAACGCTTCCTCGACCGCGGACCGTTCCCCGTCGGCGCGATGGGCAAAGCCAGAGAAATCTTCGCCATAGACGAGGCTTCCTGAGCCCAAAGAGAAACCGCCAGGTGGAGGAGCTAGAGCGACGGCAAGAGCGGGCTCCGCTACTGTCCCTTCCCTGTCATGTACCAAGTGCCAAGAGCCTTGGCACAGAGAAGACCGCCCCGGTCGAGTATCTCCCCCTCGGCCACCGCCACGGAGCGTCCTGCCCGGATCACTTTCCCCGTCGCTCTGAACGGCCCCTTCCTGAGGGGCTCGAGGAAGTTGACCTTGAGCTCCATGGTCACCTGGTCCATCCCAGGGTTCACCGTCATCACGGCGATGCCGCAGATGTTGTCCAGGGTGTACATCACGATGCCGCCGTGGACCATCCCGCCCCTCCGGCCTATCGCATTGCTAAAAGGAAAGGCAAACTCGGCGACGCCCTCTCCCACCTTCGCCACCTTGTAGCCGACCATCTTGAAGATCTCGCTGTCCATGGTCATCGCCTTCTGCACCTCAGCCTCGACATCGGCACCTGCCTTCCTGGCCAGAGCGAAGAGGTTTCTGAAGCTCCCTGCTTCCTTCAGGAGCTCATCGAAGCTCACGGGTCGACCCCTCTAGCAAGTGGGTTTAATTCTTGCAGGCTTCCCTCAGAGAATGTCGCGTTTAATTTGAGAGAGAAGGAAGGCCAATAATTCAGGGCAAATAGTTTCGCGGACCTCCATGGACGATGGCAGCCGATACCGAACCGAGTTCATAAGCAGGATTATTGTCGTACCGAATTTCGACGGCCCCCGAGCCCTCCCTCAGTCTCGGAACACAGCCGGCGCCCGAAAAGGAGAACTCGATATCCAGGCGCACCCATTGGAGTCGCAACGATGAAGACGTTCAGAGATGGGCCAAGTTGTTCCGAAGCGGCATTACCATCGTCCACATAGCCGAACGGGATCATGTCGACCCGGGCACTGTCAGCCAACAGCTGCACGGGCTCGGGCTCACCATCACGCAGGGCCATCACATGGTAGAACAGCTACCTCTTAGGTACTCGCCACAGTTCATCGAGCTTATTGACAATGGACCTGACGCTATTCTCAGGTTCGTTACGGACAGAGTGTGGGGGATATCCGCCACGGAACTAGGCAGACAGCAACTTCACGCATTCTATGAGTTCTTTCAACTTCACCACAAAGGAGTGGGCGTCAAGGAGATTGCCCGAAGGCTATCCTTGCATCGTTCAACCGTCGCTGAATGGAGAGAAGGGACGGACCAGCCGTATCTCATCAGAGCCGTGACTGACACACTTCCCATTACGCTGAGGCCCGGATGGAAGCTACTCCCGTTGCATCTGTCATCGGGCGGCAATGAGCCCTCAGATTGGATTCAGGTACCTTTGAAAATCAATTCGTTCAGTGATGTGGTCGACGTAATCCATCAACTCCACCCATTGGAGAGCACCTATGGGAGGGCGACGCAATTCGGTCTATCAAGAACTCAAATCGATGCGATGAGAATTGATCTGTTCGGGTATCTGTTGGGTATAATGGTGGGGGATTCGGGGAAACAGGGGGGACAGCAGTTCCGATATGCTTCAATGAACCTCGATCTCCAACTTACGAAGAAGAAACAGTCGAACGAGAAGCTAGGCGAATTCGTTATGCTGTGCGCAAATAGCGTTGGAATCCTGATGGAGAGGAAGCTGGACAAGAAACCCACGGGAGCAACAGCCCTCAGCAAAGAGCCATCTGATGCGTTTCGATGGATTTCAGAACGGTCCCCTTTGCTTGCATGGATCTTCTCCGTGTGTCTCGGACTGTCGTGGGAGGAGACGACGACTACGCACCAAGTGCGCATGGATTGGATTTTCGACACTCCTTCATTGTTTCGAACAAGGTTCGTACAAGGGGTCGCGGATTCAGACGGGTGCGTCAAGAGCTACGAAGTCGAGATTGCGAGCGTCCCAAACTCACACTTCATGACTAAGCTGCTTCAGAGCTTAGGCATGACCACTGCGCATGTCGCCTTCGAAGGTGGAGAGCCTTTGAAGACCAGACTCGATGCGAGACAAGCATCGGCTCTGCCTATCTTCAATGAGTTCGTTAAGAGCTACCGTTATCAAAAGATGCTAAGTTATTCTAAGGACTGCTATCTACCTTCGCGCCTCAGTTTGCGCCTAGCCTCTAAAAATCAGAGCCTAAAATGAGTATGGCTACGCTTTTGCGGCCACTTTCTTCTCGACTGAGCCCTTCTGGGTGATTTCCTGAATGATTCCGGCTGCAACGGTTGCCCCAGAATCACGCAAGGCAAACCTCCCCAATTCTGGGTACTCTTTGAATGTCTCGGCCACTATGGGCCTCAATGGCGTAATCTTGACGATTGCAGAGTCCCCCGTCTTCAAAGTCTTCGGTTTATCCTCGGTTGGTTGCCCAGTCCTCGGGTCTATCTTTGCTACCAATTCGGAGATTGTTGCTGCCGTTTGGCTCGTAGCGAGGTGCAATACTGGCGTATAGCCCGCAGCGATAGCCGTCGGGTGGAAGACCACTATGATCTGGGCCTTGAACTCCTTGGCGATTGTGGCCGGGGCGTTCGAAGGTCCAAGCACGGAGCCTCTCCGGAATTCACCCTTTGAGACGCCTCTCAGGTTGAACCCGATGTTGTCCCCTGCCATGGCTTCCTGCATCTGCGTGTGGTGCGTCTCGATGGATTTCACCTCGGCCGTCAGGCCTTCGGGCATGATTGACACCGACTCACCGACCTTGATCTTGCCTGTCTCGACCCTCCCCACCGGGACCGTACCGACGCCTGTGATGGTGTAGACGTCCTGTACCGGGAGCCTGAGCGGCTTGTCGATGGGCTTCGGCGGCTCCACGAACGAGTCCAGCGCCTGGAGCACGGTCGGCCCCTTGTACCAGGGCATGTTGGTCGAAGGCTTCACCAGGTTCTCCCCTGTCCAGCCGGATATGGGGATGAAGTTGATCTTCGATGTGTTATAGCCAACGGTCTTCAGCAGCGTCTCGATGTCCTGCTTCTGCTCGTTGTACCTCTGCTCCGAGTACTTCACAGTCTGGTCGTCCATCTTGTTGATGCAGACGACAAGCTGGGTGACGCCTAGTGTCCTGAGGAGGAAAGCGTGTTCGCGAGCCTGGCCACCAGCCCCGAGGGCGACGTCTGCCTCTCCCTTCTTGGCGGAGACCACAAGGACGGCCGCATCCGCTTCGGAGGCGCCTGTGATCATGTTCTTGATGAAGTCGCGGTGTCCGGGCGCGTCGATCAGGGTGTAGAAGTACTTCGGCGTCTCGAACCTCTGGAACGCGAGGTCGATGGTGACTCCCCTCTCCCTCTCGTCCTTCAGCTGGTCGAGCACCCAGGCGTACTTGAAAGAGTCCCCTGCCCCAGTCTTCTCGGACTCTTTGGCAAACTCCTCGATCATCCTCTGGTCGACCACGCCGAGGTCGAACAGGAAGTGCCCCATGGACGTGCTCTTGCCGTGGTCCACGTGGCCTGTCACTATCAGATTCAGGTGAGGCTTATTCGCCATACTACGTCACTCGTTACAAGAAAAACTCCTTGTCCGAGCGTATTTAAGGCTAATGGCCTCACGGGCAAAACTGGCCGTCGGGAGTTGACGCATTCGCCCCCGATTGAGATCTGATACGGAAGTAAGGTCACAGGTGAATCAGACGGAGGGCCCCCATGTATACGGGAACATGGAGAACTGAAGAGATTTGGAAAAGCGCTTGAGTTTCGGCTCCGGTCGGAGAAATCGTGGGTAGTGACTCGAGATTGGAGCAGGGGGAGTAGCCGGGATTGAGCCTCGGCCTGGACCTGGGAACTTTTGACGCGGTGATGATTATTGGCGTCTCGATTCCAGCGCTGATCATTGCCTTCTTCATCGGGAATCGGAAGCTCAGGACGCTTGCTTTTCTCCTTGCCGGGTTCCTGCTTCTGCACGGCCTCTACCATGCCACTGCGGTTCTCGGATTCTACTATGGCAATGACGCACTGCAGTTCATTTCCATCGGCGTCGCCCAGCCGCTCAGCTATCTCGTCCTCCTGATCTTAGCATATGAGTTGCTGCGACTGGGGGAGGCGAGCAAATGAGCGCATTCACCCTCGCGAACGATGTCGGGGACGTGCTGTCGCTCGTGCTCATCTTCGCGGCCCTGATGATACTCGCCACGGCAGCGTTGAGGACAAGGACCGTCCGGAGCTTTCAGACAGAGATGCTCGCCTTCGTCATAATCCTTTTCGCGGCAGAAATCCCCGAGATATTCAGCACACTGGGGCTGGTGAATCTCGCTCCGATACAGGACATAGGGGAGGAGCTGCATGCTGCATCGATGGTCATCCTCACGGCCTTCGTGGCCCTTCGCGTCTACGGATTCATGAAGAAGAAGTGATAGGATGCAGAGTGTGCCCAATAGGGACGAGCAGGTTGTGGAGTCGATAAGGGCGCAACTGAGGGCTAGTTTCGGGACGACTGCAGCCAGCGCCATGGAATTCTATGCGGACTCGCACATAGCTGTCGCCAACCCGCCAGAGTATACGAGGATGCTCCTGAACATATTCGGGAGTGGGACGGAGCACATCTTGGTCGCGATTATTGCGGGGCTGGCCAAGCAGTTTGGAGTCAAGGCCACCGAAAGCACGACCCTGGAAGATGTCATCCACTCACTGAAGCCGAAGCCACCCCGACCCCCGGCCTGACCCAGAGCGAAAGGAACTGGGGCCAGTCTGGAATCGGACAAAAGCGGGTGCGCGAGCAGGGTCGAGCTGTCCCGCTCTACGCCTTGTGCCTACAGTTTAGCTCGAGGACGAAAAGTAGCTCCACATGATTACGCCCACGAGCATCACCAACGACCCGGCGAAGCCCGTTATGAGGGCGCCGGCTGCGTCGGAGCTCAGGCCTATGTTCTCAAGGCCGCTGATCACCGGGCCCCTTACGAGCCAGGCGAAGAAGCCCAGGAAGTAACCCAGGAGCCAGAATCCGAGTAGGATGATTTTTCTTCCCATGCTGTATCGATGGCCGATATCAAGGAAAAAGTTGGTAAATGCGGGGAAGATAGTATTCCTTTACGGCTTGGTTGAAATCTTTAGACGAGGACGCCGGCGAGAGACAGCAGGTATGTCGTGAAGACGCTGCTGCAGGCGCCCAAGATCACGAAAAGGACCCCTTCCCTCAGCAGCCTCCCCTCCTCCTTCACAAAGTCGTCTCTTATGCAGGCCCCGAGGAGCCCTCCGAAAATCGAACCAGGGTCTTGAGGCAATTCAGACTCGAGAAAAAACGGCCCCTGAGCCCTATTAACGATTGTGGAGACGGGGTCTGTGACCGTCGCTGAGCTAGAGTCTGGACTATTTGCCCCTGGACAGCTGGATCAGGTCCCTGGCAAGCTCGTCGGGCTTCGTTATCATGGGCCAGTGGCCCGTCTCAATCACCTTGTATGGACCCTCGAGCTTTCCCCATTTGCCCGCAATGATCTCGTCAACCGGGTCGCCGCTCAGTGTGCAGAAGATGTATGCGCTCTTCACCTTCTCGATGTTCTTCGAGAGTGTTATCGGGTCCATGGCGTACTTCACGGGCCAGGGCGTCGCCTTGGACATCATCCATTTCCGGTTCGCACCCTTGACGTCCTTTCCGATGTTGTTGATGATCTTCTCCGTGAGCGGAATCCCGTTGGTTCCCGCCGGGGGTGGTCCGAACTCGTTGGCTGGGTTGAAGCCCCCCTGAGAAGTCGTCACCTTCTCGGGACGGAACGAGTCGAGGTAGATTACCTTCTTCACTTTGTCGTGAGCGCGGTCGGCGACCGCAGCCGCAACCTTCCCCGCGAAGCTATGCCCCACGAGCACGAAATCGTCGAGGTCGTTGTACTTTATGACGTTCAGCACGTCCTGGATGCCTGTCGCCATGCCCACTTCCTTCGAAGCTAGGTGGACCCTCTCGCCCATCCCCGTGAGAGTGACGGGGTAGGCCTCGTGCCCCTTCTCCTCAAGCGGGGGAACCACGTTCTTCCACGCCCATGCACCGAGCCAGGCGCCGGGGACCAGAACGAATTTCGTCATCGCTCCTGGTTATCGCAAGAAGTTGCTATAAAAGTCAGGCTGGAGCAAGTCCCTAAACGGGGAGGGAGGTCGGTGAAGGTGACCCCCACCGAATGAGGCTGGTCAACTAATCGCGACCGGGGCGAGCCTTGATATACCCGAGAAGAATCCCGATATCGGCAAGGCCTCCCCTTGCCAGAAAACTTCGTTTCGAAACTGAGCTCCGCCCAGAACGTGTTCACCTTCCGTGACTTTATCCTCCTGCCGGGGAGGAGCGAGGTCGAGCCGAGCGGGATAGACATTTCGTCGAGGCTCACCAAGAGAATCAAGGTCAAGGTCCCCCTCGTGTCTTCTCCCATGGACACGGTGACGGAATGGAGGCTGGCCCTGGAGATGGCGAGGCTCGGGGGGGCAGGAGCGATACACCGCAACATCCCGATTGACGTGCAGGTGGAGCAGGCGAAGAAGGTCAAGGCCGCCAAGGTCGATGTCGTCAGCACCGACGACAGAGGTAGGCCCCTCGTCGGCGCCTCGGTGTCCCCCCTCGACCGGGAGAGGTGCCTCGCCCTCGACAGGGTCGTCGACTTCCTGGTGGCGGACGTAGCCCACTTCCATACCTCGAAGGTGATGGACGCGGCCAGGAAGGTCATACCAGACATCAGCGCCGACTTCGTCGCGGGCAACGTCGGCTCGAGGAAGGCGGCTTTCGACATCGTGGACGAGCTGCCCCGGGTGGACGGCTTCAGGGCAGGCATTGGTTCGGGCTCCATCTGCATAACGTCGGAGGTCACAAGGGTCGGGGCGCCGACCCTCTTTGCGGTGGCTGAAGTTGCCAGCGCGCTCGAAGAGAGGGGGCTTGACATCCCGGTAATCGCGGATGGAGGGATAAGGGGGCCGGGGGACGCCGCTCTTGCGTTTGCTGCCGGAGCCTCCACGGCGATGCTGGGCTCGATGCTCGCCGGGACCGACGAGGCGCCGAGCAGAATCATAGTCAGGGGAGGGAAGAAGTTCAAGACGCACAGGGGGATGGCGAGCGCCGCGGCCCGCAAGGTGAGGTTCGCCATAGACAGGTACAGCGTCCCCGCCAAGGGGCTGGACGAAGGGGTCGAGGCCTACGTCCCCTACGCGGGGAAGGCCGAGGGCGTTGTGGCGATGATGGAGAACGGGCTGAGGGCAGCCTTCGGCTACGCAGGCGCCGGGACCGTCGCAGAGATGTGGAAGAAGGCCACCTTCGGCTCCATGAGCGCGGTAGGCGCGGGGGAGCTCGGCGCGCACTCCTTCGAGATCAAGAGGTAGAGCATGGACCAGGCCCTTGCAGGGGGGATCGCGGTCCTCGACTTCGGCGGACAGTATGCGCACCTCATCTGCAGGAGGATAAGGGCGCTCGGCGTCTACTCGGCCCTGCTCCCGCACGACACGCCCCTGGGCGAACTCAAGAGGATGGAGGTGGCTGGAGTCGTGCTCTCCGGAGGCCCGGCCAGCGTCTACACCGAGGGGGCGCCGAAGGCCGACCCCCACATCTTCGAGGGGACGCTCCCGATGCTCGGGATATGCTACGGATACCAGTTGATGGTGAAGGCCCACGGGGGGGAGGTGGTGCGTGCGGACCGGAGGGAGTACGGTAGGGCGAGCGTCAAGGTTGTGGACGGGGGAGGGCTCCTCGACGGGCTGGGCGTGGACAGGCTCGCCTGCTGGATGAGCCATTCCGACTCCCCTGCACGGATACCCCCGAGCATGCACGTGCTCGCTTCGAGCGAGAGTTCCCCCTACGCCGCGGTCAAGCTGGCGGGTTCTCCACAGTTCGGGGTCCAGTTCCACCCCGAGGTCTCACACACTGAAAAGGGGCAGGAGGTGCTCTCGAACTTCGTGCTGGGAGTATGCAGGGCGCAGAAGAACTGGAGCATGCAGAGCTTCCTGCGCCAGTCCGTCGAGTCGCTTTCGAAGCTCGATGGGAGGGTCCTTTGCGCCGTCTCCGGAGGGGTCGACTCGTCCGTCACAGCGGCCCTCCTGAGCAGGGCGGTGGGGGACAGGCTCCGCAGCGTGTTCATAGACACGGGGCTCCTCAGGGAAGGCGAAGGAGAGCAGGTGAGGAGGTTCCTCGGACAGGAGTTGGGGGTCAACGTCGCCATCGTGGACGCGACGGACCGGTTCTTGGAGGGACTGGAAGGGGTGCGCGACCCTGAGGAGAAGAGGAAGGTCGTGGGGAAGACGTTTGCTGACGTTTTCGAGGAGTTTGCAAAGGACGAAGGCCCGTTCGCCTACCTAGCCCAGGGGACGCTCTACCCGGACGTCATCGAGAGCGGGAGGTCTACGGGACCGGCGTCGGTGATCAAGACGCACCACAACGTCGGGGGCTTGCCGGCAGGCCTTTCGATGAAGGTCGTCGAACCGCTCCGCGAGCTGTACAAGGACGAGGTCAGGGAGCTCGGGACCCTGATGGGGCTGCCGAGCACCGTCGTGGAGAAGCACCCGTTCCCGGGCCCGGGGCTGGCCGTGAGGGTTGTCGGAGAGGTGACGAGGGAGAAGCTGAGGATATGCAGGGAGTCAAGCCGCATAGTCGAGCGGATCCTTGGTGAGGAGGGGCTCTACGGAAAAGTCTGGCAGGCGTTCGCCTACGTCGGGGACGACAAGGTCACGGGAGTCCTCGGGGACGAGCGCAAGCTCGGCTACCAGGTCACGGTCAAGGTGGTGGAATCTGTCGACGCGATGACGGCAGACTGGAGCAGGTTGGACCCGAGGGTGCTGGAGCGGATATCCAACGCCATCACGAACGAGGTTTCAGAGGTGGTGGCCGTCGCCTACTCCATCTCCTCCAAGCCGCCCGCGACCATCGAGCCGCAGTGAGCCCCGATGGCAGGCATCAGCCCTTCCACCAAGCTGGCCGAGCTCCATGTCCACCTGGGTGGATCGGTGGACCCCGCGGTGATGTGGGAGATAGCCCACGCCCAGGGGATAAGGCTCCCGACCAAGGACTACTGGAAGTTCGTGGACCTGGTCACGGTGGACCCGGCCCGGAGCAAGACGTTCGACGGCTACCTCTCGCTCTTCCACTGGACCGAGCTGATACAGTCGAGCCCCCTCGCCATCGAGAGGTCGGTCTACCAGACGATCGCCGGGGCGTACAGGAAGAACAACATCACCCTCCTTGAGCTGAGGTTCAACCCGATGAAGAGGAACAGAGGGGGGGAGCAGGACCTGGACCAGATCATGATGGCCGCCGTGAGGGGGATAGACCGCGCCTCGCTGGAATACCCCGTGAAGACTGGGCTCATAGTCTGCCTGGACAGGTCGTTCAGCAGGAAGCTCAACGAGATCCTCCTGGAGAAGGCGATCCTCTTCTCGGAGAGGGGGGTCGTGGGGATAGACATGGCGGGACCAGCGAGGGACGGCTTCAGATACTCTGGATATGCGGAGATATTCAGGCGGGCGCGGAAGTCGGGGCTGGGCCTGACAGTCCATGCCGGCGAGGACGAAGGCTACCGGTCCGTCGTCGAGGTCATGGAAAGCCTACAGCCCGACAGGATAGGCCACGGGGTGAGGGCCGTCGAGGACCAGAAGACGCTCGGAAGGCTCGCGAAGGCCGGGATCACGCTCGAGGTCTGCCCGACGTCGAACCTGAACACGGGCGTGATAAAGGACGTCTCGGATATGAAGAGGGTGCTGGCCTCCCTGAAGAAGGAAGGGGTGGAGTTCACACTCAACACCGACGGTCCCGAGATGCTGAAGACGAACCTGAGAGGCGAGATAGACTATCTGCTCAGAAACGGGCTGCTCACGGAGGCAGACGTCCTGGTCGCGAACAGGAACGCCTTCGACGCGGCGTTCGCGCGATAGCAGAGAAAGGAAAAGGTTTGAAAAGCGACTCCACAGGCTCGCCCAAGTTGGAAGCCACCGAGAGTGAGATCTCAGTCGGGGAGTTCAAGCTCAACTTCGGATCGATAGGCGGCGGTGAGCCGCTCCTCCTCCTGCACGGGAGCGAGCCACAGGAGACGTGGCGCGTCTGGGAGCCCCTGCTTCCTCTGTCCGACTCTCATAGGCTCATAGCCCCGGACCTCCTGGGACACGGCAAGTCGACCAGGCCGGAGGAGACCCCCGACTACACTGAGCAGGCGAGGATAGTCAGGGACCTGGTCGAGAAACTGGAACTAGACAAGCTCAGCGTGATGGGGGGCGGCTGGGGGGGACAGGTGGCGCTCGAGTTCGCGCTCGAGTGGCCTGACAGGGTCAAAGCCATCATCCTCTTGGCGAGCGCCTACGACAAGGACCAGCTGAGGAGGCTCCAGAAGCTGAGGAAGCCGACGCTCATCATCTACGCCGAGGACGACATGGTCACGCAGGTCAAGGCGGGGTATCTCCTGAGGGATGCCATAGGGACGTCCCGGCTCGAGGTACTCGACACCGTTGCGCGGGACCCCAGGTACGACTTCCGCATGTCCCACAGGCTCCAGAAGTTCAGGGCGCCCCAGGTATTACAGCTCGCTAGGCTCTTCCTCTCAAACCCGGAATCCATGGTGGCGGAGCCCCCCGAGATGGAGAACGAGCTGAAGGGGATGGAGCTGAGGAAGGAGGACCAGAAGGAAGGGACTGCGCCTACCTCGACGCCATAGCCACTCGTTCCTGTTCGTTCTTCTTCCTGACAGAGTAGCTGTTCGCGTCCGCCGAAGCGGCCTGGATTATCTCGTCGGCGAGCACCTCTTCGACTGTCCTGGGGGAGCCGAACGCCGCCTCTCTGACACCCTCTGACATGAACCTGAGGGCCAGGTCGACCCTGCGGACGGGAGAGATGTCGACTGACTGGTGGTAGACCACTCCCCCGTAGCTGAGCCTCGTAGTGTCCTCGTTGGGAGAGGCGTTCTCGATCGCCTTCACCAGCTGCTGGACCGGGTTCTGACCAGTCTTCAGCTCGATTATCACGAATGCCGTCTTCACTATGTTCATCGACTTCTGCTTCTTGCCGCCCATGCGCCCAGTATTTTTTGCGTATTTCTTCCCGAAATGCATGCTTTCGTTCACGAGCCTCTCGACGATGTTGACGCGCGTCTTCCCGAACTTCCTGTGCTCGTGCCTGCCGCCAGAATGTGGGATGAGCATCGGTTTCAGGTTGATGACCGTCTGCAGCCCCGGGTCTTCGATTTTCACCCCGGTGAGGTCCCAGCGCTCCCAAAGGAGGAGGTTCGGGTATTCGAGGGATTGCCTGCTCAAGGACTATCTCCTCGGCTTCTCCTTGCGGCCGTAGACGAGCTCGTTGAGAGATACGCCATTGACCTTGAAGACGGTCCAGCGGACCCCGGGTATGTCCCCCATTGCCCTCTTCATGGAGCCCCCGATCCCCTGCAGCATGACCTCGTCGTGCTCGTCCACGAAGTTAAGGGCGCCGTCCCCCGGAAGGAAAGCGGTTACCTGTTTGCCGTTCTTCACAATTTGCGCGCGAATGCAATTCGATGTCAGGAAGCCGTTAGCGAAGAAGTTGTGGCTATCGTTTGCTATTGTGATATCTTGGAGCCTCGTGCTGGGTCTCTTGTTCACGCTCGTCACTTCGTCCCAGACTAGACCGTTCTTCGGAAGGTTTGTAGTTGCGGCCACTATCCACTTGTCGAAATTCTCGCCTTTGGCGGTCGTGTGAAGCAAATCAAGGTTCTGGACTCCGTGCCACATCCACGAATTTACATTGCCTGTTGTGACCCAAGAGAATCCCTCTCTTTGGAGGGTTTCCGCAATTTCTCGGTAGGAAAGCTTCTCTGCTCGAAGTTGAACTGCTCTGGCATAGGCTTTCTTGGTTGCGTTCGTTCTTGAAACTCTTAGTGAGATATATTGAAAGGCGTATCTCGATAGAGTCTGCTTTTTCTTGGAGTACTCATAGCCGATTCTTCCGTAGAGTTTCAACAGATTGACGTGGGTCGATGAAATAGCCATTCGGATTTTGAACGAACGAGTCCCGTCTTTCCTGAAGACTGAGGGCCTGATTCTCAACCCAGCGACCTGAATATCGAAGTCGGAGAGCATCCGTTGGATATCGAGCATGAAATCTACTCCTGACTCTATCAAGTCCTGCCTCTTGCTCACTTCGAACGTCGGCGGCTGGAATGTTGAATTCCTGTGTCTTGGTTTCTCCAGCTCGCTCCCGAAATATGATGACAGGAACTCCTTCTTCAACCAACCAGGGCCGTTCAGAATCCAGTCAGGGACCCCGTACGCCTTGTTAGCCTTGGCTCCATCGGGCACTCCTAGAGCTTGGAGCAGTGAGTAAAGAGCGATGGACGTGCATGACACGTAATGATATGAGCCCGAAATCGTTCTTGTTCCGGATTCGGTTGTGACTATGCTTGTCGACGAGCCCTCGTAAATCGGGGAAACGTGGAAACCCAGAAATTCGATGTCTCCGGTAACGCTCGCTAGGTCGTCCGGGTCGCCCGAACCCATGATCTTACCCGCATATCCGGTGCCCGAACTCTCGTAACTCGTGTGGCCGTCTCCGAAGATATGACCTACAAGTCTGGTTAGCGCCGGGAGTTTGGGATTGTCATATCGGAGTGGCAGAAGGCCCCTTTGATTAAGGGCCGAGATGACTCCGGACCTGTCCGAATTCGGTGGGATACCGTGAATGACGGAGCCTTCGTCCAAGATGAGTGATGATGCATCTTCTCTCTTTAGGGGGTCTGAAGGCATCACAACGACCCGGTCACCAGGCTTCAGGTTCCTTGCCTCTACAATCCCCCTCTCCCCATAGAATGGATGGTCACCACTCGCTTGCACTCGTCTTCCGGAGAGAGCAATTACTTCGTACACGTCGCTTTCGGCAGTTTCCGACTTGGTGAGCTCGAACGAGTCGACGACTCTCGATTCTCCAATGGTGAAATCCTTCTGGTCGAAGTATGCTACGTCAGGCCTGAGTCGAGATTCTACGATTTCCCCCATCGTCAAAAATGTGTCATCGCTCAGGAGCACCTTCGTCTCTGGGGTTACGCATTTACGGATCGCAGAGTTTGGTTGCTTTGACTCGATCCCGACCTTCTCGAGGACGATACCCCTCGCCTGGGGAGCGCCTTCCAACGGGTCTGACTTGTAGTCGAGCCCCAGCTTCCGCCTCTTGTACCACTTGTTGGACCAGCGGAGCCTCTGGCGCTTGTTAGCGACCTGCCTCGCAGCGAACTCTCCGCGTGGTGACCCTGCCATGCTTCAGACGCCGCCTTTTCTCATCGTATATAACCACTTACAGCTCGCTCGTGATCTGGACGTTGCTTATGTCGAAATAGCGCTTCGCGAGGAGCCTCACCTTCTCGGCGTTTTTCCCCCCGAGGCCGAGCACGGCCCCCTTCTTGCGCGGGTCGACAACGACCACCACCCCCTTGGTCCCGTCCAGCCTGTCGCTCACCCTGATCTCCTGGACGAACTTCGCCCCCAAGGAGTTCCTGACCAGCCCTTCCACGTCGTCCGCCCACTCGACCACCTCCACCGGCCGCCTGACCGCTCTTTCGATCTTCTTGACCGAGGCTCCTTCCTTCCCGATGGCGAGCCCCATCTGCCCCTGTGCGATAACGAATATGACCCGGTCCCTCTTGTCGTCGATCACGCAGTCCCTGGCCGTCGCTCCCGTCATGCCCTGGAACATGGATATCAAGGAAAGCTGGTCCGAAGTCAGTTTGATCTCTGTCGTTGACCCTTTCACCTGGCGAGGAGCTTGACGTCCGAGTCGCTCACGTTGCGGACTGCGATGGCTGAGACCTTGTATGGGCGCCCGATCAGCCTTGCGAGCTCCACAGACGACTGGGTCAGCTCGACCACTGGGACGCCGTGCTTCTTCGCCTCTTCCCTCAGCCTGGCTCCAAGCGCTGCAGGTATAGACCTGGTGCAGAGGACTGCTTTGCTCCCCTTGACGGCCGCTATGCTCTCCTTCGCCCCGACGGCCGACTTGCCCCCCTTCATGGCTTCCTTGAGCACCTTCGCGAGCTGAGCGTTTTCCACCATGTCGATCAGCTCATGTAGAGGTCTATCATCCCGGTCCCCACGGGTATCGGAAGACCGACGATGACGTTCTCGGTGACCCCCTTGAGGTCCTCGACCTCCCCCTTCACCGCGGCCTCGGCGAGTGTCGGCACCGTGATCTCGAACGCCGCCCTGGCGAGGACGCTGCTCTTCGTCCCTGCGATGCCGTGCCTCCCTATCTGCTGTATGTAGCCCTTCGAGGTCATGAGGTCTGCGACGAGGAATATGTGGCGTATGTCCACTTCCAGCCCCTGCTCGTCGAGGGTGCTCATGAGCTCCCTTACGAGGGTGGCCCGCGCCGCCTCTATGCCGAGCACCTGGGCGACCTCGTGCACGTTGTTGGTGTATACCCGCGTCGGGTCCACGCCCTGCACCTGCACCACCTTCCCCAGGTTCGACCCGGCAGTCTGGATGAACCAGTCCTCCCCTTCCTTCACGACTGTGACCCGGGTGATGCCTGGAATCCCCTTGAGCTTCATGTTGAGTATCTTGTTCCTGAGAGTGAAGAGGGCGGATAGGTCGGCGTCGGGCATGCTCACGTGGATGACGTTGGCGTTCCTCTTGTCCTGCTGGACCTTCCTCTTCCCTGTCTCGACCACCTTGGCTATCTCCTCGGGGTTGGTGTCCCTGTCGGCCATCATCTCAGGGCCCAGGTGCAGCTTGATCCCCTCCGTCGGGTCGACTTCGCTGAAGGCGACAACGTTCCCCACCTTGGTGAAGAGTATCTCCTTCGCCACCTTGACCGCCTTCTCGTTGCTTAGGGCGTAGTCCTTTGTCAGGTAGATGTCCATTGACGGCGTCGCCGGGATCTTCCTCGCGTCGACAAGCTCCATGAGCCTGGGGAGACCGAGGGTGACGTCCCTCTCCCTGACCCCTGCGAAGTGGAACGTACGTAGTGTGTTGTGTGTGACGACCCCGTCGGCGGTGACGAACGTCTCCAAGCCGGGGACGCTGAAGTCGTAGACCCTGTCCCTGGAAGCGTCGAGGGTCTCGATCGCGACTATTTCGTCCCAGGTTACGTCCTCATGGAGCAGGCTCCTGAGGTGATTCAGTTCGCGAGAGGCATCGACCCCCCTTTTGCCGGCCATGTCCTCGAACTCGTTGACATACCGAGCTAGTGCCGCCCTTCCTATCCTCTGCCGTCTGGTGAAATTGCTCACCCTCCTCGTGGGCATGCCTAGACGCTTGGCGAGATCGCGGAGGATTGTTCCAAATCCACAGGTCATGTCCAAAGTGTCAAGAGTATAGCTCGCCTCGTTTGGACGGCAGATGGCCTCCAACGCCGCCTTCTTTTCAGGGGAGTTCAAACCCACCTTGTCCCTGAAGACAGGCGCGAACCTGGCAGGGACCCAGAGCGCGAAGCTCTCTCCATCCCTGACCTTGCTTGCAAATATGCCGAAGCGGCCAAGGAGCAGACAGACTCCGTCGATGAGTTCCTTTGACCTGGAACTCGCCCTGATAGCCCTGTTCCCGGTATCTACGTACCCATCCCCATCGAAGTAAGCCCGCAGCAACATTCCAACGAAAGCGTCGCTGGCCCCAAGAGCGAATTCAGGGATGTGCTTGCCCACAGAAAGTTTGCCGCAGGTCTTCACCAGGAGCTCAGAGAGCAGTGAGGAGCGGAGTTGAAGGTCGTGCCCGTGGCCGAAGCCTCGATAGTTGTCCTTCTCGTCGAAGCCTATGCCGAACCTTCTCGCGAACGACCGCCCCTCTTCCAAGAACGTTTCGTCTGTATTCGACAGGCTGAGGAAGTACTTGGAACCGTAGCCTTCCGAAAGGTAAGCCCCGAAGAGCCAGCCCAAGCCTGTGTCCAGGCTCATCGTTTCAGGGAGGCCCGAGTGCGAATGGTTCTGATATGGATAGACGAAGCCCTCGTCGACTGCGAAGGAGGCTCTTCCGGCGAGTTGGTTCCGCAGCTGGTCGGGCCTGACAGGGACCTGATAGGCCACCCCATACCCCTTCTTCCAGTCACCCCCGAGTCCACGTGCCTTCGCCAGTTCGCTCCCGAACCAGTGAGTCGTCCTGGAGAAGACCTGATCCAAACCCAACCGCTCTGTGGGGTTAGGAATAGGGAGGTGCTTCAGGATCGGAATCATGTCCCCGGCTCTTAGTTCGCGCCCGAGGATCGGGACTAGCTCGCCGTCGAGCCTCGTCACGAACGAATGATTGTCGGTGGCCACGATGGTTCTCCCAGACCTCGTCCGCACACGGATCAATGGACGGAAGTGGGTGTGGCGACTGACGGAGCGGAGTGGCTTCCATTCGATTCCTCCCGCCGAGTTGAGCGACGGTACTTCAAAGCCCGACCCTTCCGAGAGGTCGCACCATTCGGTCTCGCCTTCCTTCACAGGCGGGATCTTCTCCATGAGCTCGTCGACGAAATCGCCGATCTTCACGGTGCGGACCTGCCCCTGCGCCCGAATTATCACCGACTCGTCCTTCGAGATGCTCATCTGAGTGCCAGGCTCACCTATGGACTGGGCTGCCACTATGCCTGAAGCCTCCCCCGGCTCGACCCTGGAGTAGTCCAGGGCCTCGGCGACCTTCTCCATCGTCTCCTTGAGCCCCTCCTCCGTCAGGTGCGAGTTCCCGAGCTTCTCCCTCAGCTCCCTTACCAGCCTGTCGTTGAGGGACGGCTCGTACTTCTTCATCAGCTTGTCAAGCCCGTCGGCGTCGACCTTCGCCTTGGACTTGTGCGACAGCTCCTCGGTCTCGATCAGCCTGTCGAGGTTGCTGGGGCGGCCGTGGTCGCTCTTGGCCGGGTCGACCCCGTCTTCGCCGTAAAGGAACTGGATGATGTGGCCGTGCGGGTCCCTGACGGTCAGGTCGTATTCGACCTTCAGGTGCTCTAGGGCGTTGACGAGCCGCCTCTGCATGTAGCCGCTCTGCTGGGTCCTGACGGCCGTGTCGACCAGCCCTTCGCGGCCTCCCATGGCGTGGAAGAAGAATTCCGTCGGGGAAAGGCCGTCCCTGTAGTTGCTCCTCACGAACCCCTTCGCCTCCGGTGAAGGGTCGTTCCACGCGAAGTGGCTCAGGGCCCTCCCCTTCATGCCGTGGTCGATGCGCTTGCCCCTTACCGACTGCTGCCCGAGGGCTGCGGTCATCTGGCCCACGTTGAGGCTCGAACCCCTGGCGCCTGTCCTCGCCATGATCATCCCAGAGTTCTCGGCAGGGAAAGCCCTGTCCGCTATCCTCCCGGCCTTGTCCCTCGCCCTCGCGAGCTCATTCACTATGTACGCTTCCAGCGAGTCTTCAGGAGAGAGCCCTCTGGTAAGCTGCAGGGTCCCGGCCTTGTACTTCTTCAGCAGGTCTGAAACGTTGGCGTACGCGTCGTCCAGCGCGTCTGTGATCCCCTTCTTGGCCTCGGCGGGGAGCTCGAGCTCGTTGAAACCGTAGGTGAAACCCCTCCGGGTGAGGAAGTTCTTCAGGACCTTCAGTATCGAGTTCAGGAAGTTGCGCGCCTCCTCGTTGCCGTAGTCCTTGGCGATGCGGTGCAGGAGGGAGTCAGGCTCCTCTGCCCCGATGACAGCCTTGTCCACGACCCCCGACACGAGCTGGCCCTCCCTGATCACGACGTCGTTCGTGGTCCCCGTCCGCTGGGCTTTGGCCCACTTCGAGGTGAGCACGTAGTTCATGTCCTTGGGGAGGAAGAGGGAGAAGAGCTGCTTGCCCGTGTACATCGGGTGGGCGCCCTTCACCGCCGGCTCCGGAAGGTCGCCGTCGAAGTCCCCCACGAGCGCCAGGTTCGAGAACTCGCCCGGCGTCAGGTTCGTCTCGTCTCTTGTGAGCATGAACGCGCCTGTGATGAAGTCCCTGATGCCCCCTATGATGGGTCCGCCGTATCTGGGGGAGAGTATCTGGTCCTGCACCCGCATCAGCATCAGCGCCTCTGATCTGGACTCCTCGCTCTGGGGGACGTGGAGGTTCATCTCGTCCCCGTCGAAGTCCGCGTTGTAGGGCGGACAGACTGACGGGTGGAGCCTGAACGTCCTGAATGGCAGGACGCGAACGAAGTGAGCCATGACGGACATGCGGTGGAGGGACGGCTGCCTGTTGAAGAGCACGACGTCGCCGTCCATCAGGTGCCTCTCGACGATGTACCCGGGGGCGAGGGAGTCTGCCAGCGCCTTCCTGTCGCTGGCGAAGTCGAGCCTGATCTTCACCCCGTCGGGCCTGATCACGTAGTTGGCGCCGGGATGCTCGAAGGGGCCCTTGTTTACCAGGTCCTTCAGGTGCTCGATGTTGAAAGGGGAGACCTTTTCGGGGATCGTCAGCTTCTTGGCCACCTCGTACGGGACGCCCACTTCGCCTATGTCCAGGCTCGGGTCAGGGCTTATCACCGTCCTGCTCGAGAAGTCGACCCTCTTCCCGGAGAGGGAGCCCCTGAACCTCCCCTCCTTCCCCTTCAGCCTCTGGCTCAGAGTCTTGAGGGGCCGGCCCGAGCGGTGGTGTGCCTGCGGTATGCCCGAGACTTCGTTGTCAAAATATGTCGTGACGTGATAGTGGAGCAGGTCCACCAGGTCCTGGACGATCAGGTGAGGCGTCCCGGACTCCTTGGACTCCCGCACCCTCTGGTTGACCCTGAGTATGTCGACCACCTTGTGGGTCAGGTCGTCCTCGGAGCGGATCCCCGACTCCAGCGTGATCGACGGCCTCACGGTGAGTGGGGGCACAGGGAGGACCTGCAGCACGAACCACTCTGGCCTGGCAGCCTTCGAGTTGAATCCCAGGAGCGCCAGGTCGTCATTGTTTATCCTCTCCAGCCTCTCGCGTATTGCCACCGGGAGGAGACGGGTGGCGCCCCCTTCCTCCGTTATCTCGTGGAAGATGGTCGGTTTGGTGAACTCGATCTGGTACTGCTGCTTTCCGCAGTGGGGGCAGAGCTTGACCTTCTTCGCCTTCGTCGCTATCTCCTTGGCGACAGTCTGGAGGAGGGCGGGGGTGAAGTCCGTCTGGCTCTTTATCTTCGCGTGGTAGGCGTCAAGCTCCTGCTGCGGAAGGAGTATCCTGCCGCAGGACCTGCACGTCGTCTGGACGAGCCTGTTGATCTCGTCCACGAACGCGATGTGGAGCACAGGCTCGGCGAGCTCGATGTGGCCGAAGTGGCCGGGGCATCTCCCCGCCGTGCTGCCGCATGTGCCGCACTTCTGTCCTGGCTCGAGAGTCCCGAGGCGGCTGTCCATGAGCCCGCCCTGGACAGGCATCCCGTCCTCGTCGTAGGTCTCTGGCTGGGTTATCTCGGCGACCGAGTACTTCCTTACCTCGCTCGGGGAGAAGACCGCGAAGTTGATCCCGCCTATCGTCTTGAGCGCCTGTTCCATCGACATATTCTACACCTTGTCCTTGAGCTGGAGCCGCGGTGCAATGTTCAGGCTCATCATCTCCTGCAGGAGTAGCTTGAAGGCGTACGCCACGACGACGGTGGATATCTTGGCCTGGTCGCCGTCTATCTTGCAGGTGTACTTCCTCTGCTTTGCGTCGTAGTAGGCGATGAGGCCGCACTTCTCGCAGACGTAGATCTCTGTCTTGTCCGCCTCGTCGAGCAGCCTGTCCTTCAGCACCATGGAAGCCCCGTAGGCGATCAGGCAGTCCCTCTCCATCTCTCCGAACCTGAGGCCGCCGCCCCTTGCCCTCCCTTCCGTGGGCTGCTTGGTGAGCATCTGCACCTGTCCGCGAGCCCTGGCATGGATCTTGTCGGCGACCATGTGGTGGAGCTTCTGGTAGTAGACCACCCCGACGAAGACGTCGGCGGCGAACTTCTTCCCGGTCTTGCCGTCGTACATCACCTCCCTCCCGGTCGCCTCGAACCCCCTCGAGCGGAGGACCTTCTCCATCTCTTCTATGCTCTCCCCTGCGAAGGCCGAGCCGTCGACCGCGGACCCGCGGAACGCGGCCGCCTTGCCAGCGATCGATTCGATGAACTGGCCCACGGTCATCCTGGAAGGGAAGGCGTGCGGGTTGATTATCACGTCGGGGACGATCCCTTCTGCAGTGTAGGGCATGTCCTCCTGGGGGACGACGAGCCCGATCACCCCCTTCTGGCCGTGCCTGGAGGCGAACTTGTCACCGATCTCGGGGACCCGCATGTCCCGCACCCTGACCTTGAACATCTTCCCTCCCTCGACGTTCTCCGTCATGAAGATGGAGTCCACCACCCCTGCCTCCGACGGGCGCACCGCGACCGACGTGTCCCTCCTGTAGGGGCCCTTGATCTCGAATTCCTTGTATTCCTCCATGAACCTCGGAGGGCTGGTCCTTCCGATCACCACGTCCCCGCCCGCCACCTGGGATTCGTGGGCGACCACGCCGTCCCCTTCGAGGAGGCGGTAGAACTTCTCCCCGCGATAGCCCCTGATGTTGGACTCTGCTGCCGGGACCTCGAATGTGTCCCTCATCCCTCCCAGGTACTGCTTAGCCTCCCCGTCGTAGAGCCTGTAGAAGAACGACCTGGCCAGCCCTCTCTCGACGCTGGACTTGTTCATGATGATGGCGTCCTCTATGTTGTATCCTTCGAAGGACAGCACGGCCACGACGCAGTTCTGTCCGAGGGGACGCTCGTCTATCTTGAGGAGGTCGAGGGTCCTGGTGCGGACCACCGGCGCCTGCGGGCTCACGAGCAGGTGCTGCCTGACGTGAGGGGATATGGGGTACGTCGGGGAGCTGAATCCGAGGCTCTGCTTTGCCATGGCCGACTCGTATGTGTTCCTGGGGGACTGGTTGTGCTCGGGGTAGGGGATGATGGAAGCGGCTATGCCGAACATGGCTGCGGGGAAGAGCTCCATGTGGGTGTTCTTGGTGGTTACCTCTTCGGGGCCCATGGAGACGAGGCAGTTCTCCTCCTCGTTGGCGTCTATGAGCTCGATCACCCCCTGCTCAACCAGGTCGCGCCAGGAGTTCTGGCCCGCCGTCACCTTCTCGATGAGGTCCGGGTTGAGGAGAGGCCTGCCGCTTTCGATCACTACGAGCGGCCTGAGGACCCTCCCTGAGCTGAGGCTGATGTATATGCGCGGGTACGCCTTGTCGTTGACCGGGGAGATGTGGAGGACGCTCGCGCTCGGGTTGATCTGACCTTCCCTTCTGAGCTTCCTGAACGCCTTCGCAAGCCTCTCTCCGTCGTCGACGTAACCAAGGAACCTGCCGTCCATGAAGATCCTGCACCCACCCACCTGCAGCTTCTGGTCGGAGTCGCGTATCTGCTTCGCGCCGAGCTCCCAGAGCTTCTCCTCGACCTCCTGCGAAGGGACGCTGACAGAGATTATCGCAGAAAGCGCCAGGTTCTTTACGAGACCGCAGTTGTGAGTTACGAAACCATTTGCGATGAAGTTATGTGTATCGGCTGTTGTCGTGACGTCTCTCACATCACTGACTCCTGTGACAGGTTCCTTCAGAACGACCTGTTCCAGGACGTAGTCGTCGTTTCCGATGGCGACGACATTCCTCTCGCTCCATTCGTTGAATGGCAGGAGGAGCGACTTCGGTTTGTACGTATGCTCATACCTTGCCCCATAGACCCAATGTTCGATGGTCTTCCCTTTCTCACCCAAAGTAAGGGCAATCTGTGATGGGAACTGGCCCTGGTTGTAGAGGTTCGCGGCAGTCTCCTTCTTCCCGATGCGTTGGCGTATGAGTTGGCGGGATATTCTGAGGTATTCCCCGGCGAGTGCAGACCGACGTTGCTTCGTCCTAGAATACCGATAACCTATTTTTTGGGTGACAGCCTCCAGAGTGGTCTTGGAACCTCTCAAGACGACAGATATTCTCGAAACCAGTTCACCGTCAGCCCGCTTGTAATCTGTCTTCGAAACTATCCGTGACGTTTCGCAACCGAACTCTGCCAGCAGCTCACTGAGCTGCTTGGCCAACGCCAATCCACTGCTTCTCAATCGTTCGACCTTGTGGAAGTTGATTGGTGGCATTCGGATGGAGTATTTCCTTCCCTTCAAGTGATTAATGGCGGGCTTCGGTCCATCGCCTCCAAGGTATGCCGAAAGGAATTCCAATTTTATTTGTGAGGACCCGTTTATGATCCAATTTGGAATCAGGTATCCAGTGTCTGTCTTCTTGCCCTTGGGGGCACCCAGCTTTTCAAGAAGAACGCACAGGGATTTCGAGTAACATGTAACCGTGTAGACCTCCATTTCGTACTCCCTTTCGGGACGTACAATGCGCTTCTTTTCGAACTCCATCCTTGATTTGAAGCCGAGTACTTCCAAGTCGCGTTGGACTTCCAGTCCGTCGTCTTTGGTTCCCAATGAGAATTCTACGAAGGGCGAGCTTCCCATGTGGAGGTGAGCATCCGAGAAGACCTCCCCGATGATTCGGGCGAGGATAGGCAGTTTCGGATTGTCTTCTGCGAGCGGCAGGAGATCAAGTCTCTCGAGTTCCGATGGGACGAAGACCTTCTCCCACTTACGCCGATTCTGGAATCTCCTCGGAGTCAGGAGGGTTCTCTTCGAGGATTTTGAGCGACCTCCGACCCGGTCCAGCGTTGGGTATACTACGACCCTATCACCCGGTTTGATTTCGCCGGCCGGCTTCCAGGCCAAATTGTCCGTGAGTAGCGGATGATCTTTCGTGGCGATGAGTTCCCTACCTGCTTCAGTGACCACCCTGTAGACGGGGGTGCCATCGTGGGAGGGGTCAGTTTTGATGTATTTCGCTATCGTCGTCTGAGCCATGTCGTTCTGTAGTATGTCGACGGTGGCGAGTTTTGTGCCCCGCCAGTTATCGCCGATTTCTGCAATCGTGGCTTGAGTGCGGTCCGGCAAGAGAACGTTTGTGGACGGCACGACGCAGTTGACGCCCTCAGGCGTTTCCGACGGGCAGATCCTGCCGAAGTGGGTCGCGTGGAGGTCCCTTGCCTCGAAGTTAGGTTGGCTCCGGCTGAGGGGGGACTGGACCCTCCTGAGGTGGCTGAGGGTGCTCAGGTAGTTCGTCCTGTCGAGGAGCTGCGTGACGCCTACCTTCCCCCTCCCCCAGTTCCCCGTCGCTATGGCGTTGTTCAGCTTGTCCGTGATTATGCCTGTCCTGATGGCCGCCCCGACGACGTTCCCCCCGCGCTTCTGCCCTGTCCTTTCGAGCTGGTACTTCATGTCCCTGACGAGGTTGCGGAACGCTGTCCGGAACAGGTCGGCGAGCATCTGCCCGGCGAACTTGATCACTTTGTTCCCGTAGTGGTCCTTGTCGTCCGCCCCGATCCATCCGAGCCTCAGCTCGAGGAGCTTGCAAGCGGCCTCCCCCATGAACATCGACTTGTCGAAGCGCCTGTCGTCCGTCTTGCCAAGGTGAGGCAAAAGCCCCCAGTCCAGCATGGACAGGGCGCGCTTCACCCTGAACTCCTCAAGCATGCCGTGGGCGACCCTGTTCCCGATGAACACGAGCGCGTCCTTCTCGGTGGGCGCTTCGCTAGCCTTGTCGAAGGACACCTCAAGGAGGTCCTGGATCTCCGCCTTGGGGGAGACCGCGTCGGCTATCTCCTTGTCCGACTTTATCCCCAAGGCCCGCATGACGATGACGAAGGGGAGGTCGACGGGGCAGCTGGGCACCTTCACGTTGATGGCCCCGTCCTGCTTCAGGGTCAGTTCGAGCTTCGAACGGTATCCGACGACGGACGAGTAGACCCTCGACTTGTAGGTGGTGGCCCCTGCGAGCTTCTCGGAGTCGACCAGTATCTTGTTGGGGGAGAGGTCTTCCAGCCCGACTATGACCCTCTCGGCGCCGTGGATGATGAAGTAGCCGCCCGGGTCGTTCGGGTCTTCTCCCGATTCTATGAGCTGGTCCTTGGAACGGTTGGAAAGCTGGCAGAGCTCGGACTTCACCATCACAGGGAGGTCTCCGACGTGCTGGCGTGTCGTGTCCCTCGGGAGCCCCTCCTCCTCGATGGTCATCTCCAGCAGGATGGGAGCGGAGTAGGTGAGGTTCCTCAGCCTCGACTCCATGGGGAGTATGCTGCTTACCGAGCCGTCTATCTCGACGACCCTAGGCGAGCCCAGCGTGAGCCTGCCGAACTTTATCTTGTAGGGGGTGCTAACAGTCTCGATATCCACATCTCCGATTTCGTCGACGATGTTCTGCAGCCCCCTTGTGACGAACTCGTTGTAGCTGTTCAGGTGCTGCCTGGCCACCCCTTCCCTCTGGAGGAGGTCGCTCAGGATGATCCAGGAGTTTGAAGTCGCGATCTGCCTGCTCAACCCTAGCCCTCCACCACGTACCTGTAGTACGTGCTCGTCCCCGCCGTCTCGCTACTGCGTGTTATCCGGACGAAGTCGCCCGGCTTCGCCCCGATCTCTTTGGCAATGGAGTCGGTCGACTGTATGTACGGGAACTGCGACGGGGAGGAGTTGAACCTTGCCAGGACCTGGGCGGATTCTTCCTTCGTCAGCAGCTCGTGCTTCGGAATCAAGAAATGAGTGCTTACTTTGAACGAGGGGACCTCGTCCTCGACCTTCTTCCGCCTGACTGTCTTCCTTGGCGCCTTGGTCGATACTATGCCTTCCTACCCCCATCGATAATACTGACTAAGTGGCACGAACAATACACGCAGCAGGGCCCAATGGGGGCCGATTTTGAACGCGTATTTAGATTTTACTAGACTGGGCGGCGTTACTCAGGGGCTCCTTCTCCGGTCGTTCGCTCCCCTCCATCGAAGGGTGAAGGATGAAGGCGGAAAGGGCGAAACTGGAAACCGAGACCCCCGATTCGCGAGAAGAGTCTCGAATAGGGCCATTCAGGGCCAACGAGGGTAGAATCTTACCACTCCTCCTTGGGCTTCAGGCTCAGACGCTCTCGGTCGCTGCCTCGTAAACGGGAGTCCCCTCTTCGGGACGCAAGACGACCTTCGAGAACTCTCCGTAGAGCTTCTTGGTGATGGGCCCCGCCGCACCGGTCCCTAGCCGCACTCCGCTGACGCTCCCGACGGCGACGAGCTCCGACTTCGTCCCGACCAAGAAGACCTCGTCGGCCGTGAGTAGCTCGAAGGGCGTGACCTCTCGCTCTGTGATGTCCAACCCTACGTCTGAGCAGAGCTTGATGATCCTGTCCCGGGTGATGCCGTGGAGAATCCCAGCGGCTGTGGAGGGGGTCGAGACCTTCCCTCCCTTTGCAATGAATATGTTGGTGACGCTCCCTTCGGAGACGAACCCCCGGTGGTCCAGGAGGATGGCGTCGTCAGCGCCCGCGCTTGTCGCCTCCATCTTCGCCAGGATGCTGTTCATGTAGTTCAGGGATTTCACCTCGTGCGAGGTGGCGTCCACCGAGTCCCGTCTTATCGACGAGACGATCACCTTCACCACCATCGGCTCCCTCGGACCGAGGATGCTCGCCATCGGCTCGGCTATGATGAACACCGTCGGGTTCTTGCAGAGGGCCGGATTGATGCCGAGGTCTCCGCTCCCCCGCGTGACGACGAGCCTGATGTATGCGTCCTTCAGCTCGTTCCTTCTCACAGTCTCGAGGACAGCTTCCCCCATCTCGTGCTTGGTGAGCGGTAGGGAAAGACGTATGCTCTTCGCCGAGTCGTAGAGCCTGTCGATATGTTCCCTCAGCCTGAAGACGCTGCCATTGTATGCCCTTATCCCCTCGAAGATGCCGTCGCCGTAAAGGAGCCCGTGGTCGAAGACGGAGACTACGGCCTTCGACTTTTCGAAGAACTTCCCGTCCATGTATATGAGGGGCTCCCTGTCCATTAGGAAGGACCGACTGCGCGGACGTTAAAACGCTTGCGCTAATGCCCCGATTTGGACAGTCGTCCAAAAACGTACGGTAGGACTCCGCCCGACTGGACGTATTGCATTTCGGTGTCGTTGTCCACCCGGACAAGCGTCCTGAACCTCTTTTCCCCGGAGGCGCTCTTTGCAGTCACGTCGGCCCACTGCCTGGGTGAGGTCATCGACTCGATGCCGACAATGTCGAGGGTCTCCTCGCCAGTGAGCCCCAGCTGCTTGACCCCCTCCCCTTCCTTGAACTGGAGAGGGATGACCCCCATGGCTACGAGGTTGCTCCTGTGAATCCTTTCGAAGCTCTCGGCGATGACGGCCCTGACCCCCTGCAGCTTCGGCGCCTTCGCCGCCCAGTCTCGCGAGCTCCCGGCGCCGTACTGCTTCCCGGCAAGGACTACCAGAGGAACCCCCTCTCGGGCGTATTTCGTCGAGGCGTCATAAATCGTCATGATCGCGCCGTCAGGAAAGTGGGCGGTAAAGCCCCCTTCCTTGCCTTTGGCGAGCAGGTTCTTGATCCTGATGTTGAAGAAACCGCCCCGGACCATGACCTCGTGGTTGCCGCGCCTGCTCCCATAGGTCGAAAGGTGGAGCAGGTCGACCCCTCTTTCTTTGAGGTAGACCCCCGCCGGGCTGTCGACGGGTATCGTCCCGGCCGGCGAGATGTGGTCGGTGGTTATCTTATCCTCGAAGACGGCGAGCACCCTGGCCCCGGAAATGTCCCGCTTCGCCGACTCTGTCTGGGAGGGGTCGAACCAAGGTGGGTTCCGGATGTAGGTGGAGTTGGAATCCCAGTGGTACACTTCGTCTTCGAAGGAGGTGAGCTTCTCCCACCGCTCGTCCCCCTTCATGGCGTCTGCGTACCGTTTCTCGTAGAGGCCGGAGTTGAGCGAAGCCTGGACCGTCCGCTTGACCTCTTGGAGGGAGGGCCACAGATCCCTGAGGAAAACCATCTTGCCGTTGGTTCCCTTTCCCAGCGGCGTGGACGCGAAGTCGAAGTCGATCCTCCCGGCGAGGGCGTAGGCAACCACCAGCATCGGGGACATGAGGAAAGATCCCCTGACTAGTGGGTGAATCCTCCCGTCAAAGTTCCTATTCCCCGACAGGACTGCGACCGAGTATATGTCCCGCTCTTTGATCTCCTTCTCGACTTCTGGAGCTAGCGGACCGCTGTTGCCGATGCAATTGTGTACTGCGACTGTCCCTGCGGTGAACGCGTGGACACCCTCAACAGTCAGGTCGTAGACCTGCCTCTGGCCAGCAGACCGACGGTCAATAACCCTGAGGGAGAATGTCGGTAGTGTGGTTGCCTCCTTTCCTACGCAATAGTGCTTGGCGTGTCCCGCATCATTCCCCTTTCGGAGTGGGGCAAACCAATCCCGCACACCGAGCTCAGTGAACAGCTGAGCAGGCGAAGGGAAGTGGCAGTTTTCTCGATGCAGCGGGTAGAACTTGCGCCCGCTCTCTTTCGGAAGTCGGGAGAAACGGTCGTATCCCTCGAGCAGTGCATAATGCGGAGACACAACAGGAGGCAGCGATTCTTCCTCCTCACGGCCCTTGAGCGAAACCGCAGCTACCTGACGGGCTTTCGAGAAAGAGAGCGTTGGTTGGGACCGGTGCAATTGCTCCAATCGGGCAGACATCCAAAGCCTCTGCACGTGGATTCCTTCTATCAACCTCCAGTAGACTGCCGCTGCGCTTGCGTGCAGCATCTTGTCGACGCAATAACGGTAGCCGACTCTTTCGACGAAAGAGAGCCCGTCCGTGAGCTCCAAGCGCACCTCTATGCGGGGGATTCCGTCGATTGGCTCGGGGTAGGTCGTATTGCTTCTTCGTGTCGGGTAGTCGTAGATTCTGGCCCTCTCGGCTTTGACCCCGCACTTTACCAGAAGTTGAACAAGTTCATTCATGAACTCTCTTGACCGAACCAAATGCACGGGAATTGTGCTTCGCGAATACGCAGGGGTCTGGAGGCTTGAGTCTTCATCACTTGTGCCCCAGTAATGCAGAGTGGGCGCGTGTCCATCCGCCCCGAAGAGACCGCCAAGGAATTCCCGTACCACAGCTACAGGGCAAGAAGACTCTAGAATGAACGCGGGAAAAGTCGGCGGCTGATCAATCTTTGTTCCGACCTGCACTCCAGGAACAGCGGCCATCGCCTTCGTGAGAACCGAGGGCAGGACAATCGACCATTTTCGCTCATCGTATCGGTTTCCAACTGGGTGAAGACCAGTGATTGAATCTATGTCATTAAGGATCATCTCACGATCCACCGCCTGGCCTGCGTTTATTCGGCCCTGCCCAAGGACACTTATCGAACCGTCGCCTTGAAGGAATCCTAGCAGCCGCGCGAACGCGAGGGTGCGGATTCTCTCCGGTTCAGAATCCATTCGGAAGGCCAGATTGCCCGCCCGAAGGACATACCCTGTTTCGTCGTTGCCTGGGGCATCAAGTGGGCCTTCGAGCCCTGCGATGACGCGATCTTCGCCGAGATTGAGTTGGTCAGCCCTCACCCAGCGCCCGTCTGAACAGAGAATCCTGTGATCGGGTGTGCAAACAAGCGTCCGACCGTCCTGCAGAACCAATGTTACACATTCCCGCAGGCCGTTGTTCATCAGCATCGACTGCCTGGCGATGCCGAGCCGGTTCTGGGAGCTAGGACCGAAGAGCAAGCCACCGCCAGCGTTGGGCATCGCTTCGATGGGCCTGGTTGTCCCATCCGCCATCAAGATGGGGGTGCCTTCTGATATGCACGTGGTGCACCCGTAGCCGACCAGGACGAACCCGAGCTTGTCGAGATAGCCCAACAGGTCAGAATTCTGGAGGTAATCGGTGACGACCGTCGAGCCCGGGGCCAGGCTCGGCTTGACCCATGGCTTTACGGAGAGTCCTGCTTCGACAGCCCTCTTGGCGATGAGCCCTGCCCCCACCATGACCGTCGGATTAGAGGTGTTTGTGCAGCTAGTGATGGCCGCTATCACTACGGCTCCGTCGGAAAGGCCGGCGTGAATCGGGCCGTCTTCCTCCAGCATCAGCTGAGCCCTGGTTGCCGATGACGAGGTTGGCGAAGATGCTGCGCGGCGCTGGTCAAGTAGAGAGCGGGTGAAGCCAGGGACCGAGACGAGCGTGTGGCGCTCCTCGGGGTTCCTGGGTCCTGCTATCGAAGGCTCGATCTTGTCTAGCTCTAAGTGGATGACTTCAGTGTAAACAGGCTCAACGTCGTTGACGAAGAAACCGAATTGCTTCGCGTACCTGGTTACGAAGTCGACGTGCGCCTTCGGCCTCGCTGTCCCGGTCAAGTAGGCTATGGTCGCGTCGTCGACAGGGCAGAACCCTGCCGTCGCTCCGTACTCGGGCGACATGTTGCCAATGGTGGCCCTGTCCGGTACCGACAGCTGGCCGTACCCTTCCCCGAAATATTCCACGAACGAGCCTACCACGTTCTTCTCCCTGAGCCTCTCGGTGACGGTCAGGACGAGGTCCGTAGTGGTAACCCCCTCCTTCAGGCTGCCCGTGAACTTCACCCCGAACACTTTCGGTATGGGCATGTGGTACGGTTCCCCAAGCATCACGGCCTCGGCCTCGATTCCCCCTACCCCCCAGCCGAGGCACCCCAATCCGTTCACCATGGTTGTGTGGGAGTCGGTCCCGACTAGAGTGTCTGGAAACGCTTCCAGTTTCCCTCCAGCGTCCCCGACAGCGACCACATGCGAAAGGTACTCGAGGTTGAACTGGTGGCAAATCCCTTTGCCAGGAGGGAAGACCCTCATCCCCTTGAAAGAGGACTGAGCCCACTTCAGTAGTGAATAGCGCTCCGAGTTCCTTTCGTACTCCTTCTCGAGGTTCACGGCGAAAGCCATGTCGTTCCCCCAGGCGTCCACCTGAATCGAGTGGTCGATGACGAGGTCTACGGGCACCTTCGAGTTAACGCTGTCAGTCCTCAAACCAGCTGCCTTTGCAGCATCCCTCATGGCGGCGAGGTCCACAACCAGGGGCACCCCCGTGTAATCCTGGAGCAGGACCCTATAGGGCATGAAGGGCGTCTCGGAGTCTACAGACTTCGGCCACTGGGCGAGGGCGTGGGCTGCCTCCAGGGCCCCATGGACCCTGTTGGAATGGCGGGCCGCGTTCTCGAGGAGGATTCGGATGGAATACGGAAGCCGCTCAATATCGTACCCCATATCCTTGAGCTTCAGGATGTTGACTGCGCTGGCCTTGCCTGTCGGGAGGTCGACGTTCTCCCTCAGCCGGTCAAGAGTTTCGAGAGGCATTTTCGACCTGATTCCGCGCCATTGCGGCCGCTATTTGAAGTTAGGTCAGACCCCTAACATTCTTCGTGTTGAGTCTGTTGAAATCACCGAAGCGTTCAAATGGCCGAGCCTGATTCCGCCAAGGGTGCAAATGAACACCCAGCTTCTGTTCCGCATCACCGGCGCAGCTCTCGGAATTCAGCTTGCCCTCGGAGGAGCGGTCACGTTCTTCAATCTCGACGTAAACGTGCACACGCTGTGGGGGGTCATCCTCGGAATCCTCGCCCTCGTCACCCTTGTCTACGTGATGAGGATGCCCAGGAGGCCGAAGCCCCTCATGGGCCTCGCAATAGGAATCGCCGTGGATATCCTGGTGCAGGGACTGCTCGGGTTCGCGACGGTGGCTACGAGCGGGAACAGCGCCAGCGCCCTGGCCTTCGTCCACTTCCTCAACGCCCTGGCCATTTTCGGCATGACCCTGATGGCCGCGGGTATGGCAATGGCCGGAGCGAGGATGGCTCAGGCGCCGCCGATGGCTGCGACACCGTAGAAAGGGAGAACAGCGGGAACCTAATCGGGCTCCGGGGATTGTACCTGCTGTACCGCCTCGGCCCTCCTTCCCCTTAGGTACGACGGCAGGATTGCCACGGTGTTTATGGCGGCGAGGACGAGGAACACGTTGTCGAGCGCGCTGGCGAACCGGGCGGCGTTGGCGTTGATCGTGACCTGCGCGCCTTTAGACGCAATGATCTGGGTTATGAGAGGATAGGGGAGGTAGAAGGTGAGGACTAGGATGACGATGTTGAAGCTCAGGACGAAGCCGATGTTGAAGAACGTGGCCCTGAAACCCGACGCCACCCCTCTCCGGTGGGGAGGGACGGAGCCCATGGCCGAGCTCATGTTCGGGGCGTTGAAGAGGCCCATGCCAGCTCCCCCCACCACCATGAAGACCAGCAGGGTCGCGTAGGGGGTGTCGGCACCGAGTGTGGACATGAGGAGGAGGGAGACCGTGACCACCGCGAGCCCGGAGGTGGCGAAGGGGCGGGTGCCGAACTTGTCGGAAAGTCGCCCGCTTACTGGCGTCACCGCGAGCATGGCTATGTCGAAGGGGACTATCGCCAACCCTGCGCTTAGCGGGCTCAACCCCTTTACTAGCTGGAGGTAGAGGCTGATCAGGAGAATGAAGGCGCCCCAGGACATGGCGTTGATGAGCTGTGCGGTCACCGCTCCCATGAACTCCCGGATGTGGACCAAGGAGAAGTCAAGCAGGGGAGCCGGATGCGCGTGCTCGAACCTCACGAATGCGTAGAAGCTGACGAAGGAGACCACGAAGAAAGCCGAAAAGTACGTCGAATCCCCGATGCCGTAGGCGGCGTAGGTGAGCCCGAGAAGCAGGAAAGCCACAAAGAAGGTAAACGTCACGAAGCCCGGCCAGTCCATTGGCGCGGTTCGTTCGGGCTCGTTTTGCTCGTGGAGCCGCCAGTGTGCCCACAGGGTCCCGAAGACCCCCACGGGGATGTTCACGTAGAACAGGTACCTCCAGTCGAAGAACGAAAGGATGAGCCCGCTCAGGGTCAGGCCGAACATTGAACCCGCCCTGAAGGCGATCGAGTTGATCCCCAGGGCCGTCCCGAGCTCGCCGTGAGGGAAGGCGTCTGTTATGATGGCCGCGCTGTTTGAGAAGAGGGCGGCCGACCCGAGCCCTTGGAAGATTCTCGCAGCGATGAAGAAGTATGGGGTGGGGGAGACCGACGTCAGGAGCGAGCCGACGGTGAAGATGGCGAACCCCGCGTTGTAGATCTTCACCCTTCCGTACATGTCGCTGACCCTGCCGAGGAAGAGCAGCGCCACGGTGCTCCCGATGATGTAGGCTTGGGTGAACCAGATTGCCTGCTCGGCGTCCGCCTTCAGGGCCGCAGCCACGGTGGGGAGCCCGATGACGACGATCCTGCTGTCTATCCCCGACATAAGCACCCCCACCGTCGTGACCGTCAGGACCGTCCACTTGTACTGCAAGTCTAATCTCCCCGAAGACCCGAATTCCAGGTTGCGCCGCGGCGATGGCGTGTTAAGCATTGCTCGAGCGCAAAAATTCAATTAGAAGGAACGGGCGCCGGCCATCGTTTGGAGAAGAAGACCCCCAACAGGCTCATCGAAGAGAAGAGCCCCTATCTGCTTGAGCACGCCTTGAATCCTGTCCGGTGGTACTCCTGGGGTAAGGAAGCGCTCGTGAAGGCAAAGAACGACAACAAGCCCATATTCCTGAGCATCGGCTATTCCACCTGTCACTGGTGCCACCAGCTGGCGAAGGAGTCATTCGAAGACGAGAAAACTGCCGCATTCATCAACAAGAACTTCCTCCCGATAAAAGTCGACAGGGAAGAGAGGCCAGAGATAGACGCATACTACATGAAGGCAGTCCAGGCGATGACAGGAGGGGGCGGGTGGCCGCTCAGTGTATTCCTGACACCTGACCTCAAACCTTTCTACGGCGGGACCTACTTCCCTCCGGAACCTCGCTACGGGATGCCGAGCTTCATGCAGGTCCTGGAGTTCGTCTCGAACCTCTGGAAGGACAAGAGGGACGAGGTGACCGCGAATTCCACCCGAGTGCTTGAGGCGATAGCTCCATCCGTCGGGGCCAAGAGCGCGGAACTTCAGGCGTCCGTCTTAGACGAGGGGTATTCTTCCCTCATCTCCTCTTTCGATCCTGAAAGGGGAGGGTTCGGCGGGGCGCCGAAGTTTCCTCTTCCAGGAACGCTTGGCTTTCTGCTGAGATATCACCACAGGACAGGAAAGGAGCTCGCGTTGAAAGCTGTCCTGAAGACTCTGGACGAGATGATGGCAGGGGGCATCAGAGACCACGTCGGCGGAGGATTCCACAGATACTCTACGGACAGGGTCTGGCTCGTCCCGCACTTTGAGAAGATGCTCTACGACAACGCCCTGCTGGCGAAGGTGTACGCCGAAGCATATCAGATCACCCGAAAACCGGAATATGCAGAGGTCGTCAAGGAGACCCTCTCCTGGGTCACTGGAGAGATGAAGGATGAGCAGAGGGGCTTCTACTCGGCCCAGGACGCGGACACCACCGAGGGGGAAGGGGTATACTACACTTGGACCCCCAGGGAGGTGGAAATCGCAGCGGGCGGTGAAGGGGGCGTTTTCAACAGGCTCTATGGAGTTACCAGGACGGGAAATTTCGAGGGAAGGTCGATACTTCATATGGAGCCAAGCGCCCGGGTTACCGAGGAAGAGCGCGAATCAGTGGTAAGGGCAAAAGGGTCGCTCTACGCAGAGAGGATCAAACGTCCCAGGCCTGCTACCGACACCAAGGTACTGACGTCCTGGAACGGGCTGGCGATTTCGGCACTCGCCTTCGGGAGCTTGGTTCTTGACGAGCCGAAATTGGCCCTGGAAGCAGAGGGGGCGGCCAAGTTCGTGCTCAAAACGAACAGAAGGGACGGGCGCCTGCTCAGGAGGTACGCTGGGGGAGAGGCGGCACTCGAGGGTACCCTGGAAGACTACGCCTTCTTCGTCCAGGGGCTGCTGGACCTCTTCGAGGCGACTTCAGACCCTCTATGGCTGGAAGAAGGAGTCTCGCTCGCCAAGATGATGATTGACAATTACGAAGACAAGAAGGCCGGAGGTTTCTACCTGAGCCTCTCGGCTCAGCCAGCCAGGCTGAAGGAGGGGTACGACGGGCCGACGCCTTCGGGGAACTCCATCGCCGCCCTCGATCTGCTCCGACTCGCCGAGCTGACTGGGGAAGAGGGGTTCAGGAAGGCCGCTGAGAGGACCTTGAGGTTCTTCGGAAGCGACCTGGAGAGGTCCCCCTCCTCCCACGCCGTGATGCTGGGGGCGCTCGACCTCCTCCTGAACGGGACCAAAGAGATAGTGATAAGCTCCAAGACGCTGAAGGGCGCAGAGGAGCTGAAGGCTGAGACTTTCAGGAGCTTCCTGCCTGACAAGGTCGTTCTTGTCGCCACGTCGGCGACCTTCGAGAAGCTCTCCAGGATGAGCACCCTCCTCGAGGGAAGAGAGCCCAGAGCCAAGGCGAGAGCCTTCGTTTGCGAGAACTTCGCCTGCAAGGTCCCGGCGGAGACGGCAGAATCTCTTCGGGAACAGCTATCGGGCCGCTAGGGCTACCGTTTTAACACCCTGAAGACGGTGGGAGGTTCCGCACGGCCATGTGGGAGATTCGGGGACTTTTTGGGAACGAGTACGCCATGGAGCAGGCAATCGAGGAGCTGAAGAAGCACAAGGGGTTCGAATGGACCGTCCTGGACAGGAGGAATCTCTCCGTACGCTTCGCAAAGAGGGACCCGGAGACAGAGGAGATAGTGAAGAGGGCGCTGGAGATGTACCATGGGTACGCGGAGCATGAAGGACCGCTGGGGGAGTACGACCGCCAGCGCCGCGAAGAGCGGGAAAAAAAGCTCAGGAAGGAAGAGAAGAAGAAACGCGAAGGCCGCTGATTTCCGGGACTAGGGCGCAGGTACGGTCACTATCACGACACAGGGAGATTTGCGGACTAATTCATATTCGTCCTTGGTCAGGAAGCTGTAGAAGCCTGTCTCGCGGTTGCTGAACATCACGACGACATCTATCTGCTCGTCTTTGATGTACTGGGCAACATCTCCGCCAACTTCTCGTACGGGGAGAATCTTTGGGCTGATCAGCCTTCCCAGAGTCTTGATGGCGAAGCTGGTGAAGGTGGAGAACTCCCTCTCCTCGCGTCGCAGTGGAAGGGCCATCTCGACGGCGTCGAGAGGGACAGTGCGAGGAAGAACGAAGATTTTGGCGGCGGTGATTTCGACGTCTGCCACAGAGGCCGACGACGTTAGTGCAGCTGCGATTATGAACGGGTCGGGATGCTGTTCCTTCAGGACAGGCACGAGTATCCGTTTGGGATTCTTTGGTACCTTCACTCCCTCTTGGGGGGTTTCGACCAACACCACGCGCGAGGGGGACGTGCGACCTACGTGGTCAGAGACCCTCCCGAACAGCTCCCTGAAGAGCGGTTCTCTGTGGGCGCTCATGACGACTGCCTGGGCTCCCTTCTCCCTGACAGTCCGCACCAGGGCCTCCGCGACCTCCTCGACTCCCGGCGGTTGGGAGGTGGGCTTGACCTCGACGAACTCGTACTTGACAGAGAGGGACTTCGCAAGACCGTCGATGTCTGCTTTGAGCTTCTCTTCGAACCCATGGTCTTCCTCCCCTTCGAGCACGTGGGTGACGTAGACTTTCGAACCGGAGTATTCGGCGATGTAGAATGCGATGAAGACGGCGTTCCATTCCCTGGGCCGGTAGGCCAACGGGAGGATGAGGGGAGCATCGCTCCAGGACCACTCCACAGCGGGCTCCTTCTCAGGCATCAGCCTTTCTCCTTCCCTTCCACTTCTGATAGATAAGGTATCCAGCGATGCCAATCGCGAACCACGCGGCGCCGGCAACCCTTCCGTCCGGGTTCGTGGCCACGAGGATCAACCAGATCAGGGCAGTGAAAGCTATCCCGATGAACGGGATGATGGACACGCGGTAAGGTATGCCAGCGCGGTGGACGGTCACGTTGAGAGGCATCTTCCAACCTTTCTGTGTGGGCTCCTTGAAGCGTAGCACGATGGCCGCAGCATTGACGTAAAAGTAGGCGATCAGGGCCCCGAAGTTGTACACGGAGGCTATCAGGGGTATTATCTGGTAGGTCGACAGCTCCACCCCGAAGGCGAGAAGGAGGCAGGCGACAGCTGTGAAAAGGATGAGCGTCAGGTAGGGGGTCCTGAACCTCGAGCTGATGCGGTTGAAGCCCTTCGGCAGGAGGCCGAGCCTGCTCATGGAGAATGTCACCCTTGAAACCCCGATCACGCCCGTGTTGGTGGAGACATAGCAGACCAGGGTCCCCATGATGGCCACCCAGACCGCGAAGTACGGTCCGATGTACGGCATGTACTTGGCGAGGGACCAGGCGGGTGAGGACGTGTTCCCGGATACCGCAGACAGCGGGGCGAGGGTCACAGAGAGGAGAGAGAGGATGATGGCGACCGTCACCACGGCGAATATCGCCGCTTTGGTCGCCCGGGGTATCACCCTGGACGGGTTCTTTGTCTCCTCTGCCGCCTGGGATATGGACTCGATCCCGATGTACGAGACCGTCGCCAGTGAAAGTGCCACTACGAAGGTGGACCAGTTGGCTGTGCCCCCGAAGCTCCCGGATGAGATCGCTGCCGGCAGGCTGGACAGCCATCCTGAAAGAGCCCCCGAAGCGATTATCGAAGGGAGACCGAACACAAGGAAAAGGGCCACGGTAACGAGGTCCACCGCGACGATGAACTCGTTTAGCTTGGAAGAGTACCTAATCCCAACGAGGTTGAGCGCGAGGAGGAGCAGGATGAGCGCTATCGATACCAGGGCGTAGTATGGCGGAGTGATGAGGGAAATGTTGGTCAGGACTGGGCCCACTACGACCTGCAGGTAGCCCACGGTGGCGAGGGCGAAAAGGGCGATGTCCACGGTGTAGCTGAGCATCAAGCCCCAGCCTGCGACGAATCCGTGGAATGGCCCGAAAGCCTTCAGAGAGAAGAAATGGCCTCCGCCTGCGACAGGATATCTGGTGGAAAGCTCGGCGTAGCAGAGGCCTGTGCTGACGTACACCACCGCGGCGACGGCGAAGGCGAGTGGAGAGAGGATTCCGGCGAAGAGGGCGATTACGCCAAGGACGACGTAGATGTCAGCTCCGACATCGGCGTACCCCATGGAGAAGGAGCCCCAGGCTCCGACCTCGCGTTTGAGCTCCCGAGATTCCTCTACCTTGGTCTGAGACAAGCATCATGGCACGCTCCTATGAAATATCGGCGCGTTTCCGAAGGCCATTTAACGATTACCACGGATAAATAACGACAATCCTGTGCGGAGCTCAGTTGCACCCCTTGGTGTGGGTCTCGATCTTCGTTTTCGTGGTGTCCTTCCTTTCGAACGTCTCGCCCTTCGTCGGTGCGTCCTACACCATCCTTGCGGCGCTCCAGCTGACCCTGATCGGAGCCACCCCGCTGAACTTCGTCGTCATTGTGGTGGCGTCGGCAGTAGGTGCCACTTTGGCAAAGGTGGTGATCTACTTTGGAGCGTTCGGATTCAAGGACCAACTTGTCAGGAATAGAAATGTCAGGCTCATAGGCAGATACTCATCCCGAGAAAGCTTCTACGTCGTCCTCTTCGTGGCCTCGCTGTTGCCGGTGTTCCCATTCGATGATTTCATCTACATCGGGGCGGGCGCTACCAATGCTTCGCTTGAACTGATGTCTCTGGTGTCGTTCGGTTCGAAGCTTGTCAAGAGCACCGTCGAAATCGCGTTGGAGGTTACGATCTTGAGAGATCTTTCTAGCATCCTCGATCTCCGCCGGCTCGACCTCACCCTTGCTCTGACGGCCGCTTTCATCGTGGTGGGGATAATCGTATACAAATTGGACTGGGAGGCTCTCTACGCAAGACTGAGGGGAGCCAAGAGCCAACCCGGAACGGTTCCCACTCCCGAGGGCTCGGACAAACGATTATAGTTTGAAGTTCGGGCCGTCTCGTGCTGCGGGGGTCGCCCAGCCTGGTCAACGGCGCGAGGCTTAGGACCTCGTCCCCTAGGGGTTCGTGGGTTCGAATCCCACCCCCCGCACGTTA
>JACWAI010000089.1 GCA_014874415.1 Nitrososphaerales archaeon
ATTATGCTGCTTATCCCCTGCATCCCCTTCAGGACCTGCTTCGCCTTTTCTTTCGTCTCAGGAGCCGCTCCGCCGTTTTCGAGTGTCATGGTGATCGAGTCTGCTCCGACCTCCCGTTTCAGCGATTCGGGGGTCCCGTTTGCGACAATCTTCCCTTGGTCTATGATGAACAGTCTTTCGCACAGCTTATCAGCCTCCTCCATGTACTGCGTCGTGAGGAAGATCGTGATGCTTTCCTCTTTGTTGAGCTTCGAAAGATACTCCCAAATGGCCGCCCTCGATTGGGGGTCGAGTCCGGTCGTGGGCTCGTCAAGGAACAGGAGCTTGGGCTTGTGCACCAGGGCTGAAGCGAGGTCCAGCCTCTTCTTCATTCCACCGGAGTAGTGTCCCGCTCTCTTTTCGGCGACGTCGGCCAGCCCGACCAGGTTGATCAGTTCGTCGATTCTCTTCTTGAGCTCCTCCCCTTCCATCTGGTGAAGGTGCCCCTGGAGCATCATGTTCTCCCTCCCGGTGAGGTCGGGGTCCACCACCGTCTCCTGGCTCTGGACGCCGATGAGTTTCCTTATCTTTTCGGCTTCCTTCTCGATGTTGAAGCCCTCCACTGTCACGTTCCCAGAGGTCTTCTTGAGAAGGGTCGTCAGCACCTTTATCGTGGTGCTTTTCCCCGCTCCGTTGGGCCCCAGGAATCCGAAGAACTCTCCCTGGTTGACCTGAAAGGTTATGCCGTCCACTGCCTTGGTACCGTCGGAATATACGAGAACGAGGTCTTGGACTGAAATCACGTCGCTCAAAATTTCTACCTAAAGCTTTAGGTGATGGGCATTTAAACATTATCTAATACGATATCGGATGCAACTTAAATAACACCCCATATTTCCTATTGCCCCAATGGTTACGCCCCGAGCCCGGCACTGGCTCCACCCTCAGACGGTCCCGAGGGGTTTCCTTAGGCTATACATCCTGACCCTGCTCTCGCGAGGCCCAGAGTCAGGCTATTCGATAATCCAGACGATAGACGAGAGAACGGAGGGCGCCTGGAAGCCAGGCGCAGGCACCATGTATCCTCTCCTCAAGGGGCTGCTGAAGGAAGGCCTTGTGAGGGCAGCGGCTACGAAGGGGAAGGGGGGGAGCAGGACGTACGCGATAACGGCCAAGGGGAAGAGGGAGTTGGAGGAGGCGAGGCGGGTCATAGCTGGAGCAGGTAAGAAGGAGCCGGTCATGGGCAGGCTTTTTTCGGACCTCCTCCCGGGCAACGTCTTCGTCCCCGTCATGGTGAGGAGGATCCGGGACGGGGCCGACTTCCTGAAGCAGAAACTCAACGAAATCCCGCCGCAGGAGAGGGAGCCCTACCTCAGGGAACTCCGCTTCCTGCTGACCTCACAGGTCGATTGGATTGACTCCCAGCTCGGGGGCGAAGGGGCGGTAACGCGCAGGCCACACGCGAGAAGCCGCAGCGCGAGCCTTTGAAGTCGCGGGGGGATGACTGACGGTCGAGTACAAATGGGTCGCCCTGTCCAACACGACCATCGGGACCCTGATGGCCGCCATAGACGGGACCATCGTTCTGATCTCCCTCCCTGCGATATTCAGGGGCATCTCCATCGATCCGCTCACGTCCTTCCAGTACCTGCTCTGGATTTTGTTCGGTTACAGCCTCGTGACCTCGACGCTGCTGGTCTCCTTCGGCCGCATTTCCGACATGTTCGGAAGGGTCAGGCTGTTCAACATGGGGTTCGCCATATTCACCGTGGGCTCCCTCCTTTGCGCTGCGACCCCTAACACGGGGGACCTGGGCGCGACGGAGCTCATCCTCTTCAGGATCATCCAGGGGGTTGGAGGGGCCTTCCTCCTCTCGAACAGCGCCGCCATCTTGACTGACGCGTTCCCTCCGAGAGAGAGGGGCAAGGCGCTCGGAATTAACATGACTGCCGCGATCGCAGGCTCCCTCGTCGGCCTGGTGCTTGGGGGGGTATTGGCGCTCTTCGACTGGCGGCTCATATTCCTGGTCAGCGTCCCGGTCGGGGCCTTGGGGACGGTCTGGTCGTACTGGAAGCTGAAGGACATAGCGACCATAAGGAAGGGGCAGAAGCTCGATGTCTGGGGGAACCTGACCTTTGCGGCTGGCCTGACCCTGATGATAGTGGGGGTCACCTACGCCCTGATCCCCTACGGGAACTCCCCCATGGGGTGGGGGGACCCCTGGGTGGTCGCCTCGCTCGTCTCCGGAGTCGCGCTGCTCGTGGCTTTCCCCTTCGTCGAGACGCGCGTTCCTGACCCGATGTTCAGCATGGGGCTCTTCAAGGACCGGATGTTCAGCGCAGCCAACCTTGCCGGGTTCCTCGCGTCCATGGGCAGGGGCGGGGTCCAGCTGATGCTGATCATCCTTCTGCAGGGGATATGGCTCCCCCTCCACGGGATAAGCTATCAGGACACCCCGTTCTGGGCGGGGGTATACATGATCCCCATGATCGTAGGGTTCTCCGTAATGGGGCCGATCAGCGGATACCTCTCTGACAGATACGGAGCTAGGACCTTCGCGACCCTCGCCATGCTCCTCACCGCCTCGACATTCATGGCGCTCTCTCTTCTCCCCTACGACTTCAGCTACCTCCCATTCGCTGTGATAATCTTCGTGATGGGGTTGGCTGGAGGCCTCTTCGCAGCGCCGAACATCGCGTCAATAATGAACGCCGTCCCCCCTGACTACAGGGGGGCCGCTTCGGGGATGCGGGCGACCCTCCAGAACACGGGCCAGACCGTCAGCCTCGCCATCTTCTTCACAATCATCATCTCAGGACTCTCGGCCACCCTCCCGGGCTCCCTTTCTAGCGCCATGGTGAGCGCTGGAGTGCCTCAGCTTTCGTCGGCCTTCGCCTCCATCTCCCCGACGAGCGCCCTGTTCTCGGCCTTCCTGGGGTACAACCCCATGCTTTCCATCCTCTCCGATCCTCATTTCGCCTCAGTGGTGTCTCAGATACCCTCCTCGACGTTTCAGTATCTCACGGGGCAGACCTTCTTCCCAACGGCCATCGCTCCGTCCTTCACCTCGGCCCTCGACCTCTCGTTCTACATAGGAGCTGGACTCTCCATAGCCGCCGCCCTCGCCTCGCTTCTGAGAGGGAAGGTGTACATCCACGGGGAGGTGGTAGACCCCCCGGGGGGGAACCTCCCGCTGGGCAGGCCGCAGCAAGCACCGACAGGGGCGGAGTTGAGGAAGACCACTCGGCCGCGAAGCCTGTCTGAGCCATCATCCCCGCCTTGGGAAGCTCAAGTTCGTCCGGAGTGACGCTGGCAGTCACTGGTCCGGTCCCGCTTCGAATCCGGGGACGAGCTTAGGTTTAATCTCCGCAGTCCCGAAGGTCGAGCCCTACAAAGTTGAGGAGAACGAAGATAGTCGCCACCATCGGCCCGGCAAGCAGGGAGCCCCGCACAGTCCGCAGGCTCGTGGGTTTCGTCGACGTCTTCAGGATAAACTTCTCTCATGGGGACAGGCAGAGCCACCTGGAGGACATCCGCACCATCAGGAAGGAGGCGAAGCGGGCTGGGAAGACGATAGCTATACTGCAGGATCTCCCCGGTCCCAAAATCCGCGTAGGCAGGATGGCCAGCGGCGCGGCTGACCTTGCTCGCGGGTCGCGTGTGACGCTGACATCTACCGATACGGAGGGGAACGCGGCCCTCATCCCGGTCAACAACCCTGACCTGCTGAAGGCGGTGGAGAAGGGGGACATTCTGCATCTCGCAGATGGGACGATTAGGTTGCGGGTTGACGATACGACAGGTACGGAGGCTTTGTGCACGGTGCTCGCAGGGGGCGTCCTGAGTTCCGGGAAGGGGGTGAACGCTCCCGGTGTAAGGTTGAAGATAGAATACCCCACCTCGAAGGACGTCGCGCACCTGAAGTTCGGAATCAAGCTGGGGGTGGACTACGTCGCAGCTTCGTTCGTCCGGACTCCGTCCGACGTAAGGGCGGTCCTGAAGCTTATCCCTGCCGGCGGGCCGAAGCTCATCGCGAAGATAGAGAAGATGGAGGCAGTGCGGAACTTCGACGGCATACTGCACGAGGCGGACGGAGCCATGGTGGCCAGGGGGGACCTCGGGATTGAGGTGCCGATAGAGACTGTGCCCGTGATACAGAAGCGGATCATTGGGAGGTGCAACGCGGCCGGGAAGCCCGTCATTGTCGCCACCCAGATGCTCGTGAGCATGGTAAACTTCCCGGTCCCCAGCAGGGCCGAGGTCACAGACGTGTCCACTGCGATCCTCGACAGCACCGACGCGGTGATGCTCTCAGACGAGACCACCGTGGGCAAGTACCCGGTCGAAGCAGTCAGGATGCTCGACAGGATAGCACGCTCCACAGAGAAGTCGCTCAAAGCCTACGCGCACGTTCCTGTCGAAACCGAAGCCACCGACACGGCATCGGCGATAGCGCGGGCCGCCTGCAGGCTCGCAGACTACGTCGGCGCCAGGGCCATCGTCGCCCCGACCGAGACAGGCTCCACCGCCCGCAGGGTGTCCATGTATCGGCCCAATCACCCGATAATAGCGATCTGCACCGACAGAAGGGTCGCTCGGCTGCTGAAGCTCTACAGGGGGGTCGTCCCCATCGTCTCCAGGAAGGCGAAGACCGTGGACTGGCTCTTCGGGCGGGCCGACCAGGCTGCGGAGCAGCTCGGGCTGGCGAAGAAGGGGGAGAGGATAGTGGTCACGTCGGGGACCCCCGGGTTGAAGGGGACGACGAACCTGATCAAGGTCTCGGTTGTCGGAAGCCGTGGCTAGCGCGGCTATTCTACGAAGTCCATCAGAGTGGGGTTCCTGGCGCGCCTCTTTGTTTGCCTCTGGTTGGTGTCATTCACCAGCTCCCTCATCCTGCTCTCCTTGAGCAGGGTGCTGTAATAGTACGATTCGTCGACCGTCCCCTCAGCCAGGAGTATGACGACCCTCCCCTCGGTGGTCCTGCCCGTCCTCCCCCGCCGCTGGATGTACCTGATCTCCGAAGGGACGGCTTCATAGAACACAACCAGGTCCACGTCGGGGACGTGGAGACCCTCTTCTCCTATGCTGCTGCTGACGAGCACCTTGAACTCGCCCTTGCGAAACTGGTCGAGAGTCTCGGTCTGCAGCTGCTGGTCCATCCCCTTGCTCCCCTCCCTGTCTGACTGCCCGACGAAGCGCCTGACGCTCGGACCTTCCTTTTCCAGCGCCCTCACGATGTCCTCGATGGTGTCCCTGTACTGGGTGAAGATTATCACGCGAGAATCTGGCTTCTTCTCCAGCTGCTTCTTCACCGTCGAGAGCGCGACGGCTATCTTCGGATGCGGTATGGAAGCTAGTTTCCCTGCCTCTTCTTCCACCCTGAGCCACTTCGGGTCGCGCAAAAGCGAGGATATCGCCTTCCCCTTGTCAGGCCTCTCGCGCATCTTCTCCAGGTATCTGAGGAGCGGGGGGGCTCCCTGGGTCTCTATCATTTCGAGGGCGTGGAGTATCGCCACCGCCTGGGCTTGGTTGATGATCGCCCCGAAGATGTACCCCTTCTGACCGCCGCTCGCCTGGGCAGACTTCAGCCTCGCCGATATCGAGATCCTGGCCTCCAGGAGCGCCTTCTTCGACACCCGGTTGGTCCTGAGGAACCCGCCGCTCAGGAGCTTCTTCACCTTGTCATTGTAGAGCTCCCTGAGCCTGAGGGTCGTCTCGTAATATTCGTCCGGGACCCTCACCTTGATTGTCTCGACGTTTGTCTTTTCGACGTATTCCCTTACGTCGTCGCTTTCTTCGCTCCGTGCTTCGACCGCTTCTATGAACAGGTTCCGCATGATCTCGCTGATCTTTTCTTTCGTGGCTCCCGGAGATGCCGTCAGCCCCATGATCAGCGGGCGGGAGGCTGTCTCCCTGTACACGGTGGCGAGCTTCGTGTAAGTGTAATCCTTCACGCTCCTGTGGGCTTCGTCGAAAACGGCCAGGACAACATCGCGCAGCGAGACCCTTCCGTGGCGGACATCGTTGTAGACGGTCTGGGGGGTGGCGAATATGACCTTGGATTTCATCCAGATTGCCTCCCTCTCTCCCGGCTCGGTCGTCCCGGTCAGGGCGGCCATGGATCCTTCCGGGAGCTTTAGCCCCTCCCCGAACGCCCTGAGATGCTGGAGGACGAGCGGACGAGTGGGGGCTAGGACGACCACCTTCGAGCCCGGGTTCCTCTCGAGCAGCTCGGCGGCCACCATGATTGCGATTATCGTCTTGCCCAGTCCGGTCGGAAGGACGACGAGTGTGTTCGTCGAAGCGGCGACTTCTGCTATCTTCTTTTGATACTCTCGCGCCTCAAAATCCGAAGATAGCAACGCATCCTTCCGCCGCACAATTCGACTAAAAGGCTTGCTTTGAACAGCGGGCGAGTCGCTTAAACAGAGGCCCCTCGACGCCCAGGCCGAGACTGGTTTGCGAGCCCGGCAGAAGAAGAAACAGCAGATGAGGAGGATGACGATAGTCATCACGGTTGTGATCATCGCAGCGTCGCTCGGCATCGGAATCTACTTCGTCGCCACTGCGAGCGGCGCGTCGGCGCTGGACAAGCAGATCGGCCAACCTGTCTCGCCGACCGACATGGCTTCTCTGCAGAAAGCGAGCGCCCAGCCTTACGGACCCGCTGGCACGACGGGGATGACGAACGCGATTCTCAAGTCCGGCGGGTCTCCTTTCGTCTCGGAAGGCAAGCCTACCGTCGTCTACGTGGGAGCGGAGTATTGCCCGTTCTGTGCGGTCGAGAGATGGGCTCTGATACTGGCGCTGGAGCGCTTCGGCAACTTTACGAACCTGCATTACACCACGTCATCCAACGGCGAAGGGGACTACGCGACATTCACCTTCGTGGGGAGTAGCTACACGAGCAGTTACATCGCATTCCGGCCCTACGAAGCTGCAGATAGGGCCCAGCACGCTCTCCAGACCGTGCCCTCCAACTACTCAACCGTATGGCAGAGCTACACAAGTGGCGGGGTGCCTTTCCTTGATTTCGGGAACACCTACGTGGTGAAGGATTCGGTCCTCGCTTTTCCTGACATACTTGCAGGCAAGAACTGGACCACCATACTGAACGAAATATCGACGTCCGACAGCACGGGGGTTCAGATAAGAGAGGCGGCGAACGTCCTGACGGCGGTGGTGTGCAAGATCACGCAGGGAGCCCCCGTCGCAGTGTGCAGCGCCCCACCGATAAGCTCTGAGACCTCGGCCATCTCAGGTCCACTCCAGTTGGGGCTTGGTCTGGGTCTCGCTCAATCTTCGCCCCAAGTTCAGACGCCCAGCTGGCCTCCCGGTTCAAGGCGCGCAGGATAGCGCCTCTGATGGCAGCTCCATGGAGGACTCGGAACTCCCGGCGGATTTCGTCACCTGGAACGTGGTAACTTGAGGATTTCAAAGCTGAAGCTTTTCGTGCTCGTCCTGATGTCGGCCATCGGCATATGGGCCTCAGGCACCGTGCTGGTCATATTCTACACACTGAACCAGCAGCTGCCCCTATGCCCGACAGGCTCGTACTGGGGGATCAGGCTCGATTGCGGATACGTGCTTTCAAGCTCCTACAGCATGGTCTTCGGCGTACCTCTAGAGCTGCTGGCGCTCGTCTATTTCCTGGTGAACGTAGGGATGGTTTACGTGATTGCCTTCGGGTCAGAACACGCCTCCCAGACCACACTCCAGGTCCTGTTCGCCTGGCGTTTCATTGGGGTGGCCATAGTCCCCTATCTCGTGTTCGTCGAGCTCTTCCTGCTCCATGCGATCTGCGTCTACTGCACCATCATGCACGTGGCGATCCTTGCCGACTTCGCTGTTGTTAGCTACTTGCTTTTCTTTGGGAAGGACTCCCTGTGGGGAAAGGACGAGGCGGAGCTGACAGAGGTCAAGGCCCATGCGAATTAGCATCTTCTAGATTGGGGCTTGGTGATCGCCTCATTGGCGCCTACATACTCGTCGCGAGATAGCCCGGTCTATGATAGGCACACAGGGGTCATAGCGATTCTTTCGTTCGGTCTCCTCAGTCTGAACCGGATAGATTCTCTCAGTCGCCCAGAAAGAGGAAGGGGTTTCGCGCACGAAGCGCGAAACCCAATCTCCTAAGATTGCATCTTCGGCTTAAAAGGCCAGAGTGGTAGTACGCTTCTCCCGTAGGATTCGTTCAGGACTTCGGCGATAGCTGTGTAGAAGGCAAGCAATCCGCAGAGGACCCCTTCGTATCCGGTGAAGTAGCCTAGTGTAGAAGTGGGGGATGAATTCGTCCAGAAGCCTACGGCAAGCAGGAAGAATAGGATCCAGAGAGTCCCGAACACTGCCATTAGTGCGCCGTTGCGTCGCAGGGTTCCGAAGAACATGCCGAAAGTGAAGAGACCCCAGAAGAACAGGTAGTAACCGAGGGCGGTACTCGATGGTGCTAGACCACCCAGGCCCCAGGTGTTAGTGAGGGAGAAGACGATGAAGACGAAGGTCATCCAGAAGAACCCGTACGAGAGGAATGCTGTCATCCCGAACGTGTTCCCCTTTCTGAATTCCAGGAGGCCTGCCATGACTTGGGCTAGCCCACCGTAGAATATACCCATTGCGAGGACGGTCGAACTTCCAAGGCCGTAGATGTTCGCGTTTGCCAGGTTGAGGAGTATTGTCGTCAGACCGAATCCGAGTAGTCCCAGCGGAGCGGGATTAGCGAGAACCACGTCAGCCTTAGTCGGCTGGCTTTGGCTCAATATGTTCGCAGCCGGCTGCCTCGGTTTCTATTTAAGGCTGAGTCGGCAATCTCCGCACGAAGCGGAACCGCGGGCTGCCGTTGGCAGCTTCATATTCGAGGCGGCCTCCCTTCGAAAGGTGATAGGGGCGCGTCCGCTAGCCAGTCTGAACCTGTTTCCGTATCGTTTCGACGATGTCAGGGTTCGCCAGTGTGGTGACGTCCCCGTAGTCCTTCCTGTCTGATATCGAGGCGAGCACCCGTCTCATGATCTTCCCCGACCTGGTCTTGGGGAGGTCAGGGACGATGTAGACTGACTTCGGCCTGGCGATCGGTCCCAGCGCCGTCACGACGTTGGCCTTTATGGTCTCTTCCAGCTCTTTGGACGGGGCGATCCCGGGCTTGAGGGCGACGTACACTACAGGCACGTGGCCGCGGAGTTCGTCCAACATGGCGATGGCGGCCGCTTCCGCCACCTGTGGGGTGGTAAGGACGGCGTTCTCAAGCTCTTTCGTCCCGAGCCTGTGCCCTGCTACTTTGATTACGTCGTCAACCCTTCCTAGTATCCTGAAGTAGCCGTCTAAGGCCAGCACAGCCCCGTCCCCGGCGAAATAGGGCCAGTCGCGCCAGTCCTTGCTGTCCTTATTCTTGTTGTACTTCGCATAGTAGACTTTCACGAACCTGTCGGGGTCCCCCCAGATAGTCTGCATTATACCAGGCCAGGGGTTTCTGATGCAGATGTTCCCTGCTTTCCCCTGTCCCGCCGGGACCTCGACACCATTCTCATCGTAGATTATGGGGTAGATCCCTGGCACCCCGGGTCCTGCGCTTCCCGCTTTCATCGGCGCCAAGGCGGGGAGGGTCGAGCACAGGAACCCTCCGTTCTCCGTCTGCCACCAGGTGTCTGTTATCGCAGCATCCTTCTTCCCGACGGTGTTGTAGTACCATCTCCAGGTCTCGGGCTCGATCGGCTCCCCGACCGTCGTCATTGATTTGAAATGGTAGTTGTATTTCGCTGGCTCATCCGGCCCAGCCTTCCTAAGCATCCTGATGGTAGTCGGGGCTGTGTGGAAGATGTTCACCCCCAGCCGTTCTGCTATCCTCCACGGCCTGCCTGCGTCGGGATAGAGGGGAACCCCTTCGTACATGACGGAAGTCGCAGCCAGAGCGAGAGGGCCGTACACGATGTATGAATGGCCCGTAATCCAGCCGATGTCCGCGAAGCACCAGTAAACGTCCTCAGGGTGTATGTCCTGGACGTACTTCGAAGTCCCCGTCACGTAGGCGAGGTATCCTCCCGTCCTGTGCTGGGCTCCCTTTGGCCTCCCGGTGGAGCCGCTCGTGTACATGAGGAAGAGCGGGTCCTCCGAGTCCATCGAAACAGGCGCTACTGTCTTGCCGCGGAAAGGCTTGACCACTTCGTCTACGAAGAAGTCGCGGCCCTCCACCATGGGGGACTGCGAGACGTATTTCCCTGGGTGACGTCTCCAGACGAGGACCTTCTTGACATCGATCCCGAGCTTCTTCGCCTCCTCGACCGTGATGTCCGCTTCCTTCTTCTTGTCTATCAGCTGCCCGTTCCTATAGTATCCGTCGACGGTCACCAGGACGTGGCTCTTCGAGTCTTCCATCCGCTCCGCGCACGCCTTGGCGCTGAAACCCCCGAAGACCTGGTTGTGGATTATCCCGAGACGGGCGCACGCAAGCATCGAGATAGGCAGCTCGGGGATCATGGGGAGATGGAACGTGATGCGGTCCCCCTTGCTCAATCCCGCGAACTCCTTCAGCAGCAGGGCGAACTCGTTCACCCTCTTGTACAGCTCCTGGTACGTGATGGTCTGGATTGCCTCATCCTCAGGCTCCGGGACCCAGATTAATGCCGCCTTGTTCTTGTACTTCGCGAGATGCCTGTCGACGCAGTTGTAAGAGGCGTTGATCTTCCCACCTACGAACCACTTCCAGAACGGCGGTTTACTCGTGTCCAGGGTCGTCTTCCATGGCTGGTCCCAGGACAACATGTCCGCATACTCTTTGTAGCATTCGGGGAAATTCTTCTCCGCAAACCTATCCCAGATCTGCTTGTCCTTCATGTTCGCCTGCGCTATGAAGCTGGCAGGCGGGTCGATGAGCGGTTCCTCCTTCCAGTGGACTGCAATCTGCGCTTCGGAGATATCGGCCTCGCTGTTGGCCGCCATTTCCGGGCAAACTAGCGAGACTTGCTTATTTAAGACTCTCGAAGTTCGGCTCTGTTACAGTAGATGCGAATAAGCGTCAGCCGTGGTCATCCGTCGCGTCTGCCTGCCCGAGTTGGGATCCTGCGAAGGCCATGAGCAACATGGATACCTTCACCTCCAATGTC
>JACWAI010000090.1 GCA_014874415.1 Nitrososphaerales archaeon
GAATATATGCTAGATAGCCCGGCTAGGATTCGAACCTAGGTCGAAGGCTCCAGAGGCCCCCATCCTTGACCACTAGACGACCGGGCTACGATTTTCAGTCCCGTTTTTCACGCGATAAAAGCGTTCTACCGCTTCATACTTGCTGATGACACGTGGACGTCGCCTGGTACAGTGCCCAGCTGTTTCATCACTTCCCCAAGCGAGTCGAGTGCGCCCCTCAGCTGGTCCACAGACAGTATCCCGAAGTGCCCGACCCTGAGCATCTTGTCCTTGTCGTCGTACAGCCCTCTCGCTATCATGATTCCATGCTCCCTCTCAAGGGTCCCCTGTACCTCCCCGGCGTTCTCCTTCGCGACCCAGAAGGAAGTCACCGTGTCGGCCCGGTGCCGGTCTTCTGCCACGAACCGCTGCCCCCATCCCTCCACCCTGCTCCTCGTAAGCTCTCCGAGTTTTTTGTGGCGGGCCCACCTGTTCTCGATCCCTTCCTCTTTCAACTCGAGCATCGCCTCCCTGAGGGCTGTGATTACCTGGGTCGCGGGGGTCGCGAGGTACATGCGCGGGTCTTCCATGATCGGCTTCCACCTGAGCAGGTTCATGTAGTATGATTCAATCGGAGCTTTGCGCTTCTCCATGTGATCTATTGCCCTCTGGGAAACCGCGATGAGGACCGCCCCTGGCGCACCGGCGAGCGCCTTTTGGGACGCCGTGAACACGATGTCCGCTCCTAGCTTGTCGAAGTCCAACGGGACGCCGCCTATGGCGCAAACCGAGTCGACGACGGAAAGGACCCCGGCTCTGTTGCATTCGTCGACGAGCTCCGCGACCGGGTTCATGACGGAGCTCGAGGTGTCCACGTGCGTGATGAAGACCACGCTGTGGCTGTTCTTGCGGAGTTCCTTCCTCAGGGAGTCTGGGTCTGCAGCCCTTCCTCCTTCGAACTCGAGGCTCCCCGCCTTCGCCCCGTGGACCTGGTTCAGCATTAGCATCCTGTGGCCAAAGTAACCGTTCATGAGGGTCAACGTCCTGTCCCCGTGGGAGACGAGGCTCACGACCGAAGACTCCATCCCGATGGTCCCCGAGCCTGTGAACACGTACTGGACCCCCTTCGCGTTCTTGAAGACGTACCTTGCGAGGCCGACGGTCTCCTTGAACATCGAATAGAACTCAGACCCGACGTGCGGGAGCTGAGGCCTTGCCATGACCTCCCTCACCCTTGGGGAGAGGTTCGTCGGACCCGGAATCAGAAGCAGCTTGTCCTCCAACCAGGACACCTTAGCTTATCCTACCCTTGGTCCGTTAAAAGGTTCTTGCCTAAATGTGGTCGAAGATCTCATTCAGCCTGTCGATGTGGATGATGTCTGGGTCAGGTACCCGGGTAGTGTGGGCCAGCATGAAGCCGATGCCTGCGGACTTTAGGAACGCCAGGTCGTAGACAGTATCTCCGACGGCTATGGTCTTCTTGCTGCGTATCCCGAACTTCGAAAGGAGGCGCAGGTAAGCCACGTCCTTTCGTGTCGGGTCCACCCTCCCAACCCCTGTGGGCAACAAACGCCCCCGGGGGTCGAAACGAAGCCCGTTGGCCAACCAGTGATCGATTCCGAGCTCTTCGGCCACTTCCTTCGCCAGGATGTCGATCCCTGACGTCACCAGGGCCGTCCTGATGCCGCGCGCCCGCAGTTCGTCGAAGACCCCGGGAGCTTCCCTCCTTATCTTGTAATGCGAAAGCACCTCGACCAGTTCGTCCCTGGTTACGCCCTTCGGCCAGGCAGAGATGTCCCTGCGCATGAACTCCCGGTAGCCTATCTTACCTTCTGTGTAGAGCGCAAGCGAAGCGGCTCCATTGTGCTCTGTACCGAAGTGCTTGTGAATCGCGACCCAGCTGCTGTTGTGCTCCAGTACTGTGCCGTCAAGATCAAAGGCGGCAAGCTCCACTCTAAGTTTCAAATTCGGTCCTTCACAGGAACGCCCATCAGCCTCATGGACTCCGCCAGGACGCGGCTCGAAGCGTCGACAAGCGCCAGTCTTGCGTCCCTGAGCTCGGGGTCGGGTTCCTTGTTCACTGGGACTCCCTCGTAGAATTCGTTGAACGCCACGGCCAGGTCATGCGAGAACCTAGCTATCTCCTTGGGGGAGAGGTACTCCCCTGCGGTGCTTGCGCTGATGTCGAGCATCGACATCTTCTTGGCCAGCTGGATCTCTTTCTTCGTTGTGAGCTTGGCAGCGCTCGCCAGGTTGACCCTGGGCTTCCCCTCGGTCTTGTCGAGTATCCGCCTCGCCCTGGCGTAGGTGTAGAGCAGATAGGGGCCCGTGTCTCCTTGGAACCGCAGTGCCTCTTCCATGTCGAAGACTATCATCTTGTCGGGGTCCTGTTTGAGAAGCTCGTACCTTAGGGCTGCGACCGCTACGGCTTCGGCCACCGCGTCGACCCACTCGTCTGACTCTGCGAGGTTCCGCTTCCTCGTCTCTACCTTCGCCTTCTCCTTGAGCTTGCCCAGCATCGTGTCGACGTTTACGTACAGCCCCTTCCGTCCTGACATGTGCGCGAACTCCCCCTCTATCTCGAAGCCGATGGCCGACGCTGTCTTCTTGGAGAGGGAGACGACCTCGTAGCTGCGATGCATGTACCTTCTCGACGCCCCCTCGTGGAGCTTGTCGAGCACCTTGGCCACTATCCGCTGGAGGTAGCTCTGCCTAGTGTCGATGACTGAAATCGCCAGCTCAGCGTTTCCGAAGTGAACGCCGGATTTTTTCCCTTCGAGGGTCGTCGAATAGAGGACGCCGCCTGGTTGATCGTCGGCGTACACCTCATATCCGAAGGGGTCGTTGGAGAGACCCAGCTTCCAAGCGGCGTAGGGGATGTCCTTGGCGACGTAGACGACTGTCCCGTCGGATCTGACGACGACCTTCTCCTCGCCTGTCTCGGCGTCGGGGATTACCCAGCACCCTTTGTTCTCCCCCAGGTCCTGGTACTTGACGTAACCAATCTTCTTCAGCGTCTCGAATATTTTCTCCCACATCTTCGAATGGACCAGTTGAGACTCCCAGTTCAGGAGGTCGTAGGTGGCGCCAAGCCTCCAGCATGTGGAGAGCTGCGAGTCGAGTATCCTCCTGACGATTGCCCTGGTGTAGTCGGCGTATTCCCCGCTCCCCTTCTCTATCTCCTTGAGGACGAAGGACTGCTTCTCCTTTAGGGATGGGTTCTTCGCGTACTCCTGGTTGACCTTCGCGTAGACGCTGTCTCCGCAGTATACGTCGTACTTGACCCCCTCGGGCGCTTCATCAGGGAGTCCTAGGAACCTAAATCCCACGATGATGTCCGCGACCTGGGCTCCAGAGTCGTCGACGTAGTTGAGCGCCTGCACCTTGTGCCCGAGGTATCGCATGACACGAACGAGGGAGTCCCCGAGGACGAGGTTCCGAGCATGCCCGATGTGTAGAGCCTTGTTGGGGTTGACGTTCGTGTGCTCTATCGCAATCTTCTCCCCGGCCTTGCGTTCCGCCCCCAGGTCTCCTGAGGCGATGTCTGAGACGCTGTCGGCGATGAACCGAGGGGCGTTGATGGAGAAATTGAGGTAGCCGCCGCGGTGCGGGCTGACCGATCCGACGTATTTCGATTTCTTCGCGAACTCGATGGCCTTCGAGGCGATAGTGACTGCCACATCGCCTGGCTTTTGCCCCGACCGCTTCGCCACCCTTATGGGGACTGCGCTGGCCAGATCCCCATATTCGTCGTTGGGGGGGAGGCTCACGTCAGCCTCGAAATCCTTGTACCCCGAGGCCCTGCAGGACTCGGCGACAATCTCCTCGACCTCCCCTTCGAACTCCCTGAACTTCATCGGTGGCGCGACCCCACCAGCATGCGATAAAAGCTCTCGGAGCTAACCCTTCTTATCTGTCCTTCCTCGGGGATGCTCGGGCCCGTAGCCCAGCACGGATAGGGCGTCAGCCTCCGAAGCTGAAGTGCGAAAGCTCAGAGACCGTGGGTTCGAATCCCACCGGGCCCGCTTGAACTTCCGTCCGGAACCACTTCCCGTTTTAAACATCCTGCATCTCCTCTTGAACGATTTGCAGCTTTTCGGAGGCGACCCCGTCTGAGGAAGCTCAAGCTGGCGCACTCCCCCTACCGCCGCATGCTGGAGGAGGACGACGACTTCCGGAGGTGGGTGGAGTCCCTGGAGAGGGGGTCGGTGCTGACGGCGTCGGTGTACTTCCGCAGGATGGGGCACCTGTGCGCGTCGATGAAGGTCACGCCTGCGGGCCTGGCGGGGATGACTGTGAAGGAGGGGAGGGCGTTCATCCACGACC
>JACWAI010000091.1 GCA_014874415.1 Nitrososphaerales archaeon
GGGAGGCAACGTTAGGGTTCACTTCCACGATACTCGGCCTGGTGAACAATTAAGGCAAACCGCCCGATTTCAGATAGAGAACCCCAACGTGCATGTAGAAGCCTGCGGCTGCGGCGGACACTAGGACCACTAACCGGTTCGGCTAACGACTTAAGAGCAGAAGGCTTTCCGCGCCCGCTCATGAAGTACGTCGAGGGCTCGAAGCATGTTTTTCTGAATACAGGGACCAGGTTTCCCAGAGAGGTCATCTGGGCGGTGGGGGCGATAAAGTACTCCGCCGCCAAATCGAACGTCGAGCTCGGGCTGCTCGACAAAGAGATCGGCAGGACCATCCAGGCCAAGGCGAAGGAGCTGATGAAGGGGACCCACGATGGGATGGTCTCCGTCGACGTATACCAGACCGGGTCAGGGACGGGGCTGAACATGAACGCCAACGAGATACTCGCAGAGCTGGCGTCGGAGGAGTTGGGGAAGAAGGTGCATCCGAACGACCATGTCAACATGAGCCAGTCGTCCAACGACGTCGGGCCGACCGCCATCAGGGTAGCAGCCGCGCTCGCGATAAGCAGGAACCTGCTTCCGGCCCTGGAGGGCATGACCAAGAGCCTGAACGCGCTCTCGAGGAAGACCTCGACCGTGTACAAGTCGGGAAGGACTCACCTCCGTGACGCGCTCCCGGTCACGATGGGACAGGAGTTCGGCGCCTATGCCGACGAGTTCGCCAGGGACGCGAAGCTGGTAAAGCAGACGATGGAATACTTGCTGGAGCTTCCCATCGGAGGGACGGCCGTGGGGACGGGGCTCAACGCTGACCCGAAGTTCGGCGGGATGGTGGCCAAGGAGGTCGCAGCTCTCTCCGGGCTCAGGTTCTCCAGCGCGAAGAACAAGTTCAGGCCGACCAGGCTCCTGACGGACATGTCGTCAGTCAGCGGGACCATGCGGTCGGTCAGCATCGACATGTACAGGCTCTGCCAGGACCTGCGCCTGATGTTCTCCGGGCCCCGGACCGCCCTTGGAGAGATCGACATCCCCACCCAGGAGGAGGTGGCCGGGAGCAGCATAATGCCTGGGAAGACCAACCCTGTAACTGTCGAAAGCGCCCTTCTTGCGGCTGCCGAGGTGGTGGGGCTCGACGGCGCCAACGCCTTCGCCGCTGGACTGGGGGAGTTCGAGCTCACCATGGGGGTCCCCCTGATGGGATACAACGTCGTGCTTCAGACCAAGCTCCTCTCGGAGGCGCTGAACAAGCTCTCTTCACTGGTCATCGACCACATAGTGCCGATGAAGAAGAAGGCCCGCGGCTACGCCGAGACCAGCCCGGCCCTGATCACGCTCGTCTCCCCCAAGATAGGCTATGACAAGGCGACGGAGATCGGCAAGCAGATGGCGAAGGGGGTATCAATCAGGGCGGCGCTCAAGAAGCTGGGGTACGAAGAGAAGGAGATCGACGCGATCCTCAACATGAAGGACCTGGTACAGCCGGGGATACCGTCCAAGAAGCTCTAGGCTCGTTTTCTGGCGAAAATGGGCGTATTCAGCGCCTCACTTTGACCCCGATCTTTTCCATCAGCTTGCCGAGCTCGGAGTCGTCTGCGGCGTCCATCCTGAGGTACTTCAGTATCTCTTCCTCGTCCATGCCGACGCGCCTCGCCTCGGCTACCGTGGCCCTGTAGGCCTCGAGCTCTGTCGGCCTGTCGACGTACTCGAACGCCTGATCGTACAGCTCCTTCCCCTCCAGGAACTGCCTGACGTGCACGAGGACATGGATCACGTCGAGGTAAAGGAAGTCGCTCTTGGCTGTCGTGAGGTGCTTCGCGCCGATGCAGATAGTCCCCGTGTCCCTGTCCAGCCACAGGCCCGAGTCGTGGCGCTCGACCCGGAGCTTCAGGTGTTTCATTATCTTCGCCATCTGCGCCTTTGAGCCGAAGACCCTAGTCAAAGCTGGGGAAGACTCGAGGCCCGTGAAGACCTCTGACAGCTTGTATTCGCCTATCGCCGCGCTCCGGCGGACGCGGAATGACTTTGCGCGCAATCTTTACCCTTGAGAGTGTCTGGGGTATCAAAAGAGCCGAACTCAAAAGTTAACACTGGCACGGTGAAGTTTGGTTCACACGGAGCGTTTGCAGTGATCCTCGCTCTGCTCCGACCATGGTTTTTATTGCTGGGCTCCGCGCGAACCATGATGAACCCGGAGAAGGCCTTCAAGCGCCTCCCTGCTTTCACAACGGAGCGCCTGCTGGTTCGTCCTTTGCGCAGAACCGACGCGCGAGCGATGTTCGCAATCAAAAGCGATTTGCGAGTCACGGAGCCTTACGGGACGGAGCCCCAGAAATCCCTCCGCGAAACCAAGCGCTGGGTGGAGCAAAGGCTAGCCGACAACAGGCGGCACGACTCGATGATGTGGGCTATCTCGCCTAGAGGAGAGGGCGATGCGATCGGGAGCTGTTGTTTCTGGCACTTCGATTTCGGGTCAAAGAGCGCGGAAGTCGGTTACGAGCTCGACCCAAGCCACTGGCATCGTGGATTGACGACCGAGGCGCTGACCCCCGTGCTCGCCTATGGTTTCGACGGACTGGGACTGCACAGGATCGAGGCTGCCCTCTTGCCGAGAATGGGCCTTCCAATAAACTCCTTCTCAAACTGGGCTTCAAGCACGAGGGGACGCTCCGCCAGCGTATCCTCTTCAGGGGCCGCTTCTTCGACCAGCACTACTACAGCCTGCTCAAAGGAGAGCTGACGCCGATTCCAAGGAAGACCTAGTTTATCTGCCGTCGACCGGACGAATAGGGGCGGTTGAGTTGATAGCCTCCCTCAGCGGGATAAGAGGGGTCCTGAACAGGGACCTGACGCTAGCCGACGCGACCAGGTTTGCGTCCAACTTCGGGAGGGCCACAGGGCGCAAGGAGTTCCTCTTGGCCAGAGACCCCCGGAGCACCGGGCCGGCCCTCAGCAGGGCTGTCTCGGCAGGGATGATGTCCCTGGGAGCAACCGTCCACGACTACGGCATCATCTCGACCCCGGCCCTCTTCAGGGAGAGCAGGAACAGGCGGCTCCCGGCAATAATGGTTACAGCGTCGCACAACGAGCCCGAGTTCAACGGACTGAAGTTCCTGGTGGACGGGGCAGGGGCGGGCAGGGAGCTATTCGATCAGGTGATGGCGGAGAAACAGACAGGAATAGAATTCGGCCAGGGCACCGTGAGAAAGGCACCGCGTCCCGCCTATGTCGAAGATCTCGTCGGCAGGTTCGGAGCAGGCTCTTGCGAAGGAGTGAGGGTGGCCGTGGACCTGGGAGGCGGAGCGGCCATTTCGCATACCGTCCCGCTCCTCAGACGCCTGGGATGCGAGGTGACATCCCTCAACGACTCCTACGGTGTTTTCAACAGGAGGGTCGACCCGGTCGCCGACGAGCTCACGCTTCTCCGGAAGATGGTCAAACAGAAGAAGTGCGACATAGGGCTCGGGTTCGACTGCGACGGGGACAGGCTCGTCATCGTCGACTCGTCCGGGCGGAAGAGGACCGGGGACTACATGCTGACCCTCGCCCTCTCAGAGATGCTGAAAGAGACAGGAGAGAAGAAGGTCGTCGTGTCCCTTGACACCACCCAGGCCGTCGAAGATGTGACCAGGAAGGCGGGCGGGCACGTCTTCAGGTCGAAGGTAGGGGAGGCGAACGTCGTCGGGGAGATGGTCGAAAGAGGAGCCAGGCTCGGAGGGGAAGGGAGCAGCGGAGGATTGATCGACGGTTCGTTCAACTTCTGCAGAGACTCCATGCTCGCCGCGCTGGCGATCATAAGGGCGCTCAAGAAGGGGGGCAGGGAGTTCTACGACTCCGTCCCGGTCTACTGGCAAGAAAGGGTGGCCCTCGCGATACCGAAGGCGAAGGCGCAGAGGGGGATCAAGAAGCTGGCCAGGAAGTATGACGAACCGGACCTCACCGACGGGCTCAAGGTCCAGCTGCCGAAAAGGTCATGGGTGCTCCTGAGGCCATCTGGGACGGAAGACGTGGTCCGAGTGTCCGCCGAGGCAGGCACGGCCGAAGCGGCGGCCGAACTGGCCAGGAAGTTTGCAAAGAAGCTCAAGGAGCTGAGCGCCTAGCACGCCTGACGAGTTGGACGTGATCGAGTCCATCACCGAAGTGGCGAAGAAGCTCCCGAAAGGGTATTCGAAGATAGGGGACGACGTCGCACTGGTTCCTCCTGGAGAAGGGAAGCTGGTGCTCAAGGTGGACATGCTCGTGGAGCACACCGACGTCCCTCGGGGGATGACCTACAGGCAGGCGGCCAGAAAGGCGGTGGCGATGTGCGTGAGCGACTTCGCTGCGAAGGGTGCGAGGCCCGATTCTTTCATGGTTTCTCTCGGCCTTCGAAAGGGCGTGACCCGGGGAGAAGTGGATGAGCTTGCTCTGGGATTCGGAGATGCAGAACGGGAGTGGAAGGTCCGCCTGGTCGGCGGGGACACGAACGAGTCGCAGGAGCTCGTCATCGATTGCGCCATGGCTGGCTTCGCCGAGAGCATCGTAGGCAGGAAAGGGGCGAGGGCAGGGGATGCGCTCGTGGTGACAGGTCTGTTCGGATACCCTCCCGCTGGACTGGAAATTCTAGAGCATGGAGCTGCTGCCGAACCCCTGTTTGAGAAGAGGGCCAGGTCGAGCGTCCTCTTGCCGGCGCCGAGCCTGCGGCTGGGGCGGGCACTGGCTCCCTACCTCTCCTCGGCCATGGACTCGAGCGACGGGCTGGCCAGGAGCCTTCACATTCTCGCGAAGGAGAGCGGGGTGGGTTTCGAGTTGACGTCTCTGCCCGTGGGCGTTGGCGTCGACAGGTTTGCTGCAGCCAACGGGCTGCAAGCGGAGGAGCTCGTCTTGGAGGGAGGAGAAGAGTATCTGATCGTCGGGACGGTCCCGAAGAGGAAGACTGCGTCCGCGAAGGCAGCCGCGCGCAGGGCGGACGGACAGCTCATCGAGATAGGCAGGGTCACGGCTCGACCAGGGCGTGTCGAGCTAAGAACCAGGGGCGGTGGCTCGCCCATCAGGGACGTGGGCTGGACGCATCTAAGATGAAGCCGACTTCACGATCCTTTCGAACTTCTTGACGAGCTGGTCGGCGCCCTCCTGTGTCTCTGACTCGGCGAAGATCCGTATGATCGGCTCGGTGCCGCTCGGCCTGACGAGGACCCAGGAGCGCTCCTCCGTCCAGATCTTCAACCCGTCCACCCTTTCGACCTCCCCCTTGGCCTGGCGTTCGACGGCCTTCAGGACCGCGTCAACCTTCTTGCGGCTGACCTCGACCTTGGTCTTGGCCTGATGATATCTGGGGACGACGAAGGACAGGGCTCTTGAGAAAGACATGCCTCTTCCCGCGAGGCATTCGAGCATCAGGGCGGTGGTCATCCCGCCGTCCCTCACCGCTATGTGGGGCGGATAGGTGCACCCTCCGTTCTCCTCGAACCCGAAGATGGCACCCCGTTCCAGGATCGTGCTTGCCAACTCTACGCTCCCGACCCTAGTCCGCATCACCTTGGCTCCGTGCTTCTTAGCCACAGCCTCGATCGCCTGGCTTGAAGCCACTGACGTTACCACCGTCCCTCCCTTGTTCCTGTCCAGGACGAAGTCGGCCAGCAGGCACCCGCTCTGGTCCCCCCAGAGTACTCGCCCGTTCTCGTCGCAGAATATCGCCCTGTCCCCGTCGGCGTCGTAGGCCACGCCGAAGTCTGCTCCCGTCGATTTCACTGCGGCCGAAAGGTCGTTCAGGGTGTCCGGCGTCGGCTCCGGTCCTCGCCCGGGGAAGCTGCCGTCCACCACCGAGTTCAGGGTGACGAGCTTGCACCCCAAAGATTCTACGAGGTAGGGCGCCGCCACAGATTGGGCGCCGTCGCCTAGGTCCATGACGACGTTGAACTTCCTGTCCGCGATCGCTTTGATGTTCACCTTCGAACGGATACCGTTCAGATAGTTCCTGACGACGGAAGGTTCGCCCCTCGCTACCCCGATCGACTTCCAGTCGGCCCTCGTCTGTGACTTGTCGAAGTAGATCTTCTCTATCCTCTGCTCGTCCAGGTGAGGAACTTCGACCCCCTCGGGACCCGAGACCTTGAGGCCGTTGTACTGGGGGGGATTGTGGGAGGCCGTCACCATCACCCCGCCTTTGAAGCCCAAGGTCTTGACGCCATACTGCAGCGCCGGGGTGGGGACGAGGCCTGCTTCTGCGACGTCCCTGCCAGAACTCAGCAGGCCCGAGACCGCCGCGTTGGCGACGGCCGGGCTCGAAAGCCTCCCGTCCTGACCCAGGAGTATCTCACCGCTCCCGAAGTAGGTGCCCATCGCCTCCGCGAGGCTGATCACAAAGTCAAGGTCGTGGGTCACCCCGGGGACGAACCTTACGCCGTTGGTCCCGAAGAGCCGCTGCTGGGTTGCGGCCAAGGGCCGACGATTCGCGCAAGACAGGATAAAACCTTCCGATTTTTGGCTGTTTCATGGGCAGAATGGGCGGGTATCGGGCCGCAAAGGCTTATTTCGAAACCCAGGTCGAGGGCCGTCGGGCCCGTAGCGCAGATCTATGAGAGCGGAATACGGATAGCGCGGCAGAGCGTCGCGCCGAACCTTCTAAGCTGTAGAGAGCTTAGACTCGCAGAGGTCGTGCGTTCAAATCGCACCGGGCCCGCTCTTGACTTGCCGTATGAATGGCCCCCCTCATTCTTCCATTTCGACAGCCGGAGATCGCCTGAGGACGAGTCCGGCGAATGACAACAGGACGCCGAAGACCACCGCCATCGAGGCGAGGGAGAATGGGCCGATGGAAGGGTTTGCAATCAGGTTCTTCGAGCCGAAGGCTATGAATATGACTCCGAAGGTGACGACCAATGCCGCGACCGCCGAGTCTGGCTTCAATCTCGGTGCTCCCTCCTGCTGCTGGAATCAGGACCAATTTCAAGGCGTCGGTCAGTGGCGTTTCGGTCGGGTGAGAGCCGATTCTAGAACTGTGTTGAGGATAGTAGAACCGTCATTTCATTTGGGCTTGGCCCTCGAGTCAAGGAACTTGTAGAACCAGACCTTGGCGAAGTCCTGAACCACGAACCAGACGAGCGCGTACCCCCATACGAGCAGGGCCAGGTTCCATCCGATTGCCGGGAGGAGGATCCCATAGACAGTAATCACCGTCGCGACCACCTTGGTCAGGACGACCGCCAGGAAGAGGGACTTCCCCGGTCTTATGGACCAGAACGGCCCCCTGGTCCGCGCGACGAAGAGGGTCAGGTGCCCGGCGACGGCCAGCTTCAGGAGGATGAACGACTGGATGACCGTGGTGCTCAGGTGCAGGACGTCGAGGCCGATGTAGAGCAGACCGAATGACGAGACGACGCCGATGCCTCCCAGGAAAGTCGACATGTTCAGGAGGTTTCGCATGTTCCACCTTTCTGGCTCGGATGAGTATCTGACGTTGTCGTATGCGATGGTGATGATCGGCATATCGTTTAGCAGGGCGAGCAGGACTATCATCAGGGCGGTCACAGGATAGAAATTGAACGCTACGATGGAGAGCGTGATGAAGGCCAGAACGCGGATGGTTTCGGTGATGCGGTAGATCGAGTAGTTGGTCATCCGCTGGAAGATCTTGCGGCTTTCCTTGACCGCGTCGATGATCACAGACAGGCCCGGGCTGGTGAGGACGACGTCGGCAGCCGACTTCGCCGCGTCGGTCGCTCCGGCGACGGCTATCCCCGCGTCCGCCTTCTTCAGCGCGGGGGCGTCGTTGACACCGTCCCCGGTCATGCAGACGATGTGCCCTTTCTTCTGGAGGAGGTCGACGATGCGGTACTTGTGCTCGGGGAAGACCTCGGCGAAGCCGTCGGCGCCCTCGACCGTCGATTCTGCCTGGTCGTCGGGCTCGTTCAGAAACGATGCCGGGGTGATTATGTTCGTGCGGAGCCCTACCAGGCCCGACACCTCCTTCGCTATCGCCGTGTGGTCCCCGGTCACCATCTTCACCTGCATCCCCATCGACTCGGCCGTGGCTATGGTAGCTGCCGAGTCCTCTCGCGGCGGGTCGTAGAGGGCGACCAGGCCGACGTACTTCCAGCTGTCCCCTTCTGTCCTGGCGACACCCAGGGCGCGGAACCCCTTCGCAGCGAAATCGTTCACAGAGGCGTCAACGGTCGCCTTCACCTCGGCGTCAGCCCCGATCAGTCCTAGAATCGCCTGGGGTGCGCCCTTCGAAATCCGGAATGCCTGACCCGGACCCTCCACCACCGTCGCCTCCGTCCGCTTGGACACGGGGTCGAACGGCTTGAAGCTCCCCACCTTGCAACCTGCGATTCTGCCGGCTACCCCGGCGGTTCCCTTCGCCCGCGCGATTACCGTGTCGTCGATTGGATCCTTGTCCTCCTCCCTGGAGGCGAGGGTGGCGTAGAGGAGCAGGTCGTCCTGGGTGAAGCCGGAAAGAGGCTTCACCTCCCCTACGGTGAGCTCGTTCTTGGTGATCGTCCCGGTCTTGTCGGCGCACAGCACGTCGACCCCCGCCATCTCCTCGATGGCGACGAGCTTGCTGACGATCGCCTCCTTCTTGGCCAGGGCTTCGGCCCCCACGGCCATCGAGACTGAAAGCACGGCCGGCATGGCTGCGGGTATGGCGGCCACGATCAGGACTAGGCCGAACTGGAGGAGGTCGCCGGCAGGGAGCGCGCGGTAGAGCCCCACGAGGGTCGTAATGGTCACCAGAACCGCCGCGATCTCTATCAGGTAGTCCCCGATCTTGATGATGGCCTTCTGGAAGTGGCTCTTCGTCTCGGCCTCTTCGACGAGCTTGGTGGTCTTTCCGAAGTAGGTGCCCATCCCGGTGGCGACGACCACCCCGTTCATCTCCCCCTGGCGTACGATGGAGGAAGCGTAGGCCAGGTCGCCCGGGTGCTTTTCGACAGGGAGTGATTCACCCGTCAGCGCGGACTGGTCGACGAGGAGGTAGTCCCCGTCGATGAGGCGCGAATCTGCGGGGATGATGTTGCCCAGGCGCAGCCTGGCTACGTCCCCGGGGACGAGCTCGGCGGCGGGCAGGTCGACCCACTTCTTGTCCCTCAGCACGGTCGCAGTCAGCGCCAGTCTCTTCTTCAGTAGCTCAATCGCGTTGCTCGCCTTGTTCTCCTGCCAGAAGCCGACTATCGCGTTGACCGCCAGGAGGACCGCGATTATGCTGAGGTCGTCCCAGTGCTGGATGAGCGCGGATATGATGGCCGCGGCTTCAATCATCCATGGGATGGGTCCCCAGAAATACCTCAGGAAGGCGACGAACCGAGATTGATGCTTCTCTTTGATCTCGTTTCGGCCGTACTGCTGCAGCCTCTTGGCCGCTTCCGCCGACGAGAGACCGTCCTCGCTGGTCGACAGCTTTTCTAGCAGGGCGGGTATCGGAAGCTCCGAGTCTTTCGAAGGCGCGCTGTCGACCAACTGAGAATCAGACTCTTGTCTCCGCCCGCTTTCTAGGATGGTTTCCCGCTGGCTGCCATCCCGGCCTTCGCGGTGTCAAGCTTGGGATACTTCATGCCCAGGTCCTCCAGCGTTTTCACTATCGCCTGAGAGACGACCAGGTCCCTGAACCATGCATGGTCGGAAGGGACGACATACCAGGGAGCGAAGCCTGTGCTTGTCTTTTCCAGTGCGTCTTCGTAGGCGCCTGTGTAGTCCCTCCAGTAGGACCTTTCGTTGTAGTCGAGATAGCTGAACTTCCAGTGCTTCGTCGGGTCTTTCAGCCTGTCCTGGAACCTCCTCGCCTGCTCTTTCTTGTCTATGTGCAGGAAGAACTTCAGGATGGTCGTCCCCTCCTCGCTCAGCATCCGTTCGAAGTCGACTATCTGCCCGTACCTCTTGCTCCAGACCTTCTCCGGGACGAGCTCGTGCACCCTCTCGACCAGTACGCTCTCGTAGTGGCTGCGGTTGAAGATGACTATCTCTCCTTTGGCGGGGACCTGCTTGTGGGCACGCCAGAGATAGTCGTGGTCGAGCTCCTCCGCCGACGGCTTCCCGAAGTGGGCGACCCTCACTCCCTCTGGATTGACACCTTCGAAAACCCTCCTGATTGTCCCGTCCTTCCCTGAAGAGTCCATCCCCTGCAGGACTATGAGTAGGCTGTGTTTGTGCTCGGCATACAGCAGCTCCTGAAGAGGGTCGAGCTTCCTTATGATCGAGTCGATCGCCTTCTCGCCCTCGGCCTTGCCTTCCTTGAAGCCCGACGTTTCAGCGGGGTCGATCTTGCCCAGCCGCACCTTGGAACCGGGCTCGACGACGAACCTCTTCAGATGGAGAACCCCGCTCAACACCGTCCACCTCCGGTTCCTCCTCCTTTAGCGCTTTCGAGGGCCCTTGCGCATCATGATCGGCGGGGACGGGGCGTCGAAAGCCGTAAAATCGCCTTCAGCCGGCGGTTGCATACGCAAGAACCGCCCATAGCTCGTCCAATCAGGGTACAGAGAGTCAGACGCCACTCTCGGACGCTAGGGTTCGTTCTCTATCAATCGATGTATGCGCCGGCTTACCTTCTCAAGGCCATCTACAGACAGCTGATCATACTCGCTGGGATGTTCGCGCTGGGGGCGTGGGTGTTCATGTTCTACGAGCGCCTTGATTTTCTGACCGCCCTTCTCGGATCGGTCTCCACCATCACCACCATAGGGCTCTACGTGCCCGGCAACGGCAACATCTCGGCCGTTCCCACTAACGAGAAGATTCTCCTGATAGTAATGATTATTGTCTCGGTCGGCGCGGCCGCCTCCCTGTTGCAGGGCACGGTGAACGCCGTGGTTAACGGGGACCTCGCCAGGGGGGAGGCTGAGAGGAGCCTCATCAAGAGGATGAAGAACCATGTAATAGTGTTCGGGTATGCCTACCTGGGCCGCTACGTAGCGGACAAGCTGGGAGCCCTGGGGATAGACTATGTTGTGGTCACCCACGACCCAGCGATTTACCAGACCCTGACCAAACAGAAGGTCATGGCGGTCCTCGAGCAACAGAACAGGCCGATCGTGGCCCTGAAGGAGGCTGGCATAGACAAGGCGACTACCCTGATCGCCGCTCACGAGAAGGACCCGGAGAACATACTCATCATGCTCAGCGCCAGGCGGCTGAAGCCAGATATCAGGATAATCTCTGTCGTGTACGACGAGCAGCTGGTGGAGACGGCCAAGAACGCCGGCGCAGACGTCACCATCCCGTCGTCGGTCTCTGTGGGCCACCTGCTGGCGCTGTCTGCTACCACAAGGGATCTGGTCGGCGTCGTCTTCTCGGAGAAGGTGGGGACCAAAGAGATAGCTCAGTTTTCCGTGTTCAAGTCGTCGAAGCTGATTGGGAAGAAGATGGAGGACCTCACGCGGTTTGCGAATGTGATAGGGGTCGTCAGGAACCAAGAACTAATCCAGAACGTCTTCGACCCGGGCCTGAGGATCAAGCAAGACGACACCCTTCTCGTGTTCGGAGACCCCGCGGGCCTCCACGAGCTCGAAGCCGAAGCCGAAGCGTTGTAGGAGCGTCAGTCCTTTTTTGTCGATGGGGGCTGGGTGGCCGGTCTTCTGTTCCATGTAGTCATGCCGACGGCGAGGAGCATCAGGCCTCCGCCCACGATGACCGAAAGCGTTATCGGTTCCGTCAGCAGCAAGGCGCCTCCTATCACGCTCACCACAGGTATGAGGTAGAGCTGGATCGAGAGTTTTGTCACCGCGCCCCTGCTGACGAGGGTGTAGAACATCAGGTAGCCGAAGACCGTGCTCAGGAGCCCGAGGTAGAGGACGCTGACCCAGCCATAGAACGAAAGGGAGGCCGCTTGGCTGAAGAAGCTCCCCGAAAGCAGCGGCATCATCATCGCCGTTCCGACGAGGCCTGCGACGATGGTGGTCGGCGCCGACCCGTACTTGTGGACCAGCGGTTTGCCGAGTACGGTGAACAGGGCGTAGCACAACGCGGTGAGCAGCGCCTCGAATATCCCGACGTATGAAGCGAAGTCACCGACCGTGATCGAACCCAAGGAAAGGATGACAGTCCCGACGGTCGCCAGGCCGAGGCCGAAGAGTATCCTGCGCCCGGCCACCTCTTTCAGGACGAAGTATGAGAGGATGGCGATGAAGATCGGGCCGAACGCTATCAGGAGGGCCGACAGCCCCGCTGAGATCGTCGTCTCGGCGTAGTTCAGCGATATGTGATATCCGGCCACGTTAGCCAGCGCGACGGCCAAGAGGCGCGGCACGTCCTTCCTGTCGAAGGGGACCTTGGGCCTGCCTATGATAGGGAGTAGCACGAGAAACGGCACCCCGGCTATCATCCACCGCATCAGGGCCAGGTTCACGGGAGAGAGTTCGGTCACCACAGACTTGATCGCGACGAACGCCATCCCCCAGATCAGGCTGAGCACCGCCAGCCCGACGTAGGCGGTGATGCTCTTCAGGGCCAATGGCGCCCTCAGTCGCCTGACGAGTCCGGGAGGGCTCCTTCAGACGCAAGCAGCACCTTCTTGCGACCTATCCCGAGCCCGTAGCCCCCAAGGCTTCCGTCCTTCCTTATGACGCGGTGGCACGGGATTATCAATGGGATGGGGTTGGATGCGCACGCGTTGGCGACAGCCCTGACCGCCCGCGGCTCCCCGACCATCTCAGCCACTTCGCAGTAGGACTTCGTCTCCCCCCGGGGGATGTCCCGGAGGGCGGTCCAGACACGCATTTGGAAGTCCGTCCCCCTGACGTCGAGGGGGAACTTCACCTCCTGTCCGCTAAGATGGTCGTTGAGCGCGTCGAGGAAGCGCTTCGCCCTGGCGGACTTCCTTACGCGCGCTTTGGGGAATTCGGCCTGAAGCGACCTGACGAGCTCCGCGTCGTTCGGGCCCGCCTTGACCGCGCATATCCCGTGACCTGTCGTGGCGACCAGGAGGCGGCCGAGAGACGAATTCCCTGTGGCGTATGATATGGTCGCCCCCTCCCCTCCCTTCCGGTAGGTGGCAGGTGTCATCCCGAGCCTCCTTCTCGAATCTTCATACAGCCAGCTCTGCGAGGAGTAACCGGTCCTCCTCAGAGCGTTCAGGACAGGCTCACCCTTGGCCAGCCGCGACCTCAGGTCGTGCAGCCTGCACTCGGCGACGTACTCGCGCGGGGACATACCCATGACGTCGGTGAAGACCCTTTGAAGATGGAAGGGGCTGATGCCGAACCGCGCCCCCAGGCTTGTGAGTGTTATCCTTTCGGCCGAGTTCTCCTTCAGGTAGCTGCAGACCCTCTTGACCAGGTCGGCATTCCGAGAGATCTTTGTTTCAGTGACGGCTCTTTGCAACTTTGACCTTCGTGGTTGATTTCGCTTTGGTAATAAGACGTTTGTCGGAATCTTGCGAACGAGACTCTCAGCGAAGCTCAGAGCAATTTGATGCCAGGGAACTCGGCGCTGACGAAGGCGCCCAGCAGGAAGACGATGATGGTGGTCGCGAATAGTATCGCCAAGATTTCGACGAAGTCCTTGAGGAAACGCTTCTGCTGAATCACTATGCTGTACCAGGTCGTCACGGCCAGGATGACGACGGCCAAGGTCAGCGAGACGCTCAGGGCGAGCAGCATGTTCGAAGTGAGGAAGTAAGGCGTGGCGAGGAGTACCGCGGTTATGAAGTAGGAGACGCCGGTGTAGACGGCGCTGAGCCGGGCCGACCCCTGGAAGCCCTGCTTCGCCTGTGCGAAGGCCGCCGACGCCATTGCCAAGGAAGCCGCGCCACCAGCTATGACTCCGGCGAGGCCTGCGATCTCCGTCTTGTCGAAGAGTCCCAGCCAGCCGGCGTGAATGCCAGAAATCTCCACGAGCGCGTCGGCCAAGCCGAGCACCACGAACGAGATGTAGCGGACAGCCGAGCTTTCGACCTTCATTGCGAAGGCCTTCTCATGGTCCCGCTCGTCTGCGACCATCTCGTCGTAGGCTGTCTTGTCTGATACGGGGATTAGTTGGGCGAGCCCCTGATACTCCTGCACCACGTTAGCCTCGTGTCTGTCCAGGTACCTTGTGGCGAAGGTGAGTCCGAAGAACCTCCTCAGGAAGAGGACCCAATAGAGCTTCAACTTGGCGAGCTTCGGTTCCTCGCCAGGAACATACTTCCTCCAGAATTCAAAATGCCTGTGTTCTGTGGCCGAGAGTTCCTTCAGCACTTCGCCGAATGGGCTTTGGGAATCGACCGTCTTAGACAGCCTCTCGTATAGCGTGAAGTCGGACCATTCGTCCGACATCCTCACGCGCGCCACGCTCTGGAGGGCCGCATCTGTCCGCGACATTTGACGAAACGGCGGGCTCGAGCGCCGTATTTGAACCATGAGGACGCTTGCCCGAATTGAAAGCGTTCGAAAGTGGTGGTTTATAGCGGATAGGAGAGAACGTCAGGTGAGGAGATCAGACACGACAGTCGGCTATTGTGTCAAATGCAAGGCAAAGAGAGAGATGAGGAACCCGCAGTCCATCACCATGAAGAACGGAAGGCATGCCACGAAGGGCACGTGCCCGGTCTGTGGAACGGGACTGTATCGCATAGGCGGTTAGAGGCCAAGGGTCGGGTGCCCCTCTCCTCCGTTTTGTTTTCCGGTTACTCCAAAAAGAATCCAGGCTTGGTGGGAAGCGCGTCCCTTGCCTTGTTGGCTGGGTCGCGGATGTCTTTCGCTCCTGCTCTCTGGACGACCACTTTGATGCCGAGCTCCTTTGACATGAAACCAGACGCGTCCGACAGCGTCCTGAACTCGTCGAACCCCCTGTTCGACAGCAGCTTCGTCAGCATCTCGTCCCCGATTTCGTATGACAGCTTGAGTATCCTGCCCGGCTGGACCTTGAGCGCCGCGAACTTCTTGATCACCAGGCCCACGTTCTCGTCCTTCCTTTTGGCGGCGGCGAGCTCGTAGAAGAAGCTCTTCGCCTGGTCGGAGCAGACGTAGATGTTGAGCGTCGTCCTCGGGCCCTTGACGACCTTCAGGACGTTCCGGGCGTCCTCGATCACCCTGTTCATGACGGCCTCGGCCAGCTCGGCCCGTTCGTCGAGGGGGAAGTCTTTGGTCGATGGCCAGTCGGCCTGACAGACGAGCCCCTTCCCGCCCAGCTCGTGATTCAGCTCCTCCGCCATGAAGGGGGTGAAGGGCGACATCATCCTGACCCAGGCGCTGAAGACGTCTACCAGGGTCTGCTTCCTCGGCTTCTCGGTCCTGTGGATGTAGTACCTGACGTCATTCCATAGGTCGAGGAAGATGGTGGCAGACGCACGCCGAATCTTCATCTCTTCCATCGCCTCGGTGGCGGTCAGTATCCTCCTGTGGACGGACGAAACAAGCCAGTGGTCCAGCGCGTCCGTCTCGCGGGCGGTCGCAGCCTTCAGGCTCTTCTTGACGAACGGGACCACGGACTCGACCTTTCCCTTGGCGTCCTGGGCCGACCTGTCCCTCCAGTCTGCGTCGTCCATCCCGTCAGCTGTGAGCGCGAGAGCAAGCCTGAACGGGTCGGCGCCATACTTCTCCAGCGCTCCTCTCCAGGTTACGAAGTTCCCCTTCGTCTTGCTCATCTTCTTCCCTTCGACGAGGATCATACCGTTGATCCCGAATCCTCTGGGCCACAGCTTCTCGGGGAAGAGGGCGGCGTGGTGGAACGCATAGAACGTCAGGTGGTTGGGGATCAGCTCCTTGGCCGAGTTGCGCAGGTCGACGGGGTACCAGTAAGAGAACTCGGCCCTGATGTCCTTCAGGCGCTTCTCGGTCGTTCCCGCCGCCTTCGCCACGTTCGCGGGGTTCCCTTTTCCCAGGAGGATGTAGTCCAGGGCGCCGGTGGTCAGGTTGTCCGGGCCTATCTTCTCGAGATTGACGAACTTGCTGATGCTATAGTAGGCCATGTAGATGGTCGAGTCGCTCAGGGTCTCCACTATCCAGTCCTTGTCCCATGGGAGCTTGGTCCCCATCCCCGAGCGCCTCGCACAGGGCCAGTCGTTCAGCCACTCGATGGTGGAGTAGAACCACTCCCGGGCGCCTTCCGGGAAGACCTTCGCCCTGTCTACGACCAGCCTCGCCTTCGCCTTCCAGGCCTGGTCCGAGTAGTTCAGGAACCACTGGTTCTCGAGGATCTTGACGTAGCACCTCGTCCCGCAGCGGCAGACGACCCTCTCGGGGAGCTCGAACATCTTGCTCAGGCGCTCTGTCTTCGCTATCAGCTCCAGCGCCTTGGCCTTCGCCTCGACCACGGTCAAGCCGGCTAGGGGCCCGGAGCTCTGCGAAAGGATTCCGCCGTGGAACTCGGCGCTGTAGACCTCCTCCGTGGCTGCCTCAAGGCGCGGGTCCAGGGAATCTGTGACCCCCAGCCTCTTCACGGCGTCGTCGGCGGGGACCTGAGAGTATCCCTTCACCGTAAGGATGGGTATGGGGACGATCTTGTCTGCGATTTCCTTGACCTGCCTTCCCACCGGGACTCTCCCTTCCTGGATGTCACGGAGGGCCATCAGGTCGTAGGGCGCGTGGGCGGGGACGCTGTATACGACCCCCGTCGCCAGCGAACTGTCTACGAACTTCCCCGGGAGGATGGGGAGGGACTTGCCTGTCAGCGGGGCCATGGCGAACATTCCGACCAGGTCCGAGCCCTTGAACGACCGGACGGGGACGACGTCGTGCTTCTGCTCCGAAAGCTTCGTCAGAGCCGCCGAGCTCACGACCCAGAGCTCGTTGTCCACCCTCGCCTCGCTGTACTCGGCGTCGGGGTTGACCCAGACGTTGGTGGCGCCGTAGACGGTCTCCGGGCGCAGGGTGGCGGCCACGAGGGCGAACTCGCCGAGGTGGAACTTGATCAGGTTGAACTCTTCTGGGGAGACCCCTTCACCTTCCATCCTGTCATGGTCCCCTGTGGGGCTCTTGTCGAAGGGGCACCACACGACGGGGTGTGTCCCCTGGACCACATATCCGAGCTCCCGGAGGTGGAGGTATTGCCACTCCACGAACTTCCTGAAGGCGGGGTCGACTGTCCTGAACTCGCGCCTCCAGTCGATGGAGAAGCCCGTGTCTTTCATTACCTGGCGGCTGACCTTGGTGTAGTAGGACGCGAGATACTCGGGGTCGACGAACTTCTCGACCTCTTCACGCGGGACACCGTCGATCTCGATGAAGGCGCGCCTGACGACCGGGTCCCCCTGCTTCAGCCTCTGGCTCATCCCGACGATAGTCTTCCCGGTCCAGTGCCAGGCCCAGGGGAAGAGGACGTTGTACCCCTGGAGGCGCTTGAAGCGGGCGTAGAACTCGACCCGGGCGGCGGTGAACGCCGTCCCCACGTGCACGGCGGCGTTCATGTAGGGGAAGGGGACGGTCGCGAACACCTTCTTCTTGCCTTCGACCGGGTCTGGCTCGAAGGCGCGCTTCTCGCTCCACACCTTCAGCCAGTACTTTTCTCTGGTGGACATTCGCTCAACCCTGGGCCGCCGGCTCGAGCCTCTCGGCAAGGGACGCCGCCTCCTCGATCTTGTCGGTCATGGGCCCTCCTCCCTGGGCGAAGGTAGGGGACCCTCCCCCGGAGCCTCCCAGCACCGGGGCGAGCTTCTTGACTATTTCAGCCGCGGAATGGCCAGCGCCCCTCGCTTCCGAACCCACGAAGCAGATGATCCGGGCTGACTTGCCGGCCGTGAATATGGTGAGGTAAATCAGGGAGGGGTCCGATGACACGCTCTTCTGTCCCTGAGCAATAATCTGGTCCTCGCCCAGGGGAGGGTTCTTCGAGACGTAAAGCTTTGCCCCTTCGATCGTCTTGGCTCCAGACCCCACTCCGGCAGAGGATAGCTCCACCATGGCCTGGCCCAGGCTCTTCTCTCGGGCCCGGGCAGCTTCGAGCTCCCCAAGGATGGACTTCGCTACCTTGGGGAGGTTCCCCCTTTGGGTCCCGAGGACAGACGACAGCTCCCGCAGCTCCGAGTCCATCCTGTGCATGTACTCTATGGCCGCCTCCCCGGCCACGAACTCCAGGCGCTCGACCCCGTCCTGGACCCTCTCCGCCTTGGTAATCTTGATGAGCCCGACCTCCCCGGTCGACCTGGCATGGGTGCCCCCGCACGCTTCGATGTCCCACCCCCCGATGTCGACCACCCTCACGAGCTTCCCGGGGACGACGCCCCCCTGGTAGAGCCTGAAGCCGTACTTCTTCTCCGCATCCTGCCTCGGCATGAAGGTGTTCCGCACCCGCAGGTCCTTCCTTACGATCTCGTTGGCGAGGTCCTCGATCTTCTGGACCTCGGCCTCGGTCAGATGCGAGAAGTGAGTGATGTCTATCCGGCCGTAGTCCTCCTCCTTGAAGGCTGAATGCTGCCAGACCCAGGGTCCCAGGACCTGGCGGGACGAGCCGTTGATGATGTGCGTGGCCGTGTGTATCTGGGTGACGCGCCTCCTCCTTCTGGGGTCGACGCGGCACTTCACCAGCGTCCCCGCTCTGGGGGGCTTCCCCTCGATCCTGTGCAGGACGACGTCCCCGTACTTCTCGATGTCCACCACTTTTGCTTCGCCGATGGTGCCTCTGTCGGGCTCCTGACCGCCCCCTCGCGGATAGAAGACGGTCCTGTTCAGGACCACGTACCTGCCCTCGAAGACCTTCACCACCCTTGCCTGGAAGTCCATGGGCGCGCCTTCTTCGTAGTACCAGAGCTTCGTCGGGGGCACCTGCCTTGTGTCGAACTGAGGCGCTGGTTCCTCCACCTTCCTCGTGAGGTGCCTGGCTTGCACCTTCTCGTAGAAGCCTTCGGGGAGGCTCACCTTGGCGCCGGCTTCGATGAGCTGCTCGGGGGTCACGCCGTCGGAGTCGTAGAGCCTGACCAGGTCGTCGGTAGAGAGAGGCTTCCCCTCTGATGAGATGGAGGCGACGATCTTGGAGACCCTTTCGGAGGACGAGGAGAACCTCGACTCCTCCACCTCGAGGACCTTCGTCACGTCCGAGCGGTGCCCCTCTAGCTCGGGGTACATGCTTCTGAGCTGGTCGACGTGCCAGGAGACGAGGGTCGGTATGTCGAGCTTGAAGCCGAAGTAGTTGATGAAGTTCCGGGCCCTCCTGAAGACCATCCTGAGGTTGTAGCCGCCACCGGAGTTGCTCGGGAGCATGCCGTCGGCTATGGCGAAGAGCAGCGTCCTGGAGTGGTCGGCGATGGCGTACATGGCCTCAAGGGCGCCGAACTGCTTTGTGAGGTCGGAGACGCCGGCGCCCAGTGCCTTCGCTATCTTGACCCTGGCTTCGTCGAGGTCCCGGTACTCGTCGAGGTTGATGTCACCGGCCAGGGCGGCGTACCTGCGGAAGAGGGCCTCGTCGTACTCGAGGCGGTTCTCCTCTTTCATCTTCTTGAGCACCGGGGCGAAGTAGGCATCGTAGGCTGTCGGGGTCCCCTGGCTGAGCCAGGTGAGGCGCTCCAGGCCCGCCCCCATGTCGACGACGCGCTCCTTCAGGGGGACGTACTTCTCGGGGCTCCCCTCGAAGGCCGTGAAGACGGCGTTGCCTGTCTCCAGGCCGCGGACGTTGTACTGGAGGGAGTAGCCGAAGGCGCCGTATCCCATCCAGACGCCCTCGTCGAACGATATCTCCTCCTTCGGGATGCCGAACGTCTTGGTGAGGAGCTGGAAGTCGAGGTCGATTGTCCTGTCCTTCCAGTAACCCTCCCTGTTCGCCAGGGCCGTCTGGCCTATCATGCAGAACGAGGTCCCGTGCTTGCCGTTGACCCCCACCGTGGGGACGTCGTTGAACCTCAGGCACATCTGAGGCACCACCAGGGGGTTGGTCGGGAGCTCGAAGACGACCTTCCCCCCTTCCACCCTCTGAAAGTCGATGATCGAGGCGACTGTGAAGTAGAGGTCGGGCCTCCATCGGCTGACGACGGGGTACCTCTTGACGCTCGCGTGGCCGTTCTTCACGAAGAAGGACTCGACCGCCTTCCAGGCCTCGACGTAGCTGAACCTCCTCGAGGTCGGGGGCCGCCCGATGAAGGTGTAGGGAGAGCAGGGCTGGTCGTCGCACCTCTTCCTTTCGGGGTCGAGGGTCCAGAAGTACTTCCCGCAGTTCTCGCACTTCTTCCTTACGAAGCCCTCGCGCTTGAAGAGGTCGACCAGATAGTAGCGCTTGTAGTCGGCCGAGAACTTCGCTCTCAGGGCGTCCTTCTTGTCATTCAATGGGGGATTTGCTTTCACGAGTCCTTGGCCTGATATAGATAAACATGGGACGGACCTCTGGGAAGATTGATTCAGTCCCGGCAACTCTTAAACGGCAATGAGGCGTGGTGATTTCCGACTGGAATGTCCGAAGTCACCATACGACGGGCCCGGGAAGGCGAGCTTGAAGTTATCAAGAAACTGTCGGTCAAGCAGACGCTCCTTGAGCTCGACGAGTATGAGCGCCAGGAGAAGGAGCGCATCGAGGAGGACGACATGAAGCGGCTGGACGTGTTCTTCAGGAAAGCGGGGAACGAGTTCTACGTCGCCGAGGCAGGGAAGAAAGGAGAGATGGCCGGATACGTGTGGTTCGGTGTTTCAGAGAGGCCCTTCAGCGGCATGAAGATAGGTTGGATATACGACATCGAGGTCCTGCCTTCTTACAGGGGAAAGGGGGTCGGTGAGGCGCTGATGACGTACGCGTTGAAGGTGAGCAGGGAGCGCGGGTTCGGCCAGGCAGGGCTCATGGTGAACTCGAAGAACAAGGTCGCGCTGTCCCTCTATGAGAAGCTAGGATTCAGGACGGAGCATATGATCATGACGAGGCAAGAGGGATAGCACCTCTCACCGTCAAAAAGTTATATACGGAACGGAGACCGCCTGCCTGCGAATTAACATGGAGTACGTTTACGCTGCTCTCCTGCTTCACAAGCTGGGGAAGCCTGTCAGCGAAGAGAACCTGACCAGCGTGGTCAAGGCGACGGGCGCGGCCCCCGATGAAGTGAAGATCAAGGCTCTCGCCTCCGCCCTCAGCGAGGTAAACATCGACGAGGCTCTGAAGAACGCGGCCACCATGGCTGCCGCGCCTGCGGCCGCTGCGGCTCCGGGAGCCACGGCTGCGAAGGCGGAAGAGAAGCCCAAGGAAGAGGAGAAAAAGGAAGAAGAGGCTCTACAGGGTCTCGCTTCGCTCTTCGGCTGAGAGATACAGCTTTTCTTATTCGGTCAGGCCCTTCTTCTTAGCCTCGGCTGTGAGTGCCGCTGCTTGGGCTTCGGCCTTTCCAAGGATCATGGGAGCCGACTCCTTTGTGACGAACCCTGCTTCCACGGCCAAGCTCAACGCCTCTCTGTATGCCTTCGCGAGTACCTCGGGCGCCGTCTCCTTGGTGACGTAGCCAATGAGGATGGCTAAACCCCTCGACGAAGAGTAGGCGTCCAGGAGGCTCTGCCTGTACTTCTCAAGGTCGATGGCGACCAGGTCACCAGCGTAGATGAGGCCGTCCTCGTAGGCAAGGGCGATGCTTAGCCCAGCGCGTATGGGCTTGATGTTCAGCTTAGAGAGCAGGCTTGCTAACTTCGGGGTGACTTCGGCGCCCTTCTTCAGCGCCACCGAGTCCCTGTTCACCCAGATGCTCCCCCCCTCTATCTTGGTCTGTATGCCGGCCTCCCTGAACTCGCTCAGCACCGGGCCGGCCGGGAGGCTGGTGTTGCCTGCTGGTACGATTATGTCATTTGGAGCCTTGTCCCCTGCCCTCGCGTGGAGGTAGACGTGGCTCTTGTCGAGGGTGAGGAAGAGCTTGAACGGGTCGTAGGTGGAAAAGATGAGGGCGTTCTGGCCTGTCAGGTGCGAAAGCAGCTGGTCGGCGTTCTTGATCCCAGCCGCCTGGAGGCCGAGTATGGCGAGCTTGTTCTTGACGACGAAGACCTCGGCGTGCCCCCTCAGGGCCTTGCGGACGGCCATGAGCTGGGTCGACCTCACCTTCGACAGGTTTGTGACAGCGAGGACGGGATACTTCTTGGCCAGCCCGGTGACTCGCTCTACGGTCTCGGCCTTCTTCGGGTTGTGCTTCTTCTGGACCTGGACGGTCTCGCTCATCTAGTCCACCGCCTGCTTCGCCGGCTTCCCCATCGTCGTCTTGACCATTATCGTCCTGATGTTCTTGTCTCCGTTCGGGAGCTTCTTGGCGACGGCGTTCACCACGGCCACTATGTTGTCGGCCAGCTCCGGCTCCGTCAGCTTGCTGTCCCCGACCTTGGCCATCACTCCGAGGGACCCTCTGCTGCGGACACGGACAGCCGTCCGCATCCTGTTGATCATCGCCTCTATGGGGGAGTTCGGAGGCACCGGGGTCGGTATCTTCCCCTTCGGGCCCAGCGCCTGGCCGAGGACCTTGCCTACCCTGGGCATGAGGGCCGTGTCGGCGAGGAAGAAGTCGTAGGAGCGGGCCAGCTTCTTGGCGTCCCTCTTGCTCCCGCCGTAGTTCTCGAGCTGGGAAGGGTCCATGACAAGGTTGGCCTTCGCGTTCTTCGCCCTCACAGCCAGGTCCCCCCCGCCTATGAAGCAGAGCTTCGCCTGCTTGGACATCGGGTGGGGGAGGTAGACTATCTCGTTTATGTTGAGGTCGGTCTTCTTGGGGTCTACTTCCTTCAGCGAGATCATTACTTCAACGGACTGTGTGAACTTCGCTTCCTTTGCCTGTTCCTTTCCCTTCTTTGCGAGTTCGGCGAGCTGCTGGTTGGAAAGCATACACTCTTCACGAATTCCTTGCCGAGCCTTCTTACATCGGTTAAAAGCCTTCTGCCTTCAATTTCCGTTTTCCGAGGGGATGAGACGCTATTGTAGCTTCGAGTCCCACTTTCCGGCGTCTATCTCTTTCATGAGCTCCCTGGCGTCCTTCCCTTCGACCTTGACCCCCATGCTGACGCAGCTCCCCACGACCTCCTTGACGGCTGAGCGGACGCTGGCGGCGTAGGAGCCTGAGATCTTGCTCTTGGCTATGGTGACCACCTTGTCCATGGTCAGGTCACCGGCGAACTCGAGGTTCGGTTTGCCCGACCCCTTGGGTATCCCTGACTCTTTAGCCACAAGGGCCGAGGTGGTCGGGGTCCCGACCGAGATCACGAACTGCTTGGTCTCCGAGTCGACCTCCACCTTCACGGGGACGCGCATCCCCTTGAAATCCCCGGTCTGCTTGTTGATCTCGTTGACTATGCCTAGGACGTTGACCCCCAGCGGCCCCAGCGCCGGACCCAATGGAGGACCTGCGCTAGCTTCTCCGCCAGTTACCAGGACGTTGATAATCTTCTTTTCACCCATCTCAGGTCGCTTCTTGGGTTGGCCCGCCGGCTCTCGACTGTATTTAAGGACGATTCGAATCTAGTGAGGGTAATCGGGCCCTTGCGTTACCTTCAGCTCCCCTCTCCGCCTGTCGGCTCGGACAATCACCGCTCGACGCTGGCGACGTGCCTGAGACAGTCCTCGATGGTCCTTGGCCCACCTTTCGGCCTCCTGCTCAGAGCGTTGCCGTCCAGGCTCCCGCATAGCTTCAGGAGCTCCCTTCGGGAATGATTCATCAGACTGAGGGTTCCCTCGACGTCCTAGGGGGGTGACAGGGAGGACCTCTGACCAGAAGATAATCTGACATGTTTCCACCACCTTCAAGCGTCTGAGGCTAATCCGGTCGCCTAAACTTCAAGAGGGCGTCCGAGTAGATCTTCCCCACGAGGACCTCGCCCTCGCCCTGGTCCACCTCCCTTTCAGTGAACTTCCGGGCCACCGTTACGAGGGCCCTCGCAAAGTCTTCCCCTAGCCTATCGACATCGCGCCCGTTGGGGCCCGCAATTCCATGGCGATTCCCAAGAACGCTGAGAACTCCTCTGGCTCTCTCGATGTTGATTGGATAGAAATATCGCGCCACTTCTCTTGGAAGTGTCTCTATGTCAGGCAGGTAGAGATAGGCTGTCGGGGCATAGAACTTCTGCATAATGCCGTGCCCTTCCTCCTCCCGCTTTGCAATTGTGATGAATCCCGCCTTCCTAAGGAGTTGGAGGTGGTAATTCACGGTCGCATCGGTTAGCCCGAGGCTTTCAGCTAATTCGGCTTCGGTGAGTGAGCGTTGGCGCAACAGGTTCAGGATCGCCCTTCTCATAGGATCCGAGATCAACTTAGCCGCTTCTGGATTCTGAATGATTTCTACCAGTTTCAATTTGGGCTTGGCTTTCTCCGTGTTCCGTTCGAGGTGTATTTTACTTATTGCAGGCAACAAACCTATGATACCCCTGCTTTTCTCGCCAAGATGTAGACATCCAAAACCCCATCGTCCCACCCAACATTGAAAGTGTTCCCAGAGCCCCCGCCCTTTCTTGCACCTTCGTGGCGAATACGTCGTTCGACACAGCTTGATGCTATGGTTTGCCGGCGCATTTAAGTGTTAGATATGTCATAACGATTTGACATACGAAACTGATAAAAGGGATGGAGTGGTTCGTATGGAGTGATAGAAAGTGCAGAAACACGCCGATTTGAAGGGCAGCGGGTTCTCCCAGGTACTGAATGATGGGCAAGAGAGGTGCAACAGAGCGAGCCCACCGGTCGGCCCCTCGGTTGGCGAAGGAATCGGAAGGAGTCCGTGGTTCCAGTGAGCCCCTCTGAACTCAGACGACTTGCTCTCGTTGTAGTGCTGATAGTGGCTGTAGTCTCGGTCATTTCAGTTCTTGACCACTACTTGACATCCTACGGCTACCTCATGACCTACGCCTATGCGGGTGTCATTCTGCTCGGGGGTGTACTCCTCACTCGAGAGATTTCGACCCTGACTATTCACCGAATCCATAATCATCCTGAGAAGACATCACTCGTGGTGAAGAATGCAATCATGGTCGTGGGTTACATACTGAGCCTCGTAGCTGCACTCTCGTATGCTTCTTTTTCGCCGACCGAATTCTTAGCGACGGCCGCCTTCGGAGGTCTGGTGCTTGGGTTGGCGCTTCAGCCTACCCTTGGAAGCTTCTTCGCAGGGATTCTCATCTTGGTCTCAGGGACGATCAGGCCGGGAATTCAAGTCAGAATCATGTCCTGGCACATACCCTTTCAAGGGGCGCTGAGTCCCGGGTACAAGTACTTCTCACCCGATCAGATTTATGCAGGGTACATGGCCGAAGTAATCGAGATAGGGCTCTTCTTCACCACAATACTCACCGAAGAAGGCCAGACGATCAGGATTCCCAACACCATAATCGCCACCGACGCCGCGGTGGTGACATATACCAACAGGGATTACATCTTCAACGTCCGGTACGAGTTCTCGAACAAGCTCGACCCAGCCATGGTCTTGGAGCGCGTGAAGAAGGAGGTCGCCAGCTATCCCGTGGTCAACTGCTTCATCAATGAGCAGAGCGACAAGAACTACTACATCGTGAAGGTCGTGCTGAATGCGAGAGAAAAGGATCATGCCGTCCTGAAGTCAGAGATACTGACTCGCTTGATTAACCTCGACCGAAGCTTGTCGGCACGGCAGGAGGTTACGCTCCGATGAAGGTAGCAGGACTCTTCACAGATTACGATGGGACCCTGGCGCCCGCGGACGTCCGCAGGGAGGATTCGGCGGTGCCCGGTCCGCTCCTCTCGGCGCTTTCGCAAGTATCATCGCGCATTCCTGTGGCGGTCGTCACGTCGAAGGACTTTGAGTTCGTGAAGCCGAGAACGCCATTCGCATGGGCTTGGGCTACGGTCCTTGGGCTCGAAGTGAGACTAAGGGATGGATCAGGACGTCTGGCACAGGTCTCCGGGAATTTCCGTGAAATCTTGACCCGAGTCAGGAAAGCTCTGCCACCGGATATCATAGTGGAAGAGAAACATGGGACTGACGGAAGGCTTCTTGGGGTCTCGCTGGACTGGGCCTCGACTCCGAACTCTCCCCCGCTCGAACTGAAAGACGCGGAGACCGAATTCAAAGCCGGAGGATTTCAGATCAACAAATACGTGGGCGAGAGATACACGGATGTCTACGCCGCTCCCATCGACAAGGGAATGGCAGTCAGGGAGCTCGTCGACCTTCTGGGCGTAAGGGGTCCGGTCATGTACCTTGGAGATAATGAGGCGGACAACGCGGCCTTTGAAGAATGCGAAATCCCAATCTGCATAGAACGTTCCCAGAGGGCAGACCGTCTTAACTGCGATCTTGCGGTTCGGCCTGAGGAGCTGCCCGGGTTGTTAGCCGCGCTGGTGACAAGCGAATTCGAATTCGAGGGCGCACTGGCAAGAGTAGGCAAGGTGACCAGGACGAAATGAACTTCGGGGTAATCATGTACCAGACAAGCACCAGCAAGGGCCAGGAGGTGGTGGCCCAGCGAATGACGAAGGAGCTTGCCTCCCAAGGGCACAGGGCGGTGCTGATTACGAGCAGGTTCCACGACTTCCGGCCCGTCATAAGCGCCGACGAAGTCAGGCGGAACGGCGGATATGTAAGATACGAAGACGACAGCCTCGGATTCGAGGTCTTCAGAGTGGAGAGCCGGAAGGTGGACTGGCCGCCCAGAAGGATCGAATTCAGCAACTTCGTCTCTGCCCTCGACCGGATTGTCGGAGAGCTGGACTTGCAGGTTCTGATTACCCACTCTACTCTCTGGAACGGGCCCGATCTTACGGCTCAGTTCGTCTCCTGGAAAAGGAGGATGTTTGGTGAAAAGGGAGGAAGGCGACTGATATTCTGCCACATGAGTCACTTCCAGCCACCTGCGACGGAGAGGTACTCGCTACAAGAGCGCGAGTGGCGGCGAGCGTGGAATGACTACGTCCTGAAGAGGATAATGGGAGAGGCGGACTTGCTGCTCGTCACGACCCCCATGGCCGAGAGGCACATGGTGGAGCTCGGCGCACGCAGAGAGCAGTGCCTGCTCTTCCCCGGCGGGATCGAGGTCCCCCCGCGTCTGAGCCCCGAGGAAGTGAAAGAATTCAGACAGAAGCACGGCTTCCTTCCCAAAGAGAAACTCGTCACCTTTCTGGGGACAGTGGAAAAGAGGAAGAACGTCGGTGCAATAGTCAAAGTGGCAAGGCTACTACGGAGGCGGCGAGGCATCAGGTTCGTAGTGGCGGGGAGAATGGAGGGAGAATACGCGAGAAAGATAATGGGCAGCACACAAGGTGTTCCCAACCTGTCAACACTCGGCGAAATAGGGGACGAAGAGAAGGTTGCTCTGATTAGGGCCTCCTACCTGAACTTGACCATGAGCAAACTGGAGGCGCTCGGACTCGCCCAACTCGAATTCATGAGCGCGCGGGTTCCCGTGGTGACTTCCGGGGTGGGTGGCCAAGCCTGGATAGTCAAGAACAATCATACGGGGATCGTGCTAAGAGGTCCCGGGGACATGAAAGGAGCGGTCGATGCAATAACGCGCCTAGTCGAAGATCCTGAATACAGAACAAGACTTGGAAGGAACGCGAAGAAGTTCGCTTCAAGGTTCACGACGAAAGCATTGGTGAAGAGACTGCTGCTGAGGATTCAGGAGAAGCTCGAAGCTGAAGATGCTGAAGCGGCCGTAAACCACCGCCCATGGAATCCCCTTGACCTCGCTCAGACCTCAGATTGAGCGGTGCGACCGTCTCCATCCCCTGGACTCGTCACCGGAGGAATGCAAAGGGGTCTTTCCCATGGAAGGAGGCATAAGCCGCCATGTACATCCCTGCGTTCCAGGACTGACCATACTGGCCCCTCGCTTCCCCTTTCCTCCCGTCTAGCCATTCGTTGAAGCCAACATCTTCGCCTGCGCGGAAGACGCCGTTAGCTTTGGCCAGGTTGTCGAGCTGGGCCTCGGCATACTCCAAGTCAAGCGAGCGGAGGGCACACACGTAGAACCCCCCGACGAAGGGCCACACCCCTCCGTTGTGATAGTCGTGGGGGGTGCTCCTGTGCTGTATGGGGAGCATGGCGTCGAACTTGTCGTCATACCCTCCGTCTCCCTTCTCGTAAGGAGGATCCAACACCCGGATGGGGAACGGCTTGGAGAGTTTCCTCCTCTCCACAATGTCGATTATGGAGCGGAACGTCTCTTCGCTGGCGACGCCCCAGAGCCCGCAAAGCAGGTTCGACAGCGTGTCGAAGTGAGAATCGATTCTGGCGAACGAGATGTACTGGAGGTAGAACCTCCTGGACATGTCGACCACCTTCTGCTCCTTGTGATGTGTCGCCAGCCTCGGCCAATACTTTGAGATCCTCCCGGTGCTGTCATCCCCAGGGAGGAAGACATCGGTGAACCTCTCCTTCAGGGCCTCGTAGTCTAGCAAGCCGAAAGAATCGGGCGGCCTGGAGGCGGCGGTAAGCAGCGACGTGATGCACTTGGTGGCAGCAAGGAAAAGCACGTTGTTGTAGAGGGTCTTGCCCGTCCGTTGGATTGCAGCGTCCATCCAATCGGCGCCCTGAGGGGAATCAACTAGCCATGAGTTGTTCGCATCTTGGAACCTGACGAACCTGTAGGCGTCCATGGCAGCGTCGAGGTCAGAGCCAAGGAGGGTTCTGTCTCCTGTCGCGTGGAAGAGGCTAGCGAGACCGATGATGTACCAACAGGACGAGTCGGTGGAACCTGAGAAACCAAACTCGGGAAGGTCCTTGCTCAGGTCATAGAAGTTGGGGATCTGACCGAGCGGAGCGCGAGTCTTGGCGAAGGTGTCGAGGGTCGTTCGGGCGGACTCGAGAAGCGCCGGATCCTGCACCATGTTGGCTCCCAAGAACGAAACGAAAGCGTCGCGCGCCCATATCTGATTGTAGTACGCGTGGGAGGCCTTGAGCCCGCGCTGAGTCGAGTTCCTGCGGAGGACCTCGATCGCGCTCTGATATGTGGCGTCGCTGGGCGGACTCATCCGAATGGGCGAAAGCAGATTGTCCCTCCTTTAACCCTCGCGGAGGAGCAATCCTTTTCTCCTGAAGAGGGGCCCCTGTCCCGTCAGAAGCGAAGGGGAAGAAGCCTAGGATGGTGAAGGCGCTGGTTTTGCCTTTGCCACGACCTTGACGTAAGAAGCGGATATGGTAATGGGTAAGGCGAAGGCCGTATCGATAAGGGTGACCGTAATCTCTTGTTTCTCCTTTTCCACTCTTGTTATGGTTGCCCTCATGGTCTTGAAGGGTCCCGCTACCACCTCGACCGTGTCCCCCTCATCCAGTTGTGCCACCATGGATTTGGTAACGAGATACTTTTCGATGTCGGAGTACTGCATCATGCCGGGGATCTTGCTCCTCACGTGTTTGAAACCCTGGACAGATTCATCTACAGCCTGTGAGTTCGCAGACTCCAGGAGTATGTACCCCTTCCACGTGTCCAACGCCAGGATCGAATAGATCGGTTTCTTCTGCTGCTCCGCCCGTGACGCAACGAACGTCGCGACCGTCCTTTCCTGACCTCCGGTGGTCTTGACGGCGAAAATCGAGTTGTTTCTTTCTTGTTCGCTCAAAACGGACACTTCGGAAACTGCCCGATTTTCGTTGGCCTATTAACCATTTGGCCCGTGAGAAGCGGCCCTATGGGACGACACCACTCGCGCCGCCAATGAGACGCGGTCTCAGGCTCTGATGTGCTTCTCCATCATCAGCTCGTCGTAGTATCTGCCGCCCACCTTCAGCTCCCGGCGGAGCCTCCCCACCTCTCTGAAGCCGGCCTTCCTGTATAGCTCCAGGGCGGCCCTCTGCTCAGGGTTGACGGTGAGCTTGATCTTCTCTACGTCAGGGTTCTTCGCTATCTCCTTCAGGGCGCTCTCAAGCAGAATTTTCCCTATCCCTTTCCTCCTCTCACTGCTTCTGACGTAGACCCCGAATATGTCCGCCACATGCTTCGTCTTCTGGCGGGTGCTTGTGACGACCGCTATCATCCCCACAGGCTTTCCGTCCGAGAATGCGAAGAGGGTGTTCTCGGCCCTCCTCTCCCATTCTGCCTCGGACAACGGCACTTCATCTTCGACCGAGCTGCCGAAGGCCGTAGGGTCGGACTGGAGCGCTTCCATCCTCAGCGCCCTGTACTCCTCCCACCTTTCAGGCTGGAGCCTGCCCACCTCAATCATACGCCCTTCGGATGTGTTGAGGCGGTCATAACCTTTGGTAGTCACTCGATGTGCGCTGATTTTTTATCCGACGGTCCAGGGCCCGGCCTGTAGAACTTGTCAAGGGTTAGCCGGTCTGACCAGACGGTCATACGCGTCGAAGGGCTAGAGCACACCTATGATGGCAAGGCTTTCGCGCTCAAAGGCGTAGGCTTCGAAGTCAAGAAGGGAGAGGTCTTCGGGCTGCTCGGAAAGAACGGCGCCGGAAAGTCGACTCTGATCAAGATCCTGACGACGCTGATTAGGCCGACGGAAGGGACGGTTACCATTTTGGGGATGGAGCCGTCCAAGGACGGGCCCAAGATCAGGAAGAGGATAGGCGTCGTCCAGCAGGACGAGTCGTTCGACTTCACGACGGTCCAGGGCAACTTCGACATCTACGGCGTGCTGTGGAACGTCCCGAAGGAGGAGAGGGTCAGGCGCCGCGAGGAGCTCCTCAAGAGGTTCGGGTTGGAGGACATAAGGAAGAAGCGCGCCTTCGACCTGTCCGGAGGGCAGAAGCGCCGGGTCCAGGTCGCGAGAGAAATGATGCACGACGTGGACATACTCTTCCTTGACGAGCCGACCGTGGGCTTGGACGTCATAATGCGGAGGCAGCTTTTGGACTTCGTTCGGGAAGACGTGAAGAAAGGGCTGACTGTCGTCTTCACCACTCACAACCTGGAGGAGGCGGACTACCTGTGCGACCGCGTGGCCGTGATCGACTCGGGAAGGATACTGGTCATGGATACGGTGGACAACCTGAAGAACATGTACAAGGGGAAGAAGACGATCGAGCTCACTGTGGAAAGCTCGGGGGCGGAAAGGTTCTACGAGAGGCTGGCAACGACGCTCGGGACCCAGGCGAACCTGAAGCGCGAGTCTGAATCCGCGGCCGTCCTGTCGGACAATCCAAAGGAGACCCTTGCTGCCATCCTTGGAGTAGCGAAAGAGACGGGGGCGCAGATAGAGTGGCTGAGCGTGAGGAAGGACACCTTGGAAGACGTGTTCATCGACTCGGTATCAAGGGAGAACGTCGGGTGATGGCGTACCCCAACCTCCTGAAGCTGGTCTATCGGAACATCAAGGTCAATACTGACTACGGCACCCTCATCATACTCATCGGCCTGCCCGCAATGTACCTCGTCTTCTTCGGGTACGGGTTCCAATCGATCGTCTCTGGGGAAGGTCCCGGCAACTCGTACCTCCCCTTCCTCACCCCCGGGATTATGGCGTTTCAGACGGTGATGGCAGGGACGGTCGGGGGGAGCATGCTCTGGGCCGACAGGAGGTATGGCATGCTTGCTCAGCTGCTTGTGGGGCCGTTCACCCGGCTCCAGTACCTTCTGGGCATCATGCTCACGGCTGTCATGTTCGGATTCGCGGGAGCCGCAGTCATGCTCGTCGGCGCCTACCTGCTGATCGGCACAGTCTCGATCGGGTTCGTCGGGGCGCTGGTGATCATCGTGGCGATTCTGGCGGGATCCATCTTCTTCGGCTCGCTCATGCTCGTGCTGTCGGCCCTGCTCAAGTCGAACAACGCCTACAACAGCGTCCAGGTGCTGATCATATTCGTGGTCAATTTCGCGAGCACCGTCTTCTACCCCCTTAGCCCGAAGCTTCCAGTTGCCCTGCAGGTCCTCTTCGACATCAACCCGCTCACCTATGTCGCGAACGTCGTGAGGGACGGATATTCGGGCGCTGTTGCCGTTGGAGACGCCTACCAGATTGCAGGCCTGGTCGCGGTCACCCTTGTGTTCCTTTTCCTCGCAGTAAGATCATACATGCGCTCTGGAGTCTCGTTCAGCTAGAATGCGGCACCCAGTGGAAGGGTCGTCTCGTTTCAGCCGAAGAAGAAGCTCCCGATGAGCTTGATCAGGAAGCCTATGGCGCCGACGACGGCGATCCCAAGGGTCACCAACTTCAGATAGAGGGTGAACTCGTCCCTGTCGCTTTTGTGGGCCAGCTTGAAGATGGCGTTGGAGGACCTCAAGAACTCTTTGAAACCCATGGTCGAACTTGAGGCGACCCTGTCGCTCGGCTTATATGCTTAACGTCACTTGAGACGGGGTACTGTGAGAATCTTTCACGTCCCCTACTTCATCCCCATCTCTCTTAGGATCAGACCCCTGTTCTCCTTCCTGAGCCCCTGAAACAGGAAGTTTACAATCGCCTTTCTCTCGTTCTCAGTGAACCACGTCTTCAGAACCTTGTCTATCACCCAAGGCGGGTTCTTCGCCAGTCCCTCCAGTCCCCCATAGACGCGCAGGAGCCCTTCTGCCTTGCTTTGCAACTCAGAAGATAGCCTCTTCATACAGGCTTCAAAGGAGTCTATCATCGTGGGGATATATCGCCCATGGAAGTTATTTCTGTAATAATCGTACAGAAAACGTCCTTACTCCCTTGAGAGCTGCCCAGGCGTTAATACCCCCTGCCTGACGGCCAGGGGCGATGACACCCCAAGGAGAACCCGCGACCGTGATACTTGCTTCATCCACGGACCTGGCATCCAGAACCTTGGCCGACGCCCTGGTCGAGAGCCAGGGCTTCACTTCCACAGGGGTAAACCTGCTGGGCCAGCCTGTATTCCAGAAAGACTCGTTTTTGCTGGCTCGGTTCGAAGGAATGATAGTCTTTCCCCCTGCCCTGGATGAATATTTCAACCCCCAGGCTTACATCTTCCTTTCGAGGCACAGCGCAGAATCAGGCATCGCGTCGTTGACCGCCCACACCACGGGAAACTTCTCGGCCGAGGCGAAGTTCGGAGGCCTGGGGAAGGAGCTCGGGAGGGCCGACCCGTCGCTGCTGAAGAACTACCTGATGGCTCTCTGGAAGCACAGGGGGGAGGTGAAAGGATACGAGATCACCATGGAGGCGACCCATCACGGGCCCACGTCGCTGCAGAAGCCTCTCCTCTTCGTGGAGCTTGGCTCCTCTGAGAAGTACTGGGGGGACAAGGAGGCGGCGGCGGTCGTCGGGAGGTCTCTCATGGAGAGCCTCCGGGAGAGGAGCATATGGAGCAAAGCGGCCATAGGCTTCGGAGGCACCCACTACCCTGAGAAGTTCATGAAGCTGGTCATCGAAGAGGACATGTCATTCGCCTTCGTCGCACCAAAGTACGCGCTGGAACATGTGGACGAGAAGATGGTCGGGCAGATGCTGTCGCGGTCTACCGCCCCTGTCAGGTATGCTGTCCTCGACTGGAAGGGGCTGGGCCAGCATAAGGAGAAGATCGTCAAGCTCGTGAAACAGTCCGGGCTAGAAGAAATCAGGGTGTGAGGGCAGCGTAGTCCCTGCGGCCCAGCATGAGAAAGCAGAGGAGCGCCTTCGTCGTGTGGAGCCTGTTCTCTGCTTCGTCGAATATGACCGACTGCGGGCCGTCCATCACGTCGGCGGTGACCTCCTCCCCTCTGTGGGCGGGGAGGCAGTGCTGGAATATCGCGTCTTTCTTGGCTCGGGCCATCAAAGGCTTGTTCACCTGATACTCCGGGATGAACGCCGCAATCCTCTTCTGCTTCTCTTCTTCGAGCCCCATTGAAACGAAGGTGTCGGTGATGACGCAGTCTGCTCCCGATGCAGCTTTGCCAGGGTCTGAGACGACCGCGACGCTCCCACCATGCTCGCGGGCCATCCGTTCAGCCTGTGTGACAACCTCTTCAGGCGGTTCGTAGCCTTTCGGGGTCGCGGCAACGAAATCGATCCCCGTGAGCGCCGCACCGAACATCCATGAATTGCATACGTTGTCCCCGTCCCCTACCCAGGCGACCTTCAGCCCCTTCAGCTTCTTCTTGTGCTCCTGAAGGGTGAGCAGGTCAGCAAGGATCTGCACGGGGTGATAGAGGTCGCTCAGCCCGTTGATGACCGGGACGCTGGAGGAAGCTGCGAGGCGCTGCAGGTCGGCGTGCCTGTTGACACGTGCCATTATGCCGTGGACATAGCGGGAGAGGACGTGCCCCGTGTCCTCGACGGTCTCTCCTCGCCCCAGCTGGAGCTCGTTCGAGCTCAGGCTGATAGCGTGGCCGCCGAGCTCGCTTATCGCGACCTGGAAGCTGACCCTGGTCCTGGTGCTCGGTTTCTCGAATATCAATGCCACGCTCTTCCCGGAGAGCGCGGTGGACCCGAAACGTTTTCCTCTCTCCTTCTTCAGCCGGGCCGCAACCGGTAGGATTGACGCAAGGTCGTTGGGCTCCAGCTCAGATAGAGTGAGGAAGTCCTTGCCTTTCATGCCCTCTTCCCCTGGTCCAACGCGTCCAGCTGCTGAATCGCCTCTTTCAACACTTCTATGCTGTTGAGATAGTCTTTGATCTGGACCATCTCGCCATCGGTATGGCTGGTCCGCGAAAATCCCGGGCCGTAGGTCACGCACTCGGCACTTTTCTTGTGGGCGAAGGTGTTCATGTCCCCCGTGCCAGTCTTCCGGATGAGGCTTGGCCTTGACTTCAGGCGGAGAAGGATGGCCCTCTGGAATGCCCGGACCAGACGCGAACCGGTGTCGGCTTCGTAGGCTTCGGTCGGCTCCCCGGGGGTGATTTCGACGTGGACGCCTTCGTCTGTCTGGCATGCGATGGTGCGTATCTCGTCGATGGCCTTGGTCGAAGAGATGGATGGAGGGAGCCTCAGGTCGAGGGTGGCTTCGCACTGGTTCGGGATGACGTTGTGGTATGTCCCGGCTTTGACAAGCGTCGGAGAGATGGAGATGGACCTGAAGTGATCTCCTTCCACTTCCATCGACCGCTCGTACTTCTTCAGCCGGGCGAGAAGCGAGTTGAATTCGTCGAAGGCGCTCCGCTGCGCCCAGGGGGAACCCGCATGGCCTCCGGCTGTCTTCACCGAGACGTAGAGGCTCACCCTTCCCCGATAGCCGATGGTAATCCGGTCGGCGCCGCTGGGCTCCCCGAAAATCGCGTAGTCGAACTTCGCCCCGCTGCTGATTATCTGCTCGATGCCCGCCCCTTCCCCCTCCTCCTGCGTCGCACCGGCCAAGGTCACGCGGACCCCGGAGTCGGCCGCCTGGGCGCCCGCCATCAGGAGGGCGCAGAGGGGGGACTTGGCGTCTGCGGCACCCCGGCCGTAGATCCTCCCCTGTCTTCTTGAGACCGGGAGCTTACCGGGCACAGTGTCCATGTGCCCGCAGAAGAGGAGCCTGGTCCGCCCCTTTCCGATCTCTCCCACGGCGTTGCCTGCCTTGTCGATCCGGACCTTGGAGTATCCCAGCCTCTCCATCTTCCCTGCGAGGAACGAAGCGAGCTCGGACTCCTCTGTCGTGGGGGAGTAGATCTTGAGGGCGTCGAGGAGAACCCCGACGGGCTCGTCTGCGGCGCCTGTCATCTTTTCTGGACCGAAATCAGATAATCAATAACCATTCCGGGGATGTCTACCCCCGTTGCAGGGACGGTGTTCTTGAACTCTGTGGTGTTGTTGACCTCGTGGACCAGGAGCCCGTCCTTTCCCTCCATGAGGTCGACGCCGACGAAATCCCCGCCGACCGCGTCTGCCGCACGCACGGAGAGCTCGTCCAGCTCTGGAGTGATCTTGCAATTTTCTGCCTTCCCCCCGCGGGCTGTGTTCGTCCGCCAGTCAGAGTCCGAGTACCTGTAGATGGCGGCGACGGTCCTGCCGCCTATCACGAAGGAGCGCACGTCCCGGGGTGGCCTCCTGACGAACTCCTGCAGGTAGTATATCTGGTAGAGTGGGAACATGTGCTCCCTGTCTTCAATCACCGCCTTCGCAGCATCCTGGTCCTTCAGCAGGGCGGAGAGCCTCCCCCAGCTCCCTACCACGGGTTTGACGACGGCCGGGTAGCCGAGGCTCTCGATCGACTTCAGGGCCGAGTCCTCCGCCATGGCGAGGACCGTCTTCGGGGTCGGGATCCTGTGCTTGACGAGCGCCAACGACCCGAAGAGCTTGTTGCCGCAGACCCAGGCGCAGGCGAAGGAGTTCACGACCCGGTGGCCCGCTGACTCAAGAGCCGCGGTCGAGTGGACGTTCCTGAAGTAGCTCACGGACCTCTGCAGGACCACCCTGTCGGCAAGAGGCAACTCGCCAGAGTTCAGGGTGATCGAGAGGTCTTTGGAGTCGACGAGGTTGACCCCGACTCCCCGCTTTTCAGCCGCATTGACGATGGCCTTCTCTTCCCAGCGGATGGTGTCGTAAAGTAGGGAGAAAGACGGCGTCCGCTCACTCGCCCCAGTCCTCTTCTTCCGTTTCGGCGGGCCGGAGGGTGAAGAGGTTGCCAGACTGCTCCCTCACCAGTTCGAATGACGTCCCGCACTCCTTGCAAGAGACGATTTCGCCCTGGATGGCGTCGTTCGGGATTGCGACCTGGGCGTCGCATTCGATGCAGTTCATAATGGCTGAATTCCTCCTCTCTGAAGCTGGGAGGGATACCGATATAACGATAATCGGCCGAATTCAGCGAATTGTCCGCAACACCATGGTGGTGTTCGTCCCTGTCACGCCGCCGGCACGACGTATCCCTTCGATGGTTGCGTTCACCTCGCCGATATTCGCACCTTTAATGACGACCGCGATGTCGAACTGGCCAGCCGTCTCGTAGACAGATTCGACCCCCTTGACGCCCCTAATCTTCTCGCTCACCTGGCGTGTGGGCGTTCCCGGGTCTACGGAGACCCAAGTTATGGCGCTGCTCAGGTCTTTGTCGTCGACCTCGACGGTGAACCTTCGTATCCTCCCGCTCGACTTGAGGTTGTCGATCCTGCGCCTAATCGCTGACTCCGACAGGCCGAGCTTGGTCGCAATCTTGGTGTTGGACGCCCGGGCGTCCTCCCTCAGCAGCCCCAGGAGCAAATCGTCGATCCTGCTAGAGTCTATTTGCTTCCTCTTCACCTATCACTCGCCCCAGTACCTCCAGCCCCTTTGATATTTGGCTCTCCTGGATGACAAGCGCCGGGAGGAACCTGAAGGTGTCCCTTCCGGAGTAGGCGAAGATGACGCCGTTAGCCTCCGCGGAAAGGAGCTGAGAATGGATGTCAACCCTTGTCTGCATGGCAAGCATCAGGCCGAGCCCGCGCACCTCCTTCACGAGCTTGTGCTCCGAGGCTATCTTGGTGAGCCCGGTTTTCATCTTCCCCCCCTTCTCCTGCGCCTGCCGCGGTAGGTCGTTTTGCTTGATGAAATCCAGGGTCGCCGACCCGGCCGCGCAGGAAAGCGGGTTGCCGGCGAAGGTGCTCGTGTGCTCTCCGCCCTTGAGGCTCCCGGCCACTTCGTCGGTGGCTACTGCGGCGCCGATCGGGAGGCCCCCGCCGAGCCCCTTGGACACCGTCATTATGTCGGGGGTTACCCCCCAGTGCTCAGAGGCCCACATCTTACCCGTTCGCCCTAGCCCGGTCTGAATCTCGTCGAGTATCAGGAGGGCACCGGCCTTGTCGCAGATCTCCCTGACTTGTTTGAAGTAGTCGGCAGGAGGGACTATGACGCCACTCTCTCCCTGGATGGGTTCCGCGAGGACCGCTGCGGTATCGTTGTCGACTAGCTGGGAGAGGGATGCCGGGTCCCCGTATTCGGCGAACTCGAACCCCTCCAGGAGGGGGCCGAAGGGGTCCCTGTACTTCTTGTTCCAGGTTGCGGACAGAGACCCGTACGTCTTCCCGTGAAAGGCGCCTTTCATGGATATGATCTTCTTCCGCGCCGTGTGCCGCCTCGCCAACTTGATGGCCGCCTCAACAGATTCGGTCCCGCTGTTAGTCAGGAGCGCCTTGCCAAGCCCCTCGGGCGCTGCCTTGACGAGCCTCTCCATGAAGCCGGCCCTGGCGTCGTTGTAGAAAGTGCCGTGGCATGTGATTAGCCTATCTGCCTGTTCCCGGATCGCGTTGACTACGGAATCGTTCGAGTGGCCGACGAGGGCGACCCCTATGCCGGTCATGAAGTCTATGTACTCTTTTCCGGCAGAGTCCCAGACGACCGAGCCCTTCCCTCGGACAATGGTGAGGGGGAACTTCTTGAAGGCGGGCGCCCCATAGGACTCCTCCAGCTCTTCGATCGGGTTCATCGCGAGCTTATCACCGTGCACTTGTCGTGGGCCAGGGCCTTCGCGAGCGGGGCGCTCCTGGTCCCCGAGCAAATGATCGACTCTCTGACCCCGGCTTCCACCGCCTCGACGGCGGCCATCACCTTCTTCTGCATGCCGAAGCCGATCTTCGGGAGCCTCGTGGTCGCTTCTGAAGGGGTGAGGTGTGTGGCGAGCTTCCCGTCGAGGCTCAGCCCTTCAACGTTCGTCAGGAACACGGCCGCGTCGGCTTTGATCTTTGAGGCTATCGTTGAAGCAGCCCTGTCCCCGTCAATGTTGAGGGGTTCTCCTTGTTCGCTCGCCGCGACGGGCGAAACCACGGGCACGTATCCCTGGGAAAGCAGTGTGTCGATGAGCCCGGAGTTGACCTCGGCGATCTTGCCTGTGTACCCTCCCTCTATGGCCACCTTTCTCCCTCGCTCGTCCATGATCACCAGTTTGCTCTTCCGCTTTCCACGGAGGAGGAGCCCGTCGGCCCCTGCGAGAGAGACGCTCCTCAGTCCGGCCCTCCCGAGGGCGAGTACGAGCCGCTTCGCGAGGAGCCCGCTCATCACCATCTGGTAGATCTCGGCGGTCTCGCTGTCGGTATATCTGCTCCTGATCCCTTCAGGGGACACGACGAAGCGCTGCTCCTTTCCGAGGCGGTTTGCGTAGTCGGTCACCACGTCCCCACCTCCGTGGACGAGCACAAGCTGGTGCAAGGGGGACAGCGCGACGACGTCTTCCACGAGCTGGGCCGGCACTCCCTCCTTCATCAGGCTCCCTCCTATCTTCACTACTATTCTCATCTCGAGTTACACCGGATGGAGGGGAGCCATGGCGATCCCAGTCTTCTCGTCGAATCCGAGCATCAGGTTCATCGACTGGATGGCGTTGCCCGCGGCTCCCTTGATCAGATTGTCTGTGGCTGAGAGGGCGACGAGGCGGCCCGTCCTTTCTTCTATCTCGAAGCCTATGTCGCAGAAGTTCGAACCTACCACGAGCTTGGGGTCGGGGAGGCGGAAGGGCCCCTGCTTGTCCCTGACGAGGCGGACGAAGTAGCTCCCTGTGTACATCGAGCGATATACCTTCCAGACGTCCAGGGGTTTTACCGCAGTGGCCGTGAACAGGTGCGAGGTGATCAGTATGCCTCTGACCATGTTGACCGCGTGGGCGGACATCGAGACCTTCACCTTCTCCCCTGCCATGGCTGCCAGCACCTGCTCGATTTCGGCGGCGTGCCTGTGCCCGGCTGGCTTGTAAGGCCTCACGACGCTGAAGCGCTCGGAGAAGTGAGTGGAAAGCGACGGCTTGCCTCCTGCCCCCGACGAGCCCACCTTGGCGTCGACCACGATGTGTTCCCTGTCTATACCGAGGGACTTCTCTTTGAGCAGGGGCGCGAGGGCGAGGATGGCTGTGATCGCCATGCACCCCGGGGATGCGACCAGCCTGGCGCCCTTCACCTGCTCCCTGTTGATCTCCGGGACGGAGAGCACGAACTTCTCGAGAAGGTCGGGCCTGGGGTGGTCGTAGCCGTACCAGCTGGGATACTCCCCCTTGTCGCTCAGCCGGAAGTCGGCGCTGAGGTCTATGACCCTGAGCCCGGCGTCCGCGAGCTGGGGGACGATCTTCACAGATTCGCCGTGGGGGAGCGCGGCGAACACGACATCGGTGGAGCTCGTGAGCTTCGAGGGGTCGTTGGGGGAGAACTTCAGCTCGGTGATCCCACGTAGGTTCGGATGGACGCGGAAGACGTACTCCCCGGCGTACTTTCTCGAGGTTGCTGCCGTTATCTCGACCTCCGGGTGCTGCAGGAGGAGGCGCAGAAGCTCCCCGCCTATGTAGCCTGAAGCTGCGAGCACTCCGACGCGGACCAAATCAGTTCCTCACCGATTGCGCCACGTATTTGATGAGCTGGCCAGGGATGTCGGCGTCCACTGCCGACTGGGCGCCCTTGAACTCCACCGTGTTGTTGACCTCATGGACCAGGTAGCCTGACTCGGGCTCCATGGCGTCCACTCCCAGGATGCCTCCGCCCACAGCTTCCGCCGCCGAAAGGATGATCTCCTTCAGCTCCTTGTCGGGCTTGAAGGCCTTCGAGACTGCGCCGCGGGCCACGTTGGTCCTCCACTCTCCCTTGGGCGCGATCCTGTGCACGCACGCTATGATGCTGTCTCCCGCAACTATCGCCCTGATGTCCCTGGGTGGCCTCTTGATGTATTCCTGCATGTAGTACATGTGCTGCTCCTGAGGGTTCGCGAGCTCCTCCTTGAATTCAATCAAAGACTGAAGGGTTGATCTGTCGCGCACGACGGTCACCATCCGACCCCAGCTCCCTGTGAACGGCTTAAGCACTAGAGGAAAGCCCAGCTTCTCGGCTGCTTCTTCGGCGCCTTCCGGTGTGAGCGCCAGAAGGGTTCGTGGCGTCGGGACCCCGGCCTTCGCCAGGGCTATGCTGGTGGCCAGCTTGTTGCTGCACGTCTCGGCGACGGCGAAGCTGTTGATCACCTTCAGCCCCGAGCCTTCGAGGGTCTGGGTGAGCAGGGAGGACCTGTAGTGGCTGATGCACCGCTGCAGCACGACGTCCCCGAACTCGGGGCGCTTCTTCGGGAGCTCGAAGACCAGTCCCTTGGCATCGACCAGAGATGCCTCTAACCCTGCCGAACGGGCGGCGTCGCTGAGTGCCTTCTCTTCCCACCTCAGCCTGTCGAATGTGATGCTGAGCTTCACTTACTCGCCCCAGTCCTCTCCGACCTGCTCGGCCGGCTTGAGGAGCACGTTGCCGTTTGTTATCTCGGCCACCTCGTACTCCGTCGAGCAGTCCTTGCACGAGACTATCTCCCCGACAATGGCGTCGTTGGGGACGGCCAGCGCTGCCCCGCACTCCTTGCAGCTAGTGTTCAACCCTTGATTTCACCTCCCGGGCCATGCCCGATGCGGTTGCGTTCAGCTTCCTCTCCGACGACTTCAGGGACGAACTCATCTCCGAGACGGCGGATTTCGCAAGCGAAAGTTCCTTCTGACGCGCCTTCAGGCCCTCGGGGACGAAGCGCGGGTTGCTCCCTCCTTCGGTGACTATGCTCTCGAGGAAACGCCTGGGGTCGAGGATCTCCTTTGCGGTGCCAGGGTCGATGGTGATGCGTCTGCCGAACTTGGCTGAGGCTGCGGCCATCTTGGGTGGGGCGACCTCCTGGAGCGGCTTACCCGATTCGACTGAGAGTTTGACCAGATATCCGACTATGGCGTGAGCCTGCCTGAACGAGATGCCATGTTCCTTGACGAGGTAATTCGCCAGAGCCACGGCCGTGGAGCTGTCGTCCGGCGTCTTCTTCCCCGGCGAGTCGGGTTGAATCGAAGCAGAGGAGATCATGCCTGTGAGGACGCTCACTGATTCGATCGTGTCGTCCAGGGCGCGCCAGACCTGGGGGGTGACCTCCTGAAGGTCCAGGTTGTACGAGTAGGGCAGAGCCTTCAGGATGGCGCAGGCGGCCATGAGGTCCCCGATCACGGAACCGGACTTCGCCCGGACCATCTCGGCGGCCACCGCGTTCTTCTTCTGGGGCATTATGCTGCTCGAAGCGGCGTAGGCGTCGTCTAGCTCGATGAGGCCGAACTCCGAAGTGCTCCAGAGGATGAGCTCTTCGGCAAGCCTGCTGGCGTCGAGCATTGTCATGGCGGCGCAGGAGAGCGCCTCCACAGCGGTGTCCCTCGCCGAAACCGCGTCCATGGCGTTTCTGACTATCCCTTCGAACCCGAGAGATTCGGCCACGGATTTCCTGTCTATCTTCACGGCGGTCCCTGCCATGGCCGCCGCGCCCATGGGGGACAGGTTGACCCTGGCATACAGCTGGAGGGCCCTCTCCGCGTCACGCTGGAAGGCGTCGAAGTGTGCGAAGAAGTGGTGCGCCAAAGTGACAGGCTGGGCGCGCTGCAAGTGAGTGTAACCGGGAATGATCAGAGCGCCGTCCTTGCCCGCCAGCTGGAGCATGGCCCCTTGCAGGTCCAATACCGCGCCAAGGAGCTCAATCAGCTTCAGCCTCAGCTCCATCCTGATGGCCGTGGCGACCTGGTCGTTCCTGCTCTTCCCGTAGTTGAGGTAGCCGGCGGTCTCCAGGCCGAGGGCGTCGACAGCCTGCTGCTCCAGCATCTGGTGGAAGTCTTCGGCCTTCGCGCCGGTGGGGATCTCGGAAGAGGCGCTGAGAAGGAACTTCAGGGACTTCGAGCCCGCCTCCCTGCTCACCTCCCCTCCCTCCATGAGGGCGATCGTGTGGGCGATGTTCACCGCGATGACGTGGCGCGAGATGCGCCCGTCGAATGCCATCGAGGAGGTGAAGGCGAGAGCCCTTTCACTCTGCTTCCTTAGCCTTGGTCCTCTGATGTCCATTCTCCCTTTTTTCCTCAACTTGCGAGTTCAGGCCCGCTGCCACCCGCGACTGGAGCCCCCAGAGTTCGATGAAGCCGACGGCGCTCTTCTGGTCGAAGGTGGAGCCGCGGCCATAGGTGGCGAGGCCGACGTCGTAGATGGAATACTCGGACGACCTTCCGACGACCCGGGCCGAGCCTTTGTAGAGTTTCATGCGGACCGAGCCGGTGACGCGGTGCTGCGTGGCTGAAATGAACCTGTCCAGGGCGATGCGCAGAGGCTCGAGCCAGAGCCCCGAGTAGACGAGCCAGGCCCACTCCCTCTCCACCTGGGCCTTGAAGTCGAGCTCATGCCTTGTGAGGACAAGCTTCTCCAGGTCTTTGTGAGCCTCTATGATGACCGATGCGGCGGGACACTCGTAAACCTCGCGGGACTTGATCCCCACGAGCCTGTCCTCGATGTGGTCTATCCTCCCGACGCCATGCGAGCCGGCGAGCTGGTTGACGTAGCTGACAAGCTTCAGGGGCTCCATAGACCTCCCGTTCACCCTGGTGGGGATCCCTTCCCGGAAGGTCATGTCCAGATACCCCGGCTCGTCAGGCGCCTCTTCAGGGGACACCGTCCATTCGAAGGCTTCCTCCGGGGGCTCGGTGCTGGGGTTCTCCATGGGGCCGCTTTCAATGGAGCGCCCCCAGATGTTCTGGTCGACGCTGTAGATCGATTTCGACGGCTTCACAGGTAATCCGCGCTTCTGGGCGTAGGCTATCTCCTCGTCCCTGCTCATGTTCCACTCGCGGACTGGGGCGATCACCTGCAGGGTCGGGTTCATGGCGCGAACGGTCACGTCTATCCTCACCTGGTCGTTCCCCTTTCCTGTGCAGCCGTGTGCCACCGCGGTGGCTCCCTCCTTCTCGGCTACCTCGACGAGCTTCTTGCCGATCAGGGGCCTGCCGAGGGCGGTGCTGAGCGGGTACTTCCCCTCATAGAGGGCGTTGGCCTTTATGGCCGGGGCGATGTATTCGCGGAGGAACTCCTCCTTCGCGTCTACGGTGTAATGGTTCTTGGCCCCGATCTGCCTGGAGCGCCTTTCGATCTCCTTCATGTCGTCCCGCTGACCGAGGTCCAGTGTGACGGTGACCACTTCGGCGTCGTACTTCTCCTGAAGCCACTTGACGCAGACTGAAGTGTCTAATCCGCCGGAAAACGCGAGGGCAACCGTTCTACGCAATTACTTTTCATGTCGCCCTGAAGAATACTTTTATAGATTACGGACAGGAAAAATATGTTTTGGTCAAACATGACCCGAAACTGGCCAACGGCCTGTCTGTGACAAAAGCGGTCAAGGCTGAGGTCGATTCTGACCTCTCTATCCAGGACGCCATAGCCAGAGACTACGTCAACCTGAGTGCGCTGGCGAGGATCCTGATCCCCAAGGTAGCGGCGAGGACGGGCAAGAAGGCCAAGGGGGTAAGCGAGGTGGGGATCGCCACCGCTCTAAAACGCCTGAGAGGGTCATACTCGTCTCCAACGCCCCGGGTGACCAAGGTCATCGCCGGGAGCGTCGTCAACGTCAGGACCCAAGTCTCACGGCTGTCAGTCGAGAGGACAAGGAGGACTCTCCAGACGGTCACCACCCTGCTTTCGGGGAACCAGGAGGACTTCATCCAGGTCTCCGAGTCTCTTTCCTACATCACAATGATCTTCGATCAGAAGCTCCACTCCAGGGTCAAGAGATCGCTGGCTGCCGCGGAAATTCTGGATGAGGGAGAAGGAGAAGCTGCGATCACCGTCCACAGCCCCGAGGACATCGTGACGACCCCCGGGTGCATCAGCGCCTTCTACAATCAGCTCTTCAGGAGGCGCATCAATGTGGAGGACACCGTGAGCTGCTACACGGACACCATCATGCTCGTGGAGATGAAGGATGCGAGCCGCGCATTCGAGGCCCTCACCGAGCTCATCGCCGAGGAGCAGAGGAAACTAGGCTAGGCTCGAACGGATAAGAGGCTGACCAGGGTGGGCATGGCGATGAAGGTAACCGTCTGCGAGCTCCCGGATGACAGGTCTGCCTTCGCTTCAGAATGGGGACGCCTGGTCAGGCACGCGAAGCGCGAATCTTCGGACATGGTGGTGCTCCCAGAAACGCCATTCAGCACGTGGATCTTCGCTTACCCCAAGTTCGATGCCGATGTCTGGAGGGACGCGGTAGAGGAGCACAGGAAGTGGATGGGCCGCATGGCAGAGCTGGAGGCGAATGTAGTCCTGGGGTCAAGACCCGTCGGTTCGGGGGACCGTAGGTTCAACGAAGGATTCGCCTGGTCCAGGACGGGAGTGACCGCCTCTCACCGCAAGTGCTACCTGCCCGACGAAGCGGGTTACTACGAAGCTAGATGGTACAGTAGAGGCGCAAGGAAGTTCGCCCCATTCGATGTGGCGGGGTGGAAGGCTGGGTTCATGATCTGCAGTGACCTCTGGTCGATGGCGAACGCAAGGTTCTATGGCAAGGCAGGGGTCGGGCTCATCGCGACCCCCAGATGCACTGGGATGAGCACCGATAAGTGGCTCGCGGGAGGAAGGGTGGCCGCAGTCGTCTCTGGGGCGTACTCTGTTTCTTCGAACAGGAAAGGTGAGAAAGGGCCCGCCAAGTTCGGCGGACTCGGTTGGATCGTGGACCCGGACGGGAAGGTCCTGGCGACCACGAGCAAGTCGGAGCCTTTCGTCACCGCCGAAATCGAAGAGTCTGTGGCCGCGAAGGCCAAGAGGACCTACCCGCGTGATTCCCTGGAACCCGACTAGAGCTCCAGCAGCGAGCCGAGGAACTTCTGGGTGTCGAACGGGACGAGGTCGTCGTATCCCTGTCCCATGCCCAGGAAGATGACTGGCTTCCCCGTGGAGTAGACGATGGAGAGGGCGGCTCCGCCCCTGACGTCCGCGTCAGCCTTCGTAAGTATGGCCCCGTCGAACCCGACGTGCTGGTTGAAGAGCTCGGCCTGGGAGACAGCGTCGTTCCCCGTAAGTGCGTCTGCCACGAAGACGCGGAAGTCGGGCTTGACGACCCTCACTATCTTTGCCATCTCCTCCATCAGGTTCTGGTTCGTCTGCATGCGCCCTGCGGTGTCTATCAGGAGGCAGTCAACGTGATGCGCCTTGGCGTAGAGGACCCCGTCCCTTCCTACGGCGGCGGGGTCGGCCCCGTACCGCTGAGAGACCACCTTCACGGAGAGCCTCCCCGCGTGCTCGGTTAGCTGCTCGATGGCCCCCGGCCGGTGGGTGTCCCCTGCGGCTGCGGCGACCGAGAGCCCCCTCTTCTGCATGAAGCTCGCCACCTTGGCCACAGTGGTCGTCTTGCCCGTCCCGTTTATCCCGAGGAACAGGACCACGTAGGGCCCCCCTGTCTTCTTGACCTTCTCCCTGACGTTCGCCACCAGGTCGACTGAACCTGCCTTGGAGAACGCGGCCTGCAGGACGGTGGTGAGCCTCTCCCCGACGACTTCCGAGGGGTCGGCCGAGCGGTCGACCTTGCTGCCTGCGACGCTCTTCTGGACCTCGGCCGTAAGCGCCTCTGCGACGCTCTGGGCCACGTCGCTTTCGATCAGGGCGAGCTGGAAGTTGAAGACCACGTCGTCGAGGTCCTTGTCGCTGAGCTGCTTCTCTTTTACGGCGCTTGTGACGGCTGAAAACGCCTGCTTCAGCCTGTCGAACATGGGACTACTCCTGCTGGCTCTGGGCCATCAGGTTGTTGAGGACATCCCTGTCGGAGTTCAGCCTTTGGGCTATCTCGTTCCTCTGACCGATAAGAGACACGAGCGTCTTCTCGACGTCCCGGCTCCTTTCCTCCAGCATGGCCACGGCCTCCTCCTTCGGCTTCTCTATCACCACGTTGGAGCCCACGCTTACTAGCACGCTTTCTGTCGAAGGGGGCTTCGAGCGGAGCATCGCCCCTCCTCCTATCTGGGTGAGCACTTCCGATGACGGCTGGCTCCCAAGACCCTTGATAGAGTCGAGGGCGGCGCGGCTCTCGAGCAGGGCCCTTTCCAGGAGGTTCTGCCTCGCCGTGAGCTCGTTGTATGTGCTTTCGAGGACGCGTATCTCGACAACGAGGGCGTTGACTGTCTCCTCTGCGGTGGGCTGCTGCCTGCTCATTTCAGTTGATTTTTCAGACGCTCAGTGCCCGCGTTATAAAGACAAGCTCAGGCCCAGACGTCTGGCTGCCGACGACGGCGTTTTTGGCGTTGGCCACTATCCCTGACGCGACATAGGGGACGCCTCTGTTTACCGATGTTGGGTAGGCATCGACCCCCAGCAGCGAGCCCAGCCTCGCCACCTCCTTCTCGTCCAGGCCCGGGTAGACCGCGGCGCCCCTGTTGGTCGCCACCACCAACGAGCCCACCTGGTAATACTCGCCTATGTGGGTCCGTTCCACCTCGGTCCCGAGGACGTCTTTTACTTGGGAGGCGGCCCGCCCGTCAAGGATGGGCGAAATGAGCGCGCATCTGTCGTTGGCAACGACCAGGTTTCCCACCGCGGTCAGCTTCGACTCGAATCGCTGGACGTTCAGGCCCGTGGCCGATTTCAGCTCGCTCACCTCGTAGTCTTCCGCCAGCCTGGACAGGAGCATGCCGTTGCCGTTCATGGCCACCAGGGGACCGAGGAGCCTTGAATCGCCGACGGAAGAGGGGACGGCCGTGACCCCGAGGCTCGAGCAGAATTTGTCAGTCTTTGTCTGGGCCAGCCCCTTCGGGACGAGGAGGAACCTGTCGCTTGCCTTCAGGAAGACGCCTATGTTGGGGCTCCGGTAGATGTCGATCAGGTGCAGACCCATTAGGTCACACTTTTTCTGATTCTGGAGGGAGCCTTACCTTCACGACACCGTCCTCGTCGCGCTCCATCTCGAGCGTGATCCGGCGAGGCGGGTGCTTAATGCCCCTGGACCAGATCAGTTCGTTGACCTCGACGTCGATGCTCACCTGGCGTGCCTTCATGTGCCGGGTGGCGAACTCTCTGATGATGATGACAGCCTTCTTCGCCCTCCTGTAGGGCGGGGCCTCGAAGACGACCCCCAGCGGGACGACGTAGGTCCTGGTCAGCTCTTCCATCTTCTGTTCAGACATCTATCATCACTTCAGCTTCAGCTTGCGCTGCCTCCAGTTCCTGCGCTTCGGGTTGGTCCTGACCGCCCTGTTGGTCCTCACTATCACCCACGTCGGGACAGACCTGGACTGCTTGCCTGCCTTAGCGAGCCTGTTCTTCTTCGAAGTGTCCTTCACTTTCGCCATGCTAAGCTCTCCTGATCTTGATCTCCCGCTTCTTGTCCTGCAGCGCGGCCAGCATCTGCTTGACCTGATCGTCGTCCACGGCGCTCCTCAGCTTCCCGGACGATGCCAGTTGGATCACGTACTCTTCGATGGAGGACGCTAGCTGCGGGTTCACCATCTTCACGTTGGCCAGGCGCTGCCTCGCTTCGGAGGTCAGGGCCATCCTGAGGGCCGCCTCCCTCATCATCTTGCGCTCCTGCGCGTCCTTGTCGGGCTGCCTTTGCGGCTGCTCGGACATGGCTAGGCGTACCTCGCCAGAGCCTTGTTCTCCTCGCTCATGGACGTGAATATCTCCCTGCTCGCCTTGTCGAGCATGGCGCGCCCCTTGGAGGTGAGGATCCTCCCCTTGGGTGTCTTCGAAACCAGTTCCGCCTGCTCGAGCTGCTTCAGGATCTTCCTGACCGACGAGCCGCCTGCGTCCCTGTGGTGCTTCGGGTAGTAGTGGAGGGCCTTGGTCCCGCCGTAGGCCCGCCTGAGGTCGGTCAGCCCGACCGGGCCATGGAGGTAGAGCTTGCGGAGGAGAGAGGCTGCCCTGGTGAACCACCAATCTGAGTCCGTCGGGGGCCTTTCAGCGTGTGAGCCCGTCTTCACATAGCGGGCCCAGTCCGGCTCCTCCATCCCGGGGAGGCCTTTCACCTGCACCGCTAGGGCGGATATCAGCTTGCCAGACGGGACGTCGTGTACACTTACCATAACGTTTCACGAAGCGGTTTTCCGAGCCCTTCTCTTCAGTATTTAAGTTTCCTTCAGGACTCGGCGGTTTACGTGGCCGCAATCGGCGCAGGTCACTCGGAGGATGGTGGTTTTCCCATGGCCCAACCTCACCCTGGCGTTGACCCCGGGGACAAGGAGGCCTTTGCACCCCCTGCAGGTGAAGCGCGTAAGGGACGGGTCGAGGCGGACGTTGAACCTCAGCTTCACCTTCCTTGCAAGGGCGGCCTGCTCCTTCGCGATGGCAGGGTTGGTGTGAGACAGCTTCACCGCAGACTCGGTCAACAGCCTGACGATGGATGCCGCGTCTTCCTTCTTCCCTCCCCGCTGCTTCATGGACCTAGCCTCTCTTGGAAGGTCTTAATGATGCTCTTCCCCTCCGTTGGCCGTTGCTGAATTTCGTGCTCGCCGAGTCGGCATTAGAGCTGGTGCCGAAGGAGGTCAGGAAGCTCCCGGCGGTGGTGAGCGACTCGAAGCGGAGGGAGGCAGACGCTTCCGAAATCCTCCTCGACCGGAGCTTCCACCACTCGGCCATGACAAGGCTGAAGGATTCGGAGAAGAGGGGTAGGCCAGACCTGGTCCACGTCGCACTGCTCAGCGTGACCGGGACGCCGCTGTACCTCGACGGGAAGGTGAAAGTGTTCGTCCACACCTGCGGCGACGTGGTGCTGGCGATCGCCGAGAAGACGAGGCTTCCGAAGAACTACATTAGGTTCAGGGGGCTGATGGAGGAGGCGCTCAGTGAGAAGCCGGGGACGGGCCTGATCAAAGTACGTCCGATGGGCATCAAAGAGCTGTTCAGGAGCATACGAGCAGATGCCGTCATCGGGCTGTCGGTGCAGGGGAAGCAGATGTCGGTCGAGGAACTGGCCCGCAAGCTCTCTGCAGCCACGGAACCGTGCGTCGTCGTAGGCGGCTTCCCACACGGGCACTTCACAGCAGAGACCCTTTCTGCTTTCGATGAGCTGGTCAGGGTGAACCCGAAGCCACTCGAGGCCCAGGTCGTGGCTTCGAGGGTGATTTATGAAGTTGAGAAGGCTCGGCGCGGATTGAACGATTAAAAGCGATGGGTGAGCCGCGGCGGCCCGTGCGGTCGTCGTCCAGCCTGGTCTAATGACATGCATGCCAAGAGGACACAAGCCCTCCAAGCTTGTAACC
>JACWAI010000092.1 GCA_014874415.1 Nitrososphaerales archaeon
ACCCGCCCCCCGATGCACTGGGAAGTCATGAACGCAAGCCCCCCCGCCTTCACGAAGCGCCGGAGCTCTACAATGATCTCTCCGCTCACGTGGCCCAGCCCAGTGCCTTCGATGACGAGCGCCCTAGTGCCACTTCTCCTCGCCGCTCTTATCAGCGCCGCGGGCATCGAAGGGTAGAACTTCAGCAGCGCCACCCTTCCGTCGAACTTCAACCTGGGGGTGTACGCTCCCCCTCTCGCCGGGAGCCCCTCTGAAGTGAACTCCATCCCGCCCTTCCCCCAGACGGCGGCCAACGGCACCCCGACAGAAACGAAGGCGTCCCGCCTGCTGGTGTGGTTCTTCCTGACCCGCGTCCCCCTGTGGAAGGCGACATTGTCGTCGTCCTCCCCCAAATGCATGGCGACATAGACCCCGGCGAAGCCGGCCCTGGCCGCGACCGAGACCGCAGCTATCAGGTTCAGTGGGGCGTCCGAGGAGGGCCTGTCTGACGACCTCTGGGCTCCGACCAGTATGACAGGGACCGGCACGCCAGCGAGGGCGAAGCTGAGCGCAGCTGCCGTATAGCCGAGGGTGTCTGTTCCGTGGGTGATGACCACGCCGTCAATCCCGTCGTCCACCGCCTTCTTCACTCGCAAGGCGAGCCTGGCCCAGTGGCGGGGGGTCATGTTCTCGCTTAGTATGTCGAACATTATCTCTGGCTCTACCTCTGCGACGTCTGACAGCTCAGGGACGAGCGAGTGGAGCTCGGCCGAGGAAACGGCGGGGTGCACCGCCCCGGTGCGGTAGTCTATCCTGCTAGCTATCGTCCCCCCGGTCCCGATGATGAGCACCCTGGGAAGGCCCTTGGCCGGCTTCGGCGGGGCAGGGGCGGAGAACGAAGGCTTCTCCCCTTTCTCGACCACCCTCGCCCCTTTCAGGCCGGAAGGATTCAGGCCCACGTTGTACCCCGACCGGAGCTTGAGGACAATGCGGTCCCCTTCACCATAGACGTAACGGGGGACAAGGGTCCCGGTGACGACCCCCCAGGAGGTCTGGGCTTCGATGACGTCCCCGACGGAAGCCCCGGCTTCCCTTAGAAAACGCAGGGCGTCGCCCCTGTACCCCGAGAGGTCCCCCATGCGACCGGAGCCGAGCCGGTTCCGTCTTAAAGGATTGTTCGAACGACGCCCGAATCTAGGCGAGGTCCATGGCCATGTAGGGACCGGCCCTCTCATACCCCAGCTTCCTGTAATAGTTCCTCGTGCCTACTGCGCTTGTCACGAGCAGCCTCCTCGCCCCGAACTCTTCCCTGGCGGCCTTCTCCATCCTCCGCATCAGTGAGGCTCCCATGCCTCGGTGTTGCCAGGCCGTCCCTTCTCTGCGGCCGACCCTCAGAGCCTGCCCGTAGACCCTCAGCTCCCTGACGACTGCGGCCCCGTTTACTTCGGCCCTGTGCGCCGCGGGCGATGGGACGCGGAGCCTCACAAAGGCAGCGATGAGCCCCGAGCGCCTGAACTCGTAGGACCCGAAGACCTCGTCCCCGCCGGAGGCTCTGTATCTCGACTCCAGGTAGCTCAGCTCATCATCCTGGGAAAGGGCGTCTGGCTCCCTGAGGACGACCTCTCTGCACCTTATGCAACCGCACCCCCACCCCTTTTCTTTCGCTCTCTGAAGGACGAGCTGCCTCAGGTTGCCGTCGCGGACGCCGCCTTCGATCTCGCGGGCAGGGATCTCCCTCTGTATCCGCATGATCCTGTGCCATGACGGGACGGACTTCTTCATGTCGCTCAGCAGGTCGACCACGGTATCTGTGCTGTAGGGTTCGTAGCGTCCTGACTCGTACTGGCGCGCCAGGGAGGTCCCGGGGACGACCAGGGTCGGATAGAGCTTCGACATGTCTGGCCTGAACGCCTCGTCCTCGAAGAGCCGCTTCAGGTCTTCGAGGTCCTCCGTCGGAGTCGCCCCTGGAAGCCCGGGCATCATGTGGGCCGTCACCTTCAGCCCCGCGTCCCTTGCCACCTGGAAGGCTCTTGCCGAATCCGCCACCGTATGCCCCCTGTTGCTCTTGGCGAGGGTTTCGTCGCGGAGGCTCTGCACGCCGATCTCCAGCCTTGTTATCCCGTACGAAAGCATCAGGTCTATGTCGGCAGGACGGCACCAGTCTGGCTTTGACTCCAGGGTCAACCCGACGCACCTGCTCGGGGCCGACTCGTTGAAGGTCTGCGCCTCGTCCAGAGTTGCGGAGACCACTCCGTTGAGCCCGTCGTAGACCCCTTTGACGAATCCTGACTGGTAGTCCCTCGACACAGCTATGAAGGTGCCCCCCTCGATTATCGTCTCCACCTTTCCGACTTCATGTCCGTTCGCCCTGTACTTCGCCAGGCATTTCGTCACCTGCCCATAGGGGTCGAACTTTGACTCGAGGGCTGACCTCATCCCCGGGCTCTGCGGGAGATACGACTGTGGTGTGCCAACCTTAGGGCCGCCCGGGCAGAAGACGCATGTCCCGTGCGGGCAGGAGAAGGGGGCGGAGAAGGCGGTTACGACAACAATCCCCGACGCGCTCCTTCGAGGGTGGACCCGGAGCATGCCCTCGAACCTTGGCCTTGCTTCTTCGGATAGCGCGGAGAGTATCTCCGAGGTAGTTACGTATCTGTCAAGGGAGAATTCGGAAGCGGCCCTCTTCTTCAGCTTCTCGAGTTGTTCCCGGGAACCTACCTTCCCCTGGGAGACCTGTTGGGCGATATGGGCGGCCGCGGCCCGTACCCCTTCGATGGCTTGTTCTGTCACCGGCGCATCCAGTTCTGGCCTGGCTTGCGCTTCAGAGTAAAGCGTTTCTCGTAGGTCCGCTTGTTCCTGACCTTAGGGATCTTGCTCGCTTTTGGCTTCGCTTCTAACTTTGGAGTCTGAGATCTGACTTAAGGGCTCTCTTCGAGAGTTTCCCTGCCTTGGTGATTGAAGGCAGCCAGTAATGAGCTGAGCTGCTGACTTCCGTGTGTCGGCAATTGACTTCTCTACCTCCTAGAATAGGCGCGTCTGTGTAGGGATTTAATCTTTCTCAGGCTGGCCCCTGCGGGGAGGATTCCGAGAGTGAATAGGGGCACGTGTCGGAACGGCAGTAATCAAGTATGATTCGAATCGAGAAGTCCGTCTACTCTCCTCCAGACCCCTCCGACGGCAAACGCATCCTTGTCATGACCCTCTGGCCGAGAGGCGTCTCCAAGGAAAAGGTCGACCTCTGGATCAAGGAACTTGGCACACCGAGGGACCTCATCAAGCAGTACAAGGGTGGCAAGGTCACCTGGGACGACTATGCCCGGGCCTACGGTAGGTCGCTAAAAGGGAAGGAAGGCATCCTGCGGCAGCTGGCCGCCGAATCGAAGAAGGGCACCATAACCCTGCTCTGCACTGAGAAGGACCCCGCGACCTGCCACAGGTCCCTGCTTAAGGATGCCATCGAAGCGTTTCTCTAACTTGCCCTCCTGAAACACTTTAATCGCCAGCCACGAGAGCGCGGCTGAACTCTGTTGGATGAAAGTGTCCCCGGAAGCGCCGAATTTGAGGCCCTGAGGCAGAAGAGCATCGAGGCCGCCGAGGCAGCCATCCGGGAGGCTTCTTCGCGCCCAGACCTCCACCTGGTCCAGGCGATCCAGGCTCTCGACGACACGGACAAGTACCTGAACATAACCGCGACCAGAGCTTCCGAGTGGTACGGGCTCCACTTTCCTGAGCTCACGCAGATGGTGCAGGACAACGTCGCGCTTTGCAAGATCATATCTGAGATCGGGAGCAGGGAGGCTTTCAACCCAGAGGACCTCGGGGGCAGGGGGTTCACCGACAAGAAGGTCGAAGCGATAATCACCGCCAGGGACAGGTCGAAGGGAGGGACGATCTCCGACGGGGACCTCGGCAGGGTGAAGTCGCTGGCGACGCTCGCCGTACAGCTGAGCTCGCTGAGGGACGGCCTCAACGGCTACGTCGAATCGCAGATGAAGAAGGTGGCTCCGAACGTCGCCGAGATAGCAGGCGCCACCATAGGCGCCAGGCTGATGGCCAAGGCAGGGGGGCTGGACAGGCTGGCGATCCTCCCAGCCAGCACCATCCAGATACTGGGGGCAGAGAAGGCGCTGTTCAGGTCGCTCCGGACGGGAGCCCGGCCGCCGAAGCACGGGATACTGTTCCAGCACCAGGCGGTCCACACCGCCCCGAAGTGGCAGAGGGGAAAGATAGCCAGGACCTTGGCGAACAAGATCGCCATAGCGGCCCGGGTCGACTACTACAGGGGCTCCGAGGACCCGTCGATAAAAGCCGGGCTGGACAAGCGCCTGGAGAGCATCAAGGAGAGGTACAAGGAGCCGCCCCAGAGGAAGCCCGAGCAGAGGGACCGCCCGCGCAGGGAAGGAAGGCCGCAGAGGCGCGGCAAGTTCAACCGAAGATGAAAAACCTCCTCAGAGAGGAGAAGAACGGGCGGACTGCCCTCCTGACAAGGAACCTGGTCCCCGGGAAGCGCGTCTACAACGAAGACCTCCTCCTGCGGGATGGAGTGGAGTACAGGACCTGGGACCCGTTCAGGAGCAAGCTGGCAGCCGCCATCATAAAGGGACTCCCCGAAGGGACGATCGGGGTAGGGAGCCGGGTGCTGTATCTTGGGGCTTCGACCGGGACGACAGCGTCACACGTCTCCGACCTCGTAGGGCCCAGCGGGATGGTGATTGGAGTGGAGTTCGCGCCGAGGGTCGCGCGGGAGTTCGTAGAGAACGTCGCCCGGGTGAGGGGCAACGTCGTGCCCTTCGTGGCGGACGCCAGGGACCCTTCGAAGTACTCGGTGACAGAGGTGGACGTAGTCTACTGCGACATCGCCCAGCCGGACCAGACCGAGATCGCCATTGCCAACTGCAGGAGGCTCCTGAAGAAGGGGGGGACCCTGATTCTTGTCGTAAAGGCGAGGAGCATTGACGTTCTAAAAGATCCAGGAGTGGTTTTTGCCGAGGAGCGCAAGAAGCTGGAGGGTGCCGGTTTCAAGGTCCGCTCGGTAATTGAGCTTAGTCCATTCGAAAAAGATCATGCGCTGGTCTATTCGACTATCTAGAAAGAGTCGATCAGCGTCTGCTCGATAGCAGGCCAGGTCTTCCAGCTCTTCCTCACGTACTCAGGGAGGGGCTCTCCCCTCTTCATCCGCTCCGTGAAGAACGACCTCGTGAGGCGGTCAGACGGATACCCGGACCCGAAGTCGCCGTGCGAACCCCTGAGGAGCTCGACCGCCCTGTCCCTCTCCACCTTCGCGATTATCGAAGCGGCGGAGACCACAGGGTAATCCCTGTCTGCCTTGTGGAACGCAGAGACCTTGCTTTTCGTCCGCATGTTGTCCACTATGTCATCCCTGAACCTCTTCGGTATGACGTCGGAGGCGTCCACGGTGACCTTCCTGGCGCCGAGCTGGTCGACTACCCTGGCGAAGTACACGGCTTCGAGGTAGTTGAGCTTCCTGAGCCTCCTGCCTGTAGTGACTACCTCGTCGATTTCTTCGGGAGAGATGCTCACCCAATAGGCTCTGTCAGCCAACTTCAGTATCCCAGGATAGAGAGAATCGCGCTGTTTCGCAGAGAGCCTCTTGGAATCTTTGACTCCAAGATTCCTTAGTCTTCTTATCTTGCTTGGTTCGATAGATATCCCAGCGATTACGAGTGGTCCGAGAAGACAACCTGATGGGGAGCAGAAGGGACCTCCTGCTCACTCCCAGCTTCGTCGACGCCACCTACCAGTCTTATTTTTTCACCACCTTGCTAGGCGTTGGAACCCTATACCAATTATGCTTTCTCCGAGTCACCAGGCCCAAACCTTCAAGCTCATGAAGCCGTCGCAATACACTCTTCGCGTTTCTCTCAAGCACGCGGGCCAGTTCAAATGCGCGATGCTTCTCAGCGAGTAAGCAGAGTATTTTCTCTTTCTGCCTGGAGATTACGATGATCGAGTCGGTCCTGACCCAGTAACACCTGGAATTGACGTGATACATCAGGATGTTGCCTGAGGACTTGAGGTCTAATAGCACCTGATGTAGACGCGAAATAGAACGCTTGTACTCGGAAGCGAGCTCTGCACTTGTTCGAGGAATGGCTAAGTTGGAAAGAACGAGCCTGCGAAGGGTGAAGTTCGAAAAGTGGTTCTGACGATAACTCGACATCATTTTCAAGAAACGTTCATGCTTAGCTCGGTGTAGAACAGTCAGTTCGAGCGAGTGAAACTTGGCGAGGTTGTATCGGCCAGTGATGGAATATTCCCGATGCCCGCCATAGACGAATGAGATTCTGAAATGGTGCAGCATTTTTTCCAGCAAACGATTGGGTCTGCCCTGGGCTATCCTGACAGCTCGAGAGTAGTGCAGCCCGGTTTTCACGTTCCCCTCGCCAGCAAAGAAACCCTGCAATATGGACTGGTAGTTTGTCGCTATCCTGCAAGTGCCGCGGACTAGTTTGCGCCATTCCTTTACTACGTGTACTCCTGAAAGGCGATAGATGTGGTAGGGAAAGTTCGCTCTCCTATCGATGTAGACTCGATAGCGCGCCGAGGCCACCGGATGAGCGTAGGGCGAATCTTTCCTTGGAAGATAGACTGCGATACGAGGAGTATTAGATGCAACTAGGTTCTCTTGAATGACCTCATGAAACAATTCAATCAAGTAGGGCTGATTGTTGGTGAAAGTAACCTCCATACGTGTAACCTTGTCTCCTTCGGCAAGCCAGAGCCCTACGACCTGGCCAAGTCGTCCAGTACGACCGTTCACATATTAGTACGGTATGTGTGCTTAAGAGAACCAAGGTTCAGATTGGATTCGTTCAGGAATGCGAGTTCTGGAACATACAGGCCACCAGAGGCTAGCGCTGACACTAGGAGGTTCATGCTCATGTCATCTTCGTCCCCCCTGCCGCCTTCAGGAGCTTGGTCCCGATGTCGTCCGTCATGGTGTCCCTGGTCTCGACCGTAAACGAGAAGGTCTCGGTTGCCTTTGCCCTCAGCTCGTTGAGCAGGTCGTCGTCCAGCCTTTCGTGCACCACAGCTAGCATCGGCCGACCCGAATCGATGCACTTTCGGACGGCTCTCCTGAATTCAGGGCTCACCAGCTCCATGGGGCCCACCTCGTCAATGACAATGACCTCGGACGATGAGGACGCCGCTTCGAGCCCTTCGGCACCGATGGCTGCGAGGTCGGCCAGGTTCACCCGGTACCTCCCCACCCGGGGCCCGATCTTGGTCGAGGTCGAAGCGAGCTCACCGGTCCTCCCCGACGTCAAGTCCCTGACTTCGAAACCGACCCGTGCGCCCCCGGACCTCCTTTCGGAGGTCGAGCACCCCCCGACGATCACTCCAGCGCTCTTGAGCCTCAGGACGACCTTGGATACGGCGGTCGACTTCCCCACCCCCGGCGGACCAGTGACGAGCCAAATGCCCGACATTTGGGAACCCCCTACTGAGAGAGACATAGATGAATGTGTACGTCCCCTGCTTGGATGTCCACCCTGGAATTGTTTAACAGAGCTCGGAAGGGCGGAAAGGTAGTCATGAAGGTCGTCGAGCATCTAGAGGGGAGGACAAGGCTCGTGGTCCCCGCAGCCAGCCTGGCTTCTGACCCGCCTCCCACTTCGCCCGTGTTCTTCAACCCGGCTGCCAGGCTCAACAGGGACATCAGCGTGGCCGTGGCCGTGGCCTCAGGGGGTTCCAGCTTCTGCGATTCGATGGCCGGGGTCGGGGCGAGAGGGATCAGGATGGCGAGGGAAGCGGAGGGGGTCGAAGCGGTCACCCTCGTAGACTTCAATCGCGCAGCCCTGAAGGCCGCGAGACGGGCGGCCGTGCTCAACAGGGTTAGGCGAAAATGCGAGTTTGCAGAATCTGAAACCTCATCCTACCTGTCTTCCAGGTTCGGCCGGGACATGCGGTTCGATTCTGTGGACGTCGACCCCTTCGGGACGCCTGTGCGGTACCTGCAGGCAGCGGTCAGCGCCACGGCCGACGGCGGAGTCCTGTCGGCGACAGCCACCGACACGGCTGTGCTGTGCGGGGTGTACCCAAAGGTCTCGGAGAGGCGCTACGGCGCGACGCCGCTCAACAACCACTTTCATCACGAGACGGCGATCAGGATACTGGCCGGGGCGATAGCTCGCCTCGGCGCCCACATCGACATCGGCGCTGAGCCTGTCGCCGCCCATGCGACTCGGCACTATGTCAGGGTCTACGTTCGCGTCGTCCCCGGGGCCTCCCGCGCCGATTCGGTGCTTGGGGAGCTCGGGTTCGTCTCCTGGTGCCCGGCCTGCGGCCACGCTTCGTCGTCCTCCGAGCCCCAGAGGCAGTGCGCTGTGTGCGACCGAAGGGCGAAGGTCGCGGGCCCCCTCTGGGTCGGCCGTCTGACCGAACCGAAGCTCGTCCAAGAAGCCGAGGGTGCCGCGCGCGAGAGGGGCCTGCTCGACGCGGCGTCGGTCCTGAATTCGTTGGTCGGGGAAGGCTATTTCCCGCCATGGAGCTACAGCATCGAGCGGATCTGTTCGTCCCTGGGGGTAGCCAGCGTGCCTGAGGCCTCGGTTCGACGCCGCCTGAAGGAAGGCGGCCATTCCGTGTTGAGGACGCCCTACGAGACCACTGGAATCAAGACAGACGCAGAATACGGCGAGGTGCTGGCCGCAGTGAAGGAGTCGACCCCCGGAGGGCCCTTGGTGCGGACCCTCGCCCGAAGGAAGGGTGCCGGCTGACGGATGTTCCCAAATGGTTTTATGAATTGGACCCGCCCAATCCTGCGTCATGGGCGCAAAGCATGAAACGGCGGTCAGGGCAGGGCTGCTATCGGCGCTCCTAGCCTCGGCGGTCCTCCTGGGTGCAGTCCTCCCCCCCACCTTTCTTGCCGGCGGCGCCTTATCGTTCCAGAATCCAACCCCACCCACCGGCCTCCTTCTGGTGAACGTGAGCATGTCACAGGACGGCGGACCCAGCACCCCGCTGGCCGGGGTCGACGTGGGGATATCGCAGTCCATCCTCCACGGGATCCGCCTCGCCCTGGCGACGAACGGGAGCGGCCAGGTAGGATTGCCACTGGAGCCGGGTCAGTACGCGGTCACAGCCAACGACTCGAGGTTCAGCCTGGAGACACTCGTGCAGGTGAACCAATCGGCCACCACCGAGCTGCGGGTGGTGGTCAATAGGACCGAATACCTCGCTTCTTTCGCAGATGCGGAGGGCGCGACCACTTCGGGACAGGTCAACACTTGGAACAGGCTGGTGGTGGCCGTCCCTCCCCCCGGCCTGATTGTCTTCCCATTCGGAGGGGGGGCCGTGGAAGCGATTCCTGTCGGGCAAAACTTGAACTCGAGTTCGCTCCCCACATTCGGGAAGGAGGTCTTCGTCCAGCCGTTCGTCCTCTATGGCGGTCCGTTGTCCCCCGGCGTGGAGACACCGGCCAGCGTCGTCTCCCAGGTCCAACGTTCAAGCCTGACCTGGCTCACCCTGCAGCCGCTGGAGACGCTGGACCTGGGCGGAGCGTCCTACCTCGCCATCGTAAGCTACGCTGCAGGAAGCTCCGTGAGTTACCAGGAGGGGGTTCGGTGAGCAAACCCTATGGTTGACTGGACCATCTACGCCCTGGCTGGGCTCGACGTCACCCTGTACTCGCTGCTGGCGTACCAGGTGCTCGGTCCGAAGCTTGCCGGGCAGGTCAGGGCCGGGAGCCTATCGGAGGCGTTCGTGATCCTGGGCAACGAGCTGCGGAGCGCCGTCCCCGGGATTCCCAGGGGGTCCACATGGAAGGAGGCCATCCGCCAGGCCCAGGGCCTGGGCCTCGATGTCGACTGGCGGGAAGTCGGGAGGGAGGTCGACTCCTACGAGGCGTACAGGTTCGGGAGGGGAGACCAGCCGGCCGAGTACGGCGAAGTGCTTGCACTGGCGAGGGAGCTGAAGCGGGCCAGATGATGGACAGCGTCGCGGCCAGAATCAACGAAGAGACTTCGAAGGTGGTCATCGGCAGGGAATCGGAGACGAGGATGATCCTGGAGTGCCTCCTGGCGAGGGGGCACGTCCTGCTCGAAGGGGTCCCCGGGGTTTCAAAGACCCTGCTCGCAAGGGCGTTCGCGAAGTGCATAGGTCTCGAATTCAAGCGCGTCCAGTTCACCCCTGACATGCTCCCCCTCGACATAGTCGGGGGGTTCGTCTTCAACCAGGACAAGAGGGAGTTCGAATTCAGGAAGGGTCCGGTCTTCACGAACATCCTGCTCGCAGACGAGGTGAACCGGGCCCCTCCCAAGGTCCAGAGCGCGCTCCTGGAAGCGATGCAGGAGTTGCAGGTCACCGTGGAGGGGCACACCGAGCTGCTCCCTTCCCCGCTGCTGGTGCTGGGGACAGAGAACCCGGTCGAATTCCAAGGGATCTATCCGCTCCCCGAAGGCCAGCTCGACAGGTTCATGATGAAGGTCGTCTTCGCCTATCAGAGCGTGGAGGTGGAGACGGACGTCCTCCGGCGGAACCTGGGGGAGCTGGACCTGACCCAGGTCAGGGAGGTGGTGGGGAACGGAGAGCTCCGGCGGCTCATTTCGGAAGTCCAGGAGGTGTATGTCGCGGAAGAAGTCCTGACGTATCTCGCCAACCTCGCGAAGGCCCTCAGGAAGGACGAAAGGCTGGACCTGGGGCCCAGCCCCAGGGCGATGGTCCAGCTGCTTCACTGCGCCCAGGCGCGGGCCGCTCTGGAGGGGAGGGATTTCGTCACCCCCGACGACATCAAGAGCAGGGCAGGTCCTGTCCTTGTCCACAGGCTCCGGCTCGGGCGGGCCGCAGTCCTGAAGGGGTCGGCGGACGGAACTTCACAGGTGGTTGAGGAAGTCCTTCGGATGGTCGAGCCTCCAAGATGAGGCTGACGAAGCTGGGGCGGGACTACCAGCTGGCGCTGGTGCTGCTTTCGACCGCCGCGCTGGTCATGGGGGAGGCGCTTCTCGCCGCACTCGCCCTCGCGATGGCCTTCGCCTCGCTCATTTCGCTGGCGCTGCTGAAGGTCAGGGCCCCCGCCAAAGTGCTGGCCAGGGCCAGGGAGCCGAGCGTCAGGGTCTTCAAAGGCGAAGAAGGCGGGACGCTCCTCGAAGTCCCCGGCCTTGGTGGGAGATGGGCCAGGGTCGAGATCGAATCCGTCGACGTGGATGGGCCGGTGGAGGCCAGGGTCATACCGAGGGGCGACGACGAATTCGAGGTCCTCCTGAAACCAGCCTCGGCCGGGAGGTTCACGAAAGCTTCGGTGCGGCTCGGTCTCCAGGATGCGATCGGCCTCTTCAGAACAGGACGGAGCGCGGAACTTGCGGGCCTGCGCGTCGATTCGTTGCCTCTCTCCCTCCTCGCCCCGAGGCGAAGGGCGTTCGTCCCACCGCTGGTGGTGGGCGAGAGCCCTGCAGGGATGGCAGGGAAGGGGCAGGAGTTCTACGGTATCGAGGTCTACAACGAGAGGTCAGAGAGCAGGGACATAATGTGGAAGAAGGCCGCCAGGGAGCCTGACAGGCCCCTGCTGGCCAGGGTGAGGGAGGCGAACGCCCCGGAGTCCGTGGCCGTGGTCGTCGTTCGCGGCGAACTCGGCGAAGAGACCAGGGTACGGTCGGTGGACCTTCAATGCGAGGCGCTCGGGATGATCAGCAGGGCCCTCCTTCTCGCCGGCGTCCGCTGCGACATCGTGCCCCCTGATGGGAAGGTATTGGGGGCCGAGACGGACGGGGACCTCGTCGAGGCGATCATGGAGTCGTCGTCCCCGAGCCGAGCCGGGGACGGGGAAGGAGCCAGGCTCGGCGGGCTCAAGATTTACCTTGTCGTGGGCGAGGCTGGGGATGGCCCCTGGGTCTACCCGTCGAGAGACCCTGCGGTCTTCATAGGGAGAGGGGGGTCCCACCACGACGACCGCCTGTCCGCAGACTTCACCGGGGCCGAGGACCTCACACGCATGGTCAACATGGTGCTCGGCAGATGAAGCAGCCCTGGGATTCGGCCGTCGCTTTCGGGGGAGGGGTCTCCCTCGGCCTGCCCTTCGCGGCTGCCGCCCTCATCATTCTCGAGAACCCCGGGCTGTATCCTTCCGACCCCGTCGGCCAGGCCGTGTTCGCCTTCATGGCGGCGAGAGTTGCCGCCTATCTGGCGGTCACCAGGCTGAGGCGCATGAGCCTTGGGGCTCTGATTGTCTTCTTCTCCGCCGACGTCCTTCTCTTCCTTGCGGCGTCGGTCGCGTCCCTGGCGACAGGGGACCCTGCGCCCGGGGCCTTCGCGGGGTCTTTCCTGTCTGCCTGGCTCTCGTCAGGGCTTGTGGTCTTTCCCGGCGTGGTCGCCTTCGCCATCGCCCGGTCGATGAGTGAAAGGGGGAGGCTTTCCCGGATCCTCCCCGCAGCGGCGCTCTCCTTCGGAGTCTCGAGCCTGGTCTTCGAAGGGTTGGGGAGCGGCCCCCAGACCGGGGGGCTCGGGCAGGTCGCCTACCTCACAGTCGCGGTGCTGAGGAGGCCAGTGGCACCCGGTCCCCTGCAGTCATCTCTTCTCTACGCCGGCGGTGTAATCCTTTTCGCCTCGCTGGCGGCCTACGCTTTCACGGGAGCTGGGGGTTCTGGTAAGATGCTGACGGCACGGCTCGGAGTCGGCGTGGCCGCGGCTGCTGCGGTGTTGGGATGGGTCGTGTGGGCTCCTCCCCTCGGGGCCTTGGTGACACTCGGCCTCCCTGCAGGGGCGATAGCGACCGGGATATGGTTGATGACGCGTGAAACCTAGAGCCCTGGCCGCGCCCTTCGTCATCGCCCTGCTCGGGGTTCCTCTTCTTCTCGCTGCGCCAGCGGCCGCGTCTGCGCAACCTCCGTTCGACCTGGGCTGGGGCCCCTCGACGATGTTTCCAGCGACCGGGGGTACCCCTGTCTACTCCGTCGGGGATCAGCTTTGGCTAAGGTCACACTTCCAGGGAGATGTCACCATCAGCGTCGCGCCCGTATTCTCGAGCTCCACCTCCGTCTCCATGCTGATCCCCCCTGATACGCCGACGATGGTCATGCGTTTCAACGGGTCCGAGCCCGAGGGATTGTGGACGCTGAAAGCTGCCAACACGTCGACCCCTCCCCTATTCTTCGACGTCAGCTTCGCAGCCAGCGACTCGGCCAACCTGACGATTTCGGGGCACAGGCTGGAACAGGGGTCGCTGGCTTTGAACTTCTCGACTGCGGCCGGATTCCCCTTCTATGACGGGCAGGCATGCGTCCTGGGGGTGAATGGTCCCTCTACCGCCACCATTCAGGTTCCGCCGGCGGCTGGCACCGGGTCCGTCTACCTCCAGCGCAACGGGACAACTCTGACGGCGACGACGGCAGGGACGAACCAGAACTTCTCCTTCTCGGCGGAGCTTTACTACTCCTACTCGTTCCTGAGCCCGAATTCGACCGATACCCTCGTCTCCCGGAGCGTCAGAGTGGCTGTCTCGGACTCTGTCACGCTCGGAGGGACTCGGTTGCCGACGTCGCTAAGCCTCGAATCTGACACGCCGATGCGGCCGGGGACCTATGACCTGCGGGCGTTCTTCGAGGGCCAGGGGGGCCTGGCTCTGGCTTCTACCGAGGTAATCATCCCGGCCAGCGGCCCCTGGGTCTGGATTGGCGCCTGCCAGGAAACGCCTGTCTATTCGAACGACTTCAGCCTGACCGCCTCTCTGAAGGACCCCGCCACCTGGCCCGGCACGGTCTGGCTGACCTACAAGGTGTACGGGGTGGAGGGATTCGCCGAAGTCCCGGTCGGGCTCAACCTCGCTTCGGTCTCCTTCCTCGGAGAGCCGTGGGGGGTCAGGCTCTCCTCGTACACCTTCAGCTCCAATGCGTCGTCTGCAGGACCGGAACTCGATGTGAGCAACGGGACCGTCTACATGATAATGAAGTCCTCCCCGGTGACGCTCAACTACACCCTCGGGCTCGGCGGCAGGGACCTCTTCTCTGGCATGGTGGGCCCTATCCTGCCGTTCACCGCTTCCACTGTGCGCATAGACGTCTCCAGGCTGACGGTCATATACTTCGCAGCGGGGAAGCCCTATGCCGGCGGAAATGTTTCGATATCCGACGCCAAGGGAGAGCTCGCCTCCTCACCCACTGGCGCATCTGGGAGCGCTGTCTTCTACCTCCCGGCCGGCGCCTACAACATAACCGCCTCGGGGGGAGGTGGTTCAACAAGCCGGTCTGTCTCTTTGGCGCCTCAGGCGGACCTGTCTGTGGACATCGGAGACATGCCGACAGGAGAGAACTCCCAGCCCTTGATGCTGGGACTCCTGGTCGCGGCAACTGTGGCGGCTCTGGCGAACGTCTCCCTGCTGGTCAGGGGGTGGAGGAAGCGCCGGGGGCTGTCCGGCTCCCGGGGCCTACGCTAGGGAATCCCGGCTACTTCCTTCATTACTTCGCAGAAGTAGTACAGCTCAGAGCTCGCGGTCCGGCTGGCCGACGGCTTCACGACTCGGACGGATTTGAAGCGCCTTCTGAACTCGTCTCTGACCTCCTGCGCCCTCTCTCCTTCGAAGAGCTTGCAGAAGAAGCCCCCTTTCTCCTTGAGCAGCAGGCGCGAAAGCTCGACGGACCTCAAGGTCAGGTCGACCTGCCTCGTCTGGTCGAGCTCCCAGACCCCGGTGACCGTGGGGGAGAGGTCGGACAGGACGACGTCCGCCTTCCCCCCGAGCGCTTCCTGGACTTTGGTCACCACCGCCGGATCGTTGATGTCCATCTTGATTGAGACCACGTTCTTCTCCTTCAGGCGTACCGGGCTGATGTCGACCCCGACCACGATCCCTGTCGGGCCGACCAGTTCCGAAGAGACCTGCATCCAACCCCCAGGGGCCGAGCCCAGGTCGAGGACCCGCCCTCCTTCCCGGAGGAACCTGTACCTCTCGTTGGCCTCTATCAGCTTGAAGGCTGCCCGGCTCTTGTACCCCTGCTCCTTCGCCAGACGCCTGTAGAGGTCCCTTCTTGCCTCGTTGAGCCTCATTTCTTCGAGAGCCCAGGGGGGTTGAAGTGGGCCGGAAGGAGGGACCCCGCCGTGCCGTCCTCCGAGAACCCGTCCAGGCCTCGCCTGAGGACCACCATGTTAGGGTTGAACTCAACCATCACCTGCCTGCAGGCGCCGCACGGCCTCGTGAATTCTTCGGACTTGCCCACCACGGCCACGGCAACTATCTTCCGAGCCCCCTCAGAGACGGCCTTGAATATGGCTGTCCGCTCGGCGCAGCACGAAAGCCCGTAGGACGCGTTCTCTATGTTGGCGCCAGAATAGATTGCCCCGTCCGATGCCAGCACAGCCGCACCGATCTTCACCCCAGAGTAGGGGGAATAGGCGCGGAGGCGAGCCTTCTTCGCCGCTTCCACTAGGGACCTTAGCCTTTCCTTTCCGACCATAGTACGAAGGCCTACCTAGCGGGGACGGGGCTGGCTTCGGGGACTGGAGCCCTTATCGCCCTGGCTTCCTCGACCACCCAGGGACCTATCCATGGGCAGATGTAGGGGCTCACTTCGCCGTCTATGGAGCACTTCGACTCGTACTGGCAGATGATGCAGGGTGCCTTTTCGATGGAGGCCATGTCAGTGGGGAACCTGAGTGGGGTGAGCTTGTACGTCCATCGCCCTTCCTCTAGCACCTTCACCCTTCCTATCAGCCCGCGCCTTTCGAGCCTTATCGCCAGCCTGGAACCGTCCCTGCTCGTCAACCCCAACTCCTTCCAGATCTCGCTCTGCAGGACGCCGTCCCTCCCCCGCTCGACCACGAGCTTGTAGACCCGCGAGGTCAGGTCGACGAGCTCCTCTTCTGTCCTCTCGATAGGCTGCGAGGGCTCGGCCTGCTTCCTCGATGACCTCGCCTGCTTCTTTTGATGCTTCGGCTTCTCTTTTGGTTTGGTCTTCGTCATTTCGCTGGCATGAACTCCTGCCTTATCACATAGTTGTCGAGTATCTCGCGGCACCTGTTCCTTACCGTCACCTCTGTCACCTCTGCGAACTCGGCGACCTCCCGCTGAGGAAGGTGCTCCCCTACCATGACGGACGAGAGGTAGACGTAGGCCGCGGCCAGTCCCGCAGGGGCCTTCCCGCTCGAAATCTTCGAGTCGCTCGTCTTACTAGAGAGCGCGAGCGCGAGGTGCTCGACCCTCGGGTCTATCTTGGCCATGTTGATCAGCTTCGAGATGTACTTCGCCACCGACGGCGGCGGTATGTATTCCCGTTCCACCTCCTTGAGCACTAGCCTGAAGTATCTTGCGACGCTCCCCTTCTCCATCCCCGCGGCCCGGGCGACCTCCTTCAGCGTCCTTGACACGCCGCACTTCCGGCACGCCAGGTAGACGGTGGCGGCCGTCATGCCGAGTATCGACTTGCTCTTGGCGACCTTCATCTTGGCAGATATCCTGTAGATCTGGGCGGCTGTCTCAGCCACGTTGTCGGGGAGGTTGAGAGCCTCGCAAAGCTCGCTTATCTTCGAAAGGACGTTGGAGAGCCCCCTCTCCTCGCTGTTCACTGTCCTTGTCCTGCTCTGCCATTTCCTCATCTTCTCGACCGTGGCTCGCATGGCCGGATCGAGGTACTTCCCGTGCGAGTCTCGCATAGTCCTGCTTATCTCGGTCGAAAGGCCAAAGTCATGAAGTGATAGAGTCGTCGGAGAGCCTACCCTGACCCGCTTGTTCTTCTCTTCCAGGTCCATCGCCTTCCATTCAGGGCCCATGTCGGCGGGAGCGACCGTGACGTAGCCACACGTTGGACAGACCTGTTCCCCCTTCTCAGAGTCGCCGATCAGCCTGTTGCCGCAGACGGGGCAGGAGGTCCTGAAACCGTCGTCTCTGCTCGTGTTCCAGAGGCTCAACACCGCTATCGCTCCGTGTAAGCCGGATCCCCGGCTTTCCCCAACCTGCTGCTTACCACAGCGACGGACGCATAGGGCGCCTTCACGGGCCCGATGAGCTCGACGACCCTCCCAAGTTTGCGCTTGTCGCCGTCGAAAAGAAAGACCCCCGGCTTGATTTCCTTGGTTAGCTGCACGATGAGTCGGCCGCTTTTTGCCTGGTGCGTAAGAATGCCGACCTGAAACAAGAAAGCTGGATGCTCGTCATGTTGCCTTTAAACCTTCGCAGGTTTTCTTTCATCTTTTGCGGCTCTGCTGGCCCTGCTGTTGGCGCTTCTGGACGATGCCCCTGACCACAGAAAGCTCCCTGGCGATCTTCAGGAGGAGACCCTGCTTCGAGGTCGACTTGATCACAGAAACGTACCCCGACTCGAAAGTCCGGGACGGATGGCGTGCGACCTGGGGCTGGGGCTGGAGGTTCAGCCTCCTGCATGCTTCGTTCAGCTCGGGGAGGGTCGGCGCCCTGGTCGCCGAACTGAGGGGGACCCTGCGGCCTTCGCTCCGTTTCAGCTCGGAGTCGAAGTAGTCCAGCCAGAAGACTTGCCTTTCGTATTCTTTCATTTCTTTGACGTCAGGACCGCGTTGACGACGCCGTCGGCGGTCGGACGTGAAGACACCACCGCCTCCCCCGCTTCTGTCTCGAGGACGGCCCCCTTCGTTATCACGCCCCGCCTTTCATAGTCCCTGTTTGCCGGGCTCTTCTTGACCCTGACAATCTTTGACTTCGTCGACTTCCCCGTTGAATCTGAGACGTTGGCGAAGTCCGCGAATATGACCCCCGACGTGGAGTGCCCGCCCCGCCTGTTGATGGGCCTGCTCGATGCCGGCCCGACGAGGGGCTCTATGGCGTACCCGTCCTTCTCGAATGCCCTCCTGGTCCGGTGGGGCCTTGACCTCCCTCCGGTGGCCTTGCGCTTGACGAGGTTCTCAATCGGTCGTGTCATGGTTACGTTACTTTCTGAGAGGCGCCACCTGCGGCCTGATGTTAAGGATTTTGATTCTTGGAGGCGTTATCTCTCTAGCGCAGCGTGAGGGTCCTGTTTTCCAGCTGCCTCTTCATCGTGGACACGTCGGTGCTGAGCCCGAAGTACTCCGCGAACCTCGAGGTTGTCTTGTATGCCTTGCTCCGGCCTACCCGCTCCCCGGCCACGAAACCGACCTCTTCGAGCTCCTTTAGGTGCTGGTACACGGTCGAGCTCCGCCTGAGAACGAGGTCGGCGCCTGTTATCGGCTGGAAGAAGGCGATGAAAGAGAGGGTCCGAAGGGCGGCCCTGGAGAGTAGGGGACGGGTCGCGAACTTCCTGGCCGTCTGGGTGTACTGGGCCTTCAGCTGCATGGCGAACTTCGGCCCCGAATACTCGACCACTTCGACCGCCTGCATCGCGCCGTTCACCGTCCTGGCGACCTCCCGGGCTAAAGCGACGGCCTTCCTCTCAGAAGCCGTCCCGACGACGTGAGCGAGGTCTTCGACCGAGACTGGCCGCCCCGCGGCATAGAGCGCCGCTTCAACCTTCGCCAGCATCTCCTTCGGCAGTAGCTCCCCGGCCGTTTCACTCAAGCTGGCCCACCGACACCACGAGCGCGTCTTCGTCTGACTCCTCCTGGTTGATCACGACTTCGCCGCTGTTGGCCGCGAACAGGAGAAGGATGAAGACGCGGGCGGCGTCGACCGGCCTCAGCCCCCTGACGAGCTCCGAAAGAAGTGCCTTACCGGTGGCCCTGAGCCTGTCTACGAGTATCTTCCTGTACTCGGAGAGGATCGCCTGGAGCGAAATGACGTAGTCGTCTATGTTGGGCGGGGGAAGCTCGTCCAGGGCCAGTGGGTTCGTCCCTCCCCCTTCCTCGTCGACGATGATGTCCTGCAGGATCCGGCCGAGCTCGTTGAACAGCTCGTCGATGTTGGTGGAGTATATCTCATACCTGAAGGGCATCACTATGATCTGGGGAGGCGCCGAGGCGTCAAGGAGCTTGTGCTGGAGCCTGAGCCTCTCGAAGAGGAATAGCGTCTCCACCTTCAGCCTGTAGATGGTAGCGGACGACAGGGCTGCCGTCCCCGCGGCCCTCATGTCGATGAACTCGGACTCTGATATCGCCTTCAGGAACATGTCGAGGAGTTCGGTGAGGTTGATCTCCCAGGGGCTCTTGCGCTTGGCCAGGGACGGGTCGATCAGGACGTTGAGGGGGGGACGGCCGAGCAGGGAGGAGCTAGGCAGGGCGCGGCACCTCTGCGGGCTTGTAGTGCACCACCCGCGACGTCCCTCCGGCCGAGTACACGCCGTATGTCATGTCGCTTTCGGCGACGAAGACGTCCCTCAGCGTGATCGCGATTATCTGCGCCTCCGAAGACTTCTCCCTCAGGAACCGGGCGAGGCTGTTCGAGTTGACCGCGTCCAGGGCGGCGTCGATCTCGTCGAAGAGGTAGAAGGGGTGGCGCTGTACTGCCTGCATCGCAAGTATCATGGAGACACCCGTGACCGCCCTCTGGCCTCCGCTGTGCTGCGACGACTCCCGCAGCCCGTTGCCGAAGTCAGCCCTCAGGATGACGCCCCCGGAGAAGACTTCGTCCGGAGTCTCTAGCTCGAGGACCGCCTGGCCCCCCGCGAGCTTCTGGAAGATGCCGCTGAACTCCGAACCCACCCTCTCGAAGGCCGACATGAAGACCTTCTTCTTCTCTGACTCGACGCTCTCTATGAAGCCGATAATGGAGTTCCGCTCGGCTTCGAGCTCGTTGTGCCTTACAGAGAGGTTCTTGTAGCTGACATACATCTCGGTGTACTGCTTGTCGGCGCCGCGGTTGACCGAGCCTATCACCTGCTGATACTCCCCCTCGAGCTCCTCCAACAGGGAGACGCTCGACTCGAAGTAGGCGAGCTCCTCCTGGTAACCGAGCATCCTGAGGCTCCCCATCGCTTCCTCTATCTTCTCCTGGGTGGCCGAAGACTGGCCCGAAAGGGCGAAGAGGTCCTTCTGGTTCCCCGCGATGGAGCGCGCGACGCCGTCCCTTTCCTCCTTCAGGCGCCTGGCCCTACTGTCGAACTCGTCCAGGACGGGCTGGCTCCGCTTCGAAGACTCCATCAACTTCCCTATCTGGTCCTCGAGGGAGCGCTTCTGTTCTGTCAGCTCCTTTATCCTTCGCGGCGCTTCTCGGACGAACTCCTTGTTGGAGCGGAGGTCCTCGTTGGCGTTCGAGAGGTCGAGCTGGTTCTCTTCGAGCGCCCTGAGCAGGACGTTCTCCAGGTTCGCCCTCTCCCTCGCGAGGCTCAGGTTGAGGTCCTGGATCCTGTTCCTTATCGTGTCTATCTCTGAGGAGAGCCCGTTCTTCGCGCCGTCAAGTTCCGCGAGCATGGCGTCCAGGCCGAGAGCCTGGTTGTCCGAGACGACCTGCCGGAGGGAAGCGGTCCCCTTCGTGATCGAACCTTTCCTTTCGAGGTTGGCCCTCAGCCTTTCCTCGAGCCTCGACACCACGGCCGCCTGCTTCTGATATTGGGTGCTAAGGTTCCGGTAGATGCTCTTGTACTGTCCCATCATCTGCCTGATCGTGGTCGCCTGGGCCTTCAGGCTGGTCGAGGTCACTATCTTCTTCACTCTTTCCTTCATGATGGTGCGGGAGTCAGACTCGAGGTTATCGAGCTCTGACTTCCTCCTGTCGATGGCCCCTTTAAGGGCGCCGACAGCGTCCTCGACTTCGCTTATGCCCTCCAGGTTCTCAAGACCCTCCATCAGGTTGACGACGAGCTCCTGGTAGCCGTAGCTGAAAGCGCGCCCTCCAAGCTCGAACGTCTCCCCGTCGGCGGTCACCGCCCTCACCCCTTCGGAGGCGAGGATGTACCCGATCGCTTCCGTGTCCACGAGCACGGAGTCGCCGGCGAGGAAGTTGACCAGGCCCTCGAACTCGTCTTCGCACTTTATCACGTCTGACAGAGGGCCGAGCACCCCTGGGGACCTGTCGACGCCGACCGCCTTGCATGACTCGACCTCGCTGAGAGGGATCACCGAGAAGCTCCTAGCCTTCAGGGACTTCGCCGCTTTGATGAGCTGGGTCATCGACCTCAGGTCCTGGACCACGAAGGCGCCCATCCACCTTCCCATGACCGCACTGACGGCCCTCGAATACTGCTGTGGATACTTCAGCAGCTGACCCAGCCGTCCGACGTAGCCTGGGACGCCCCCCTGGTCGCAGTACTCCTGAAGCTTGAGCTGCCCGCTTCTTTCGCCGGAAATGCTTTCCGACATGTGCCTGAACGCTTCCTCCTTGGATACCTCGACAGCGGCCTTCTCCAGCGTCTTGGAGGCGGATTGGATGGAAGAAACGAGCTTCTCCCTGTTCTTCTCGACCCCCGAAAGGCTGTCGTCCAGGACGTTGAGCTCCTTGGTCGACGCGTCATAGAGCTCGAACAGGCTCTTCGTGTTCGCCTCCAGCTTCCCCAGGACGGTGGCGTAGTTGTCCACCCTGAGCTTGAGCTCTTCAAGGCGCTTCTTTTCGACCGTCAGGCCGGCGTTGGTCGCGTTGATGGCAAGTTCGACCTGGGTCATCTTCTGGCCAAGGTCGGCGAGCTTCACCTGCACCCTGGCGGTCAGCTTCCCCTTCTTCTCGATCGTCCTGCGCAGCTCCTCCCCCGCCTGGAAGAATTCCTTCAGCCTCTGAGCGAGCCCTGCGTGCTTACCGTCCAGCTTCTCGATCTCTGCAGTCAGCTGCCTGACGTTCGAGGTGGCGGCGTTGACCTCCCTCTGCTTCTCGGAAACCACCTGCTTTAGCTGCGGTACCGTCTCCCCCCCAAGGTCGGTTACGTTCTGCTCTGCGGTCTTGAAGTCTGCCTCGAGGGTTTCAAGCTCGTTCCTCACGTCTGCGAGCTGGAACTGCAGGTCGACGTGGCTCGCTCCGCCTCCCTGGATGACGTCCACTATGAAGCGCGTCTTCTCGTTCTCGACCTGCCCGATCCGGTTCTCGAGCTCCACCAGCCTGGCCCCGAGGTCGCTTATCCTGCCGTTGAGCTCCTGCTCCTGGGAGCGGAGGACGGAGAGTCTCTCCTTCATGTCCCCGATGCGCTTCGACGTCAGCACAGCCTGGAGCCAGTTGATCTGCGACTCGAGTAGATTGAATCTGATCATGTCTGTCCTCTGGGAGTCGAGCGATTCGAGAGTGCTCCTCATCTCCCCGATGCGGGCCATGGCGACCTCCAGCCTCTGGTCCGCCTGACCCAGCTGCCTCTGTGCTTCGGCCTTCCTCTCGTCGAACTTCGAAATACCAACGACCCCTTCGATAAGCCTCCTCTTCTCCTCGGGGGTGAGGTCGGCCATCTTCGTTCCCGCTCCCTGAGCCACGATGTTGAACCCGCCCGGGGCGAGGCCAGCCAGGTCGATGATGTCGGCAAGGGCCCCCCTCGATGTCTTTCTGCCGTTGATGTAGTAGGTGTTGTCCCCGTCTTCCCTCAGCTCCCTCGTGACAGTGACGAGGTCCGAGTCGACCGGGATCGCCCTGTCGGAGTTGTCGAACTGGAGCGTGACCCTGCAGCTGGTCGGCTTTCCCGCCCCTGAAGGGTCGTCGGATCTTGGCGTGAATATGAGGCCGGACATGCGGTTGTTCCCTGCCCTCAGCGCCCTAGGTGAGTTCTCGCCAATGGCGAAAGATATGGCGTCGGCCAGGTTCGACTTTCCGCTCCCGTTGGGTCCCGTGATGACTGTAAACCCTCTTTCGAAGTTGACGACCACGGTCCGGGGGCCTGCGGACTTGAAACCGCGCATCTCCAGCCTTCGAATATACGTCACAGAATGATTTGCCCCGTCTAGTGGACACGTCAGAGAAGGGATATAAGCGAATCGGAGCCTGATTTGTCGTCAGACGGGCCGCACCTGCTGGCGATGTAGGGCTGTTTTTCCTGCGCGGGCGACAGCGATTCGTTGGGGTTCGCCGATTGGCGGATTCCGTCTTTTTGGGCGGTTTCGGCTGGAGTCTTGCCCGTGGAGGCGGCAGATGCCCGAATCTGGCGGTTCTGCCCCACTGCCTCAGGCCTGTGGGCGGCCTGTAGAGTGTCTCAAGCGCTTGGCCATACTCGCCCTTCCGGGAGCCAGCAGAAGCTTCCTGTGCTTCGACGGATCACCACGGATCACCGAGAGCAAGAGCAGAAGGTAGTAATACGCCACCGAGGGTCCTTCGTGGCATGACTGTTTTTGGTGACAGGCGCAAGAGGTTGCTTTCTCTGGCGAAGGGGAAGCACATCCTGGCTCTGACGGCGGCAGACGTGTTCTACCTGACCGACTTCTTCGGATCGGGGGCGGCGATAGTACAGCCTGACAAGACAGTCGTCGTGACGTCTCTGCTTGAGGCCGACAGGGCCGAGGAGATGTGCAAGGAAGCGGAGATTGTCGTCGTGAAGAAACGGAGGGACGGGGCAGCGAAGGAGGTAGAGAAGCTGCTAGGCAAGGGGAAGGTGGTCGTCGACGCCAACGACCCACGCTTCGAGTCGCGGAGGTTCAAAGTGAAACCTGAACTCTTCCTCGAGGCGAGGCGGACGAAGGACGAGCTCGAGCTCCGCAGGATAGGACAGGCCTGCACGAAGACAAACAAGCTGTACGAGGCTCTGACGACCGAGATGCGACCCGGCAGGACAGAGTGGCAGCTTGCAGCCGAAGCCATGAAGCTCGCGACGGAGCAGGGTATGTCCCCGTCCAACTCCGATTCGTCTCTCGGTCCGGTGATCATAGCATCGGGACCTCACGGCGCCTACGGCCACTCCGAGCTGTCGGACAGGAAATTGCAGAACGGAGACTTCGTCGTGACAGACCTCTTCTTCAGGTACGAAGGATACAACTCCGACGAGACGAGGACATTCGCCATTGGGGCGGTCAGCGCAGAGATGAAGAGGCACTACGCCGTGGTGAAGGAGGCACAGGCCGCTGGCCTCGAAGCGGCGAAGGAGGGGGTCTCCTGCGGGGACATGAACGAGGCGGCGGTGAACGTCCTGAAGAAGAACAAGATGGACAAGCTGCTGAACCACAGCGTAGGGCACGGAGTGGGAATCGACATCCACGAGATGCCTGGGATCTACAAGGGGAACAAGGAGAAGCTCGCAAAGAACGACGTGATAACGGACGAGCCGGGGGTGTACCTCGTGGGGAAGTACGGGATCAGGATCGAGGACACGCTCGTCGTCAAGGGGAAGAGGCCGGAGTTGCTCACGAAGTTCACGAAGGACCTCGTCACCTGCGGCTAGGCTTCGACTCCCGCCTTTCTGGTCCCCACTTCGAAGACGTCAACCCTCACATCTTTGCTGTAGCTCCTCAGCTCGCGTACCACCTTCTCGGTTTTGTCGACGTCTACGAGGCTGTGCACGGAGTAGCCTATCATGTTCTGGCTCGCATGGTCAGCCCCCGCAGACTTCGCCAGTTCGATCAACCTCTTCACTTCAACGGACTCCAGGCCCAAGGATGCGGAGAACCGCTCTCCCTGCCTGGCGAGGTTGTCGAGGGTTGGATCAGACAGGAAGTTTGCGAGGGATTCGCGGCCAAGCCTGTTTATCCTTTCGCTGACGGACTTCGATGAAAGGGCGTCCTTCTTGTCGTAGGGAGCGATGAACGCCGTGACGATTCTGGTCTCTTTCGGCACGTCGACATTGACGAACTCCGCGACCCCGGGCTCTCCTGGAACGGCTATCGCCCCGGCTCCCACCGCATCAAAGATCACAGAAACGGTCCCCAATCCGGTCTGCTCAAGCAACTCTGCCCTATGTGCAAAGAGGGCGAGTTCGCGTTTCGGTCTGTGGATCCCCATTGCCGCGGCAACCGCATAGACGGCAGATGTGGCCGCGGCTGCACTCGCGCCGAACCCTGACCCGATGGGCGTTTGGGAGGCTTGGTCGAGAGACAAACCAGGTTGGGTCCCTGACTCCGAAAGGAGCAGGCTGACAGCCCTCCTTGTGGTTCGGGCGTTGTAGTTCGGGTCCCCGTTTACGACCGTCGAGAGCTTCCCACTGTCTCGAGCCTGAATCGTGGCAACGGTCGAGCAACCCTTCGAGAGGATGTAGCCGCCGCCGGTCGCCCCACTTGGAGTGGGAGAGTTGTAGTTGATTTCGAAGAAGTTGGTTATCGCGCCGGGAGCGTAGGCAACCGTTGCTCTAGATTCCAGCTTTTACTTCGACCTTCTTGCTTCCCGCCATTCGCCCCACCAGGGGACCTATGACTGCGAGGCTAGCTGCGACTACGAAAATCGCGGACTTGATTGAGGTGATGTCTGTTATGGAACCCCCCCATGGGACTAGGAAGAAGAAGGCTCCGAGCGCGAGAAAGATGACCGCATAGACCACCGAAAGGGGAGCGAGCGACCTGGCTTCCGCCTTCGACCAATCGGGGAACTGATTGATTATAACAGACCTCCCGACCAGCGGGCTGGTCGCCCTCAAAAGCACTGGAACGAGGATGAGCACTGCCGGGATTGAGGTCGTGTCCCAGAATGCGGTCAGACCTAGGGCGAAGTATCCCATGGCCTGGAGCGACGTGAGTGAAGAAAGAGGGGCGAAGAGTTGGGGCCCCACGGTCGCCACAAGTGTCGCTGTCGTGAGATTTCCGAGAGTCAGCGCCCCTACCGTGGCTGTTACAAAGCTTGGCCATGATCTGTATTTCTTCACGATCCAGCCGAAGAGGAAAGTCGCCGCAAAATTCGTGGGGACCCCTGCAACCAACGCGAGCGGCGGGTTAGTCGCGCCTACTGGAAGTAGGAATATCATGTCGCCTATGAAACTACCAAGGCCCGCTCCCACGGCTACGGATAGAGTGTCGGTCACAGTCACGAGGTACATTGGCACAAAGGATGCGAAGAACAACTCCCCGACACCCCAGGGGCTGGGGACGTATCCAGTGAGACCCTTCGCGAGCGCAAAGAGCACCGCGGTCATGGCCATTACGGCGACCTTCACACCTACGCTCAGTTTGCGAGGGTTAGGATCGAACCCCATCGAAGGTAGCAGCTTCTCCTCAATATATCAAAATGGTCTATAGCATCTCTAATCATCTTTAGAGGGTCGTGCGTTAGCATCGTCAGCGGACTCCGCGATGAGCCTGGCTTCGGCCCCAGAGCCCCTGAGAAGCATCAGCCGCGGCTCGCTTGCTGCGTGTACGGCGGTCGCTCGACCCCCCTGTCCTCGCTAGGCATCTCGAGCAGGGCGCTGTAGGTCTCGAGGTACTTCCGTCCACGCTGCGTCGTCCTGTACTCGACCTTCGCGCTCGGAGGCTCCCTCTCCTTCTCGAGCAACCCCTTCGCCAGGAGGGAGTCCATGTAGAAGTGAAGCTGCTTCGAGTTCAGGTTGCACCTGAACATCACGTGGGTCTTCAGCGCCCCGTTCAGGCACACGGAGAGTATGGAGTACGCTATCTCCATGTAGCCGCGTGGGCCGCGGCCCGTCGGCTCCGACCGATAGCTGCTCATGACAACCAGTAAGCCTGATTAACCTCGCGTGGCTTCCTTTGTCTGCCCGTTCTCAAGTTTGGCCCATTACGAAGCATCCTAACCACTCATGAGAAATCTAGTGGGAGGGGATATATCCATAAGCGAAAAATCTACCATAGCCGAACGACACTATTGCCCAGGAGCAATGACGCCCCGAACGGCTATTTTGCCTGTTCGGAGGAGAGGATATCAGAGACCTCCAGGCTCCGTTTCCTGATCGTAATGGGCGTGACCCCCGCCGCGTAAGCGAGCTTGAGCTGGGTGGTCCTGTCCCCGTTCCTTACGGAGGCGAGGTACAGCGCCGCTGCAGCCAGGGACATCGGCCTCTTCCCGACGAGTCGCGAGTCTCCTTTGACCCGATTGAGGATTTCGATGGCCACGCGTTCCGTCGTCCCCCGGAGGGACGCCTTGGCCGCTACCGACGAGACGTAGTTCGCAGGGGAAGGGACCGTCCGGGTCCCCTCGCTTCCGAGGAGCATCCTATAGTAGTACCTGAACTTCTTTTCGTCGACGTCGACCATCTTAGCCACGACGTCGTTCGGCGGTCGAGCTATGTCAAGCTCTCTACAGGCCATGCAAACGCATGCAGCGGACACTGCAGCGAGAGACCTCACCCTGACCGATTTTGCGTGGAACTCCCTGAGGTAAATCTTGAAGGCGCGCTCGCCGAGTACCGCGTTAAGGCCAAGTGCCTGGACTACCCTCTGGACTTCCATGGAGACCTTGCCCAGGCGCCGCTTCTTCGAGTCCCAGGCGACCATGGTGTTCAGCTTCCGGAGCTGCTTCAGGTCCCGACTCTGGCCCAGGCGTTTGCCGTTGGCGTCTATGTCCCTGTAGCCTATGACGGTCGAAACGCCAATGTCCTCGGCCAATGCGCTCGATGTCGTGCGAGGCAAGGAGCCGGCGACGTTTCTGGATGCCGTCGCCAGAGCGAATAGGTCGTGCTCAACTTGCGAGACCGCTCCGCACCTCGTGCAGACCCTTTCCCCGCTCTCTTGGTCCCAGAGAAGATCACCCAGGCAATAACCGCACACGCCCCGGTCGACGACCCTCGTCTGGCCGGCACTACTCATGCAGTCCCAATAAGGGCAAAGCAGATTAAAGGAATACGGAAGAAAGTACTCTAAGATTGTTACTTATGTGAACTTGTTCGTGCCACGAAGCGCTTGAAATGACCGTTTGACCTCTGAGCAGCTACGAGAATTCCGTGTTTTTGCTTTCGTTGATACTGATCAAGTCGCTTATGCCTTCATAAGTGCGGAGGAGTTTCATGCCGCTCTCGGTAAGCCTGTAGAGCCCGGTTCCTTCCTCGTACGTAATCAGGTTCTTCTCGATGAGAAAACTGAGGTACTCCTTCACTTGCGCGTAGGAGAGGTAGGCGCCATACATAATGCGCGTCTTCGTCGCTCCGTTTGTCGCCGCCCTCAGAATCATGGCAATGATGTCGGTCCTGCTCCTATACTTCATCTACTTTGAAAGTCCTCTTCTACTATATAAACGACAGGTAACAATCTTCTGGCTCTGTCCCGTTCTTAGGGTGGTTCAACTCGCCGTCCCTGATGGGGTGGTGAGCGCGGCCCTCATCAGCGAGAGCCACTTGTTTTCTCCCCCGACTTCGATTCCCGCTCTCTGTGCGGGTGTCTGACCTTCCAACGCCGCGTGAGGCTTAATGAAATTGTAGTGGATTCGCTGACCTTCCACGAGAGGAGTCTTCATGCTTTTCCATCCGCGCTGAACCTTCACTCTCTCTCGAAGCGTCCCGTTCAACCGCTCAATCCGGTTGTTGTTTGAATGTCTCTTTCGGACACCCGCGTTCGCAATCAGTTTCGGCGCGTCTTGGCCGAACGAATACTTCACGCTCTCAGGATAGGCGCGAAGGCCATCAGCGATGACTCTTTCAGGCTTCGAGCCATGAGCGTTCACTATTGCCTGCTTGAACGCGGGAATCCCGCCCGTGTCGTTCCTGTATTTCGAGAGCCGAGAGGCGAGTAAGAACCGCGTCTTCCTGTCCATCACGTTCCAAAGGAACGCGAGATTCTTGGCTTCCCCGCCGCTTCTTGCCCTGTAGTTTATCCCGCCTTTCATCTTCACGAACAGTTCGTCCGCGTGCCATGTGTCGGACAGTTGAGGCGCGAGGGAGTTCATGTATTCGCTGACCATCGGGACGTATCTCTGAATCCAGAGATAGACTGAGGCCGCGCCAAGGTTGAGGCCGAATTGGTCGTTCACGGCTCGGGCAATCTTCCTCAGGCTCATGCCCGAGAAATAGAGGTCGAGGGTCAGACTGACCATCTCAGGCGAATACTTCGCCTTCTTGATTAGACCCTCTCTGAATCTGGCCTGACAGTCGTTGCACTTGAAGGTCTGCTTCCCGGCTGAGGTGCCAGTATTTGGGGACAACTCAGATATATCATTCGATGAAGATAGTGGAGTGGATGTCAGTGAAAGGTCGGGTCGCTCTCACGGCCGAAGGCGCGAATCAACGCCTCCCCCAGGAGCTGGGGGAGTTTCTGGCCCGTGACACTTACTCGCTCCTCATCAAGGGAGGCTCTGGGACCGGGAAGACGATACTCGCGCTGACGATATTGAAGGCCCTTCAGCCAATCGAGAATCCCCTCTATCTCTCCACGAGGACGTCCCCTCTTCAGCTTGTGGAGGACCACCCCTGGGTCGAGGACATCTTCGGGCCAGCAACCGAAGCAGGTACAGGGGAGGACTCGGAGGGATGGCAGACGCTGGTGGATGCGAGGCTGGACGAGCCGAACGTCGTCTTTGAGAGGATAACCAACGTGCTCATGGACAAGCACGCACCCACGGTCGTCATCGACTCCTGGGAATCCCTTGGCGACTCGCTCGGAACAGACGCGCTCCGCACAAACATCAGGGTCCTGGAGACCTGGAGAGAGAGGGCCGGGGCTCGTTTCATCTTCGTCGGCGAAGATCCCGGGAACTCGACAATAGACTTCATGGTCGAGGGGGTAGTCGTGCTCAAGGAACGGGAGGTGGAAGGACGGAGGCTCAGGGAAGTTGTGTTGTCCAAGCTTCACGGGGTCCAGATTCCGAAGCCATCATACTTCTTCACGCTGGACGGAGGGACTTTCACCAGCATCCCACCCTACTCCCCCCGCGAATACAGCTTCAGGGACCCTCTCCCTGTGACACTGGACAAGCCCTTCCGCAGGCTCAAGGCAAGATATCCGACAGGCTACCCATCTCTTGACAGCCAGCTCGACGGGGGGTATCCAGCCAAGTCCGTGGCTGTGGTTGAAACGGGTCCGCACGTTGACTTCAAAGCCGGGTTGGTGTTCGTGAGCAGGTCGGTCCAGGATTGGCTGGCCGCCGGCGACTGTGTGATCCTAGACACGCCACAGGAAGTTGAACAGCACTATCTCACCCAATACGCAAAATCATTCGCGACAAGGGCCGGAGACAGGTTCCAGATCCTGGGCGGAGCCGGCAAACGTAAGGGGATCGGGGGGGCTCAGACACAGGCCAAGACGCGAAACCGAAGGCCGAAGACTCTGAGCGTAATTAGCGGAGCAGAAGAGACACCAGTAGCCACCGGACGGGTCGCCTCCGGGCGCCCCAAAAGCAGGATGTCTGACCTTACGATAGTAATCGGCAGGAGCGGGCAACTGTCGAAAGAGATCCTAGAGCACGCTTCGGTTCATCTCAGAATCATGGAAGTCGAAGGCACCCTGTTTGTGGCATCAGAACTCCCCCGGTCGGGGTTCCACGGGATAGTCCCCGGAATGATTGGGGGTAACCCGACCATCCAGCTCGAGCCCGTGGTGTGAGACTAGGGAATCAGCTCCCGAGGAACAGAGGATCTGGGTCATGGATAGACCTAGGAAAAGATATGAAATGCTTATAGAACGTCCGCGGCCCGAATCGTCATGTGGAGCGCCGCATCCTCATCGTTGATGACGAAGTAGACATCACCGACGCCCTGAAGGCGGGACTGGAACGGAGGGGTTTCAAGGTGACCACGTTCAACGACCCCGTCCAGGCGCTCTCGAAATACAAGCCTTCTGCCTATGACATCTCGATCCTTGATATCAGGATGCCGAAGATGAACGGCTTCGAGCTCTACAGGGAGATGAGGAAGCTGGACGGGAGGGCGAGCGTCTGCTTCCTCACCGCCTTCGACGTCCACAGGGACGAGTTCGAGAAGATGTTTCCGGACGTGAAAGTCAAAGCCTTCCTGAAGAAGCCGATCACTATCGACAACCTCGTGGCTAACCTAAACGCACTTCTGCCAAAGCAATAGGCAACTTACTTCTGGAAGATTGTATCTCTCACCCTAAAAGCAGCGCGAACGAACAGTTGACGTGTTGGTCCCTCAGCCGGGGAAGGTCGACGAAGCAATCAGTCTGGCAAAGGAGGCAAACGAGATCGTGGACGCCCTCGACACGTTCGCTTCGAGGGCGAGGCGAGAAATCGACGTCTGCTCCGACAGGCAGAGCCTCGCGGCGATGGTTGCGTCCGGCGAGCTTGTCAAGATCCTCGAGAAAGGCAGGGTCGCGGGCTTCCGGGTGAGATACCTTACGGAGATAACCAAGGAGAACGAGACCTATTCGAGGGAACTCGCCAAGAAGGTGGAACTCAGGCACCTCGATGGCGTAACGGGCAACTTCGCGATTTCTGACGTCAGAGAGTACGTGGGCCCGCTGGTGACGGACGACGGCAGGCTTGGCCAGGTGATCTATAGCAACGCAAAGCCGCTGTTCGAGCAGCACAGATACCTCTTCGACACTCTTTGGGAGCGTGCAGTCCCGGCCGAAAACAGGCTCGGGGAACTGTCGGGCGCCGCGCCCGCCGTCGTGACCCGCCTCATGATGGGGGAGACGGACATCCTGAGGAGCCTCGAGAAAGTGCTGGAGGCTTCGAACGAGCTCGTCGGGTGCTTCACCGTCGGGGCCATCGAGACAGTGATCGACTCGCTGCCTGACGCCCTCCAGGGGGTGGTAGAGAGGAAGAACGGCGAGACGGGCGGGATCAAGTGGGTGACGTCCATAGACGAGGCAGACGCGCCGATAGTGGAGAGGTGCCTGAAGATGGGCATCTCGGTCAGGCACACGAGCAGGCTCCCCCCGCTCAGCTTCGGCTGCAGCACCAACGCGCTGGTGGCCTCCATCCAGACAGAGGGCCAGGGGCTGTCCATGCGCAACGTGCTCACGAGCAACGAACCGGCCTACGTGAACCACTTCAGGCTGGTCTTCGAGGAGATCTGGAAGAACGGCGTCGACGCCGAGAAGAGACTCGACGAGCTGAAGAAGGGGCTCGAAAGGTCCGATGTCGAGATAATCCAGAATGCCCGGGAGTCCATGAAGACGGCCTGGCAGCTGGCTCGGCCTGCGAAAGAAATCCTCATGCTGTTCTCCACCCCTCAGGCATTCATACGCCAGATCAAGTCCGAGGGGGCCGAGATGATGAAGGATTCCCTGGGCAACTCCCAGGCCAAGGTCAGGCTCCTCGTCCCAGAGGATGAGAGCATTTTTCCGATCGTCGAGACGGTGAAAGAGTCACTCCCCAACATCGAGATCAGGGTGATGAACAAGAGCCTGAAGACGAAGATATCCATCCTGATAATCGACCGCAGCAAGACGATGGTCTTCGAGACCAAGGACGACTCCAGGGAGGACCTGTACGAGTCCTTGGGAATAACGGCGTTCACAGAGAGCAAGTCCCTGGGGGAGTCGTTCGCGACGATCTTCGACGGCATCTGGAAACAGACCGAGCTCTACGAGCAGCTCGAGATACACGACAAGATGCAGAGAGACTTCGTCAACATCGCGGCCCACGAGCTCAGGACCCCTGTCCAGGCCATAATCAACTACGCAGAGCTGGCGAAGTCCTACGAGGACAACCGCGAGGAATACTACGACAAGCTCCTGAAGAGCGTGCTGAGGCTGCACAAGCTCACCGAAGACATACTCGACGCGGCCAGGATAGAGAGCAGGACCCTCCGCCTTAACAAGGAGGCGTTCCTCCTCAACGAGATACTCAGGAGCGCCGTGGACGAGCAGAGGAGGGCGGCTTCCAAGAAAGGGATCAAGGTACACCTCGAGCAGCCTGAACCGGTCTACGTGTTCGGGGACAAGACCAGGATAGGCCAGGTGCTCGCGAACCTGCTCATCAACGCCGTGAAGTTCACGGAGAGCGGTTCTATCAGGGTGGCGGCGAAGCTGGATAGGCCGGGGAACAAGGTGACGGTCAGGGTAACCGACACCGGGATCGGCATCGACAAGAGCATGGTACCCCTCCTCTTCGCCAGGTTCATGGCGAAGTCGGAGTCGGGCACCGGGCTGGGGCTGTTCATCTCCAAGAGCATCATCGAAGCCCACGACGGCAGGATCTGGGTGGAGAAGAGCGAACCGGGGAAGGGATCGACATTCACCTTTGAGCTCCCGGTGAGCACCACCATCCCGCCGACCAGTCGGACCGTGGGGAAGGCCGATGGGCAAACCCTGAGTGCCGCGGTGGGCCTGGAGCAGGCAGAGAACCTTCCGACTGCCGAGTAGTTTGGAAGGTCTCGAGCGTCAGGCTCCAGGAGACCTGATTTCGGTTGTCTTCTGGGGCGCGTCTGCGCTCCCGTTGGCCGAGAACTTCAGGTAGTCCCGCTGCAGCGGGTCTGCAAGTAGGTAGAACCCGAGGCCGATTATCAGCACGAATCCGGCTGCCGCGTACCAGCCAAGCTGGGGCTCGGCTGAAAGGAGCTGGAAGCTGTAGAGCCCCGCCAGGGGGGAGAGCGAACGTCCGCCCGAGGAGGCGGCGGAGAAGTAGCCTTGAAACGTGCCCCTGTTCCTGACCCCGGAGAAGAGGGTCACCACTGCCTGCGACGGCACAGTCATGAAGATCTCGCCCACTGTCAGCACAACCATCACGGCCTCGAACTGTAGGAACCCGGTCGACAGGCCGGCCATGACGAAGCTCACGGCCGTGAAGACGCAAGACCCCACCAACGGGTAGGCGAGCTTTCTGGCGCGGAAGAACAAAGATGACAGCGGAAGCTGGAGCAGGACGATCACAAGGCCGTTGGTGGCGAAAAGGTAACCTATCTCAGAGGGAGAGAAGTTGAGGAAACTCTGGACATATACGGAGATCGGGACGATCTCGTACCCAATGGCGACGTAGCCGCACACCACAAGCAGGAGAAAGAGGATAAGGTTCCTGTCGATGCTCCAGCGGAGCAACGAACCGCTCTTCCGGGCTCCTTCGCCGACGGTGCTTGTTAGCAGCCCTCCCCTGATGTAGACGCTTGCAATCACGGAAGTGGCCGCGGCCACCCCGGCGCTGAAAAGGAAGACGCTGGCGTAGCCTATCGACTGGGCGAGGACCCCGCCAAGGGCGGGCCCTATTGCAAAACCCAGGTTCCCGGCTATGGATAGCAGCGAGAGCCCCGTCTTCAGGTTCATGATCTCGCTGTTCGCAACGATGGCAGACGTCGCGGGCTGCGAAAGGCCCCTGAGAAAATTGAAGATAGGATAGGAGATGAGGATCAGTGAGGTGTCGGCGCTGGCGCCTATCAGGAAACTAAGGAAGAGCGCCGACAGGATAGAGAAGGTGTAGCCGGCGAGCATCACCCGCTTCGGTCCGACCGAGTCGGTGAGCCTCCCCCCCACCAGCTGGCTCCCCAGGCCCAGGATTCCAGACGCGAGGTAGACTACGCCTATGGTGGCAAGTGAAACGCCTCTGACAGACTCGAGATAGACCGCCAGGAAAGGCATCGTGGCAGACCATCCCACCGAGTTGAGGGTCCTAATGCTGAAGACAGTCCAGGTGTCCCGGGATGCTTTGATCATGTCCCTTCACACCTGACTGGCGCAGTCGGTCCAATCTCATGACCTGCTGGGATGGCAAGGGCGTGGTCCGGACTCAATCTTGGAGTAGCCAAAAACGATGGGCCTTAGCTCTTCTCGTCGGCTAGGCTGTCGAGGGTCAAATGTCGAGCGGGCGAGCATGGAAACCTTATCCCGTTCTCTGGCGACTGTGGCAAAGGATTGAAGGTCTCGAGGACGGCCATCGTCGTCATCATCGTTGCGATCGTCGGGACCGTGGGGTTCGTGTCGTATTCATCCCTGCAGAGTCCGGGTCCGGCCTGCAGCGCCACATGGAAATGCGCGGCCGTCTATCCGGTCCAGGTGGGCGGGACTTACGGTGTCGCCGGCCTGCAGTGCGGGATAAACTCCTCCTACGTCTACTGCGTGGGAGGCGTAGACGCGGACGGGGGCCCGCGCAACGGAGTCTACACAGGGACCATCTCGGCTTCAGGCAACGTCACTGGATGGATTCAGGACCACAACAGTTATCCCCAGAACGTCACCGGGGAGACGTGCGCCGTGTCGTCGGGCTACATGTACTGCATCGGGGGCATCAGCGACAGCGCCGGGGACGACCTTGCATCGAGCTACTATGCCAGCCTAGAGGGCAACGGCACCGTCGGCGGCTGGCATGGCACCACGCCCTACCCGATCCCCATCGACTCCGAGTCCTGCGTCGTTTCTTCGTCCTATGTCTATTGCATGGGAGGGAACAACGAGACCGGGGGGGTCTACTCGAACATAGCCCCGAGCGACACCGTCTGGTATGCCCAGCTGTCGCCGGCGGGCATCGGTGTGTGGGCGAGAACGACTTCGTACCCGTCGAGCGTCTACGTCCCCAGCTGCGTCGCTTCCGGGGGGTTTGCTTTCTGCGTGGGGGGTGCGGACCCCAGCGGGAGCCCGGTCGACACGTCGTACTACGCGCCTCTGACGAGCGGCGGGGTCGGGGAGTGGATTCAGTCCGCGCTCTACCCGATCCATGCGACAGGCCAAGCCTGCGCGGCGGCCAACGGGCGGGTCTACTGCGTCGGAGGGGAGACTTCCGGGGGACAGTCGCCTTCTTTTAGCAACGCTGTCTACTCTGCCCAGGTGGCTGGCGGGGGGCTTGGAACATGGACGGCGGGACCCAGCTATCCCGACTCGCTCGGGACGTCCTGCGTCGCGTCCTCCTCGAGCATGTACTGCTTCGGTGGGTTTGATGGGACCTCAGTCGGCCTGAGCAAGGTCGTGAACTTCGCCTCGCTGTCTTCTCTGGCCCAGTCCTAGCGAAGAACTCCACCTTCAAAATGTTGAAGGCGGGCAAGGCCTGCGTGTTCGACGTTCAAGACGGGGCGCTACGTGGGAACATGACCAGTCCGGACCCTCAAGACTACGGAGCCCTTCGGTGCCTCCGCCTCGGTCAGCGGAGTCTTGGCGATAGTCGGTGCACCTGGGGAAGGGGAAGGCGGCTGCCGACCGCGGGGCACGCATACGTCTTTCGCGTATGACCCGACCCGAGGGCGCCCTACAGACGGGCATGAGAGGTAGAGCTTCGAAGCCGCATGAATTAAATATCTGAAGGCGTCGCATGGATTTGTGGCCGACTTCCGAGCGATTTTCAGGAGCTGTCCTTCATGTGGAAAGAGGTTCGAAATTCGCCTCGTAGGCAAAAAGCTGGTCAAGGATCAGATCGTACGGAGGGAAGCCCACATAATCACTGGTCTGCCTTCGTATGGTGTGTACGGCGCCTATTCGGTGACCACGGTCTCGGAGGACAGGCCGGTGGTCTTGGACGAGAAGGATTTTCAGTACGCCTACGAGTGCAAGCACTGCGGACACAAGTGGGCCGAAATCGTGGAAGAGACGTCCAGAACCAAGCCTTCCCAAAGTAAAGAGGGCTAGTTCTCTCAGCGCTTACGAGCAGAGACCCGGAATTGACCGGCAGGTCCGACGCGAGAAAGGACTCCCAATGCCATGACTTCCACAGGGCCCGCTTGAACAATTAATTGAATCCCTTCCGGCCCACCTTCC
>JACWAI010000093.1 GCA_014874415.1 Nitrososphaerales archaeon
AGGGTCGCCATCGAGTAGGAGAGGCCCCCGTTCAGGATGTAGGGGAGGTCGAAGTTCCCGAACGCGATTATCAGCGTGATGAGGAACGCCGTGAGTATCGCCCCCTTCGCCATGGGGAGGGCCTGGGTCCCGTAGTAGTCGTAGGCGCCCATCCCGTCCACGACAGAGGCCTCCTTGACCTGCTTCGGGACAGAGCTCAGCCCCGCGAGGATGATCAGGAACGCCAGAGGGATGCTGCTCCATATGCTGACTATGGTCGCCGAGAATATCTGGATTGAAAGGTTCCCAAGCCAGTCGACCTTCGCGAAGCCCAGCCCGGATATGATATAGTCGAGGGGGCCGTATAGCGGGTCGTAGATGGTGGTCCAGATGAGCGCGCTCGCCGTAAATGGAATCATGTAGGGAAGGTAGCTCAACAGCGAGAGGAACCTCTTCCCCCTCACCCTGCTGTCGACGAAGATGGCCAGCACCATCCCGAGCAGGGTGGCGAAGATCGCCGTACCGCCTGCGAAGACGACCGTGTTGTAGACGACCTGCGGGAGGTGGGGGAGGGTGAACAGCTGCGAGTAGGCGCCCGGGTTGGTCGCCAGCCCTGAAAAATAGATCGACAGGGCGAAGGGGACCAGGGCGAATATGAACAGGTATACGAACGCAGGGATGTAGAATATCCGCTTACTTAGCCCCAGCATTGGGTTCTCCAGTCCCGAAGACCAGCACGTTTTCCGGGCTGACCGCGAATTCGACTTCCTCCCCCGGGGCCAAATGATGGCTGTCCTGTACCAGGGCCCTCACCTCTGTCTTTCCTACCTTCAGATAGACTATGGTCTCTCTCCCGCCGTACTCGATGTCGCTTATCACAGCCCTGTTGTCCCCCTCCCCAACGGACACGCTCTCCGGTCTTATCCCGAGCCTGAACACGCCGTTGGTTACGCCCTTTAGCGCCACTTTGAGGGGGTTCCCGATGCCGTCCTTGAATTCCACCTCGACGAGGTTGAGGGGCGGGCTCCCGATGAACGCGGCCACGAATTCGTCGGCCGGGGCCCTGTATATCTCCCCGGGCTTCCCTATCTGGTGGACGACCCCCCTGTCGATCACGGCGAGCCTGTCTGAAAGCGAAAGGGCCTCCGACTGGTCGTGCGTGACGTAGACCGTGGTGATCCTGAACTCCTTCTGAAGCCGCCTGAGAAACCTCCTGGCCGAAAAACGGAGCTGGGCGTCCAGGTTCGAGAGCGGCTCGTCGAGGAGGAAGACGTCAGGCTTCTTCACGAGCGAACGGGCCAGGGCCACCCGCTGCTGCTGGCCCCCCGAAATCTGGCCAGGCCTCCTATCGAGCGTCTCCGTTATGTGGAGCTTCTCCGCCATCTCTTCGGCCTCCTCCTTCGCTATCGACTTCTTGACCCCCTTTACGATGAGGGGGGAGACTATGTTCTCAAGGACCGTCTTGTTCGGATAAAGGGCATAGTCCTGGAAGACCATCCCCACGTTCCTCTGAGAGGGGCTGAGGTCGTCGACCACCCTCCCGCCCAGGATGACGTGCCCCGAGTCCTGCCTCTCGAGTCCTGCGATGACCCTGAGCAGGGTAGTCTTCCCCGAGCCTGACGGGCCAACCACCGAGAAAAGCTCTCCTTTCTGGACTTCCAGGTCGAGGCGGCTCAGGACCTCAGTCTTCCCGAAGCTCTTGTCGACCTGCTCGAGCCGGATGCTCAACCTGCCGCCCGCCGGACAGCGGCGATAAAAAGGGGTAGGGGCGCTCTATCCTACGTCCTTGACCCAGGCTGCTGCCGCCTGGTTGAGCGCCGCCATGGCTGATGTCGCACTGCCGTCTCCTTGCAGGTACGTGTAGATTGGCGTGTTGAAGTCGGGTATCAATGTAGTGTACGTGGGCCCGAGGTTCGGCGGATTGGCCCAGGCCGTCGCTGCCGTGGCGAAGACGTTCTTGACCAGCGTCCTCTCCCACTGGGGGATGGTCGAGTTGGCTTGCAGGATTGCGACCGCTTGCTTGGAGATCGGGAACTCCCCTTCCTTGATGAAGAGCTGCGCGTTCACCTTCGGCGAGACGAGGTACTGGATGAACTCCTCAGCGAGCTGCTGGTGCTGAGAGTACTTGCTGACACCCAGGAGGTCTGTTCCCGTCTCGGAGTAGCCTCCGGGGAACTCGGCCACGCTGTACTTGCCAGTTACGTTTGAGTTCGACCCGACAAGCGCAGAGTTCTCTGGGGTGAACATGATCGCGCCTGCGGCCTTGCCTGAGGCGAAGGTCGTCCCGATGAGCCCGTAGTTAATTTCAGTGCCGAAGGGCTGAGGGTCGTACTTGAGCAGGTTGTAGTAGAGCTGGAGCGTCTTTACCCCATTGGTGTTGTTGAACGAAGGAGCAGGTGCCATCCCTCCAGATGTGCTCCCCTTGAACATGATGTTGTAGTTCGTGAGGCCGCCCTGGGTCCCGCCGTTCAGGGAAGCGTCGCGCGAGTAGTTGTATCCCCACAGTGCGGGGAAGGTGTCGATGATGTCATGCGCCTCCTGGGCGTCTGTCAGGATGCCGTACTGGAACCTGTGCTGGACGTTGACGAGGAAGTTGTCGGCGTAGAGGGCGTCCTGCCATGAATTCCAGCCGTGCGGGTCGAGGGACACGCCGTATAGCGAGTAGAAGGTGGCGTTGAGCACCGGGTCGTCGAAGACGTCTGTCCTGTAGAAGAGGGTGAAGGTGGCCGAGTCCCAGGGGAGCCCGACGACCATCGACTTGCCGCTCGTCGCGTTCTGGAAGATTCCTCCGAAGTTGATCTGTGGTCCGGGGATGTCCGATGAGTTGTAGGACGATGCCCCCATGTCCACCAGGTAGGACAAGACGCTGTGCGAGGAGGTGGAAGTGTAGCCTAGGATGTCGTAGGTGCTTGAGCCTGTCTGCTCGGCCGTGACTTCAGTCTGAAGGTACGAGCCGAAGCTCTGGCCGACCACGTTGACTGTCACGCCCGGATGGAGTGCTCCGAACTGGGCGGCCGCCGATTGCATCCAGGCGGTGGCTGGGTCGGTGAACGTGATCAATGTCAGCGTGACTGGCTGGGAAGAGGTCGTGGGAGTGGAGCTAGTAGAGGACGTCGTGGAATAGAGGTAGTATGCTGCTATGCCTGCTATCAGGATGATTACGATTATGCCTATGGAAACTGCGGTGCTGACTGCTTTCCTTGTTTTCGTTTTCAATCAGGTGCCCGGGCCATCCCTTCAGGTGTTAAAGGCGTTACTCCTGTAGAATATGTCAGAGGTGCCGAGCCCATCCCAAAACCTCCGCGATGATGAAACCCAGCTCCTTCGCCCTGAACGCAGGAGCTCGACGACGACGACGCGCCGCAGGTCCGACCAGGGCTTGCGGGCTTTCCATAACTGCTAGGGAGAGGGTTTGCTTAGCGTCCTCTCAATGAACGACCATATCTTGTTCCATCCATCGACTGCCTGCTCCTGCCTGTACCCCGGCGTGTGATAGTAGAAGAAACCATGGCCCGCCTTTGGATAGCTGTGGAACTCGTATGTCTTGCCCAGCCTCTTCAACTCCGCCTCGATCTGTGCGACCTGTTCGGGGCCGGGGTTCCTGTCCTCCTCCCCGAAGAGCCCGAGCAGCGGGCAAGACAGGTCTCCTGCGTAGACCAGGGGGGAGACGGGCGCGTTCTGTGTGAGGTCCTCCTTTTTCATCACCACGGAGCCTCCCCAGCAATCGATGGCCGCGTCCAGCGCCTTGGTCCTGCACGCCACCAGGAAGACATGGCGCCCGCCAGAGCAGGAACCGAAGCCTGCGACCCTGCCGTTGCATATCGGCATGGACTTCAGGTACGCGGCGGCCCCCGATATGTCGGCTACCACGTCGTCGTCGGGAATCCCTCCCGCGGCGCGCATCTTCGAGGTGACATCCTCCGGGGTCCCGTGACCGAAGGCGAAGTAGAGGTTCGGGCAGACGGCCAGATAACCATGGTGGGCGAACCTCCTGGTCGCCTCCTTGTACCACTCGTCCCATCCTGGCCTGTGATGGACCAGGACGATACCGGGGAAGGGGCCGGGGCCGAGGGGGCGCGCGAAGTACGCGTTGATTCTAAGGCCGCCGTGCCCGTCGATCATTATCGTCTCTGAGAGCATCCCTTCGTACATGTCGGTGGTGTAGGTTCCCATGGCCCGGTTCTATCCTTGGGGGCTAAATGACTTCCGCGAGCGCGAGATACCATGATAGAGCGCATCCGAAGGCAGGTCGGAATGTGAAGAAAGACTGCCGAGAGTCTCTGGAAGTAGAGTTGGCTTTAGATCGCCCCCTTGATGAAGGTGATCTGTGCGCGATGTCCTCAGGCCGGGGGACGTAATCTCATACTTCGACATGTGTGCTGCGGGGGGACCTAGCCTCCGTCGAGGAATGAATTTCCACCTGAGAGGCAAAGACTCCGTAATCTTGATGAGCATTCGACCTAGCGCTCCCTGCAAGGATAGGGTGGAAGAGAACAGCTCTCGTTGGACCCGTTAAACTCTCTGAGCTTTCCTCGGTCGGTCGCTGCCGGCCAGGCAACCTCTCTCCCAGCACGCCGACCGAGTGAGAATTATGAACTCGTCAGGTCCCAGCTTCAGATAGTTTCCCTGACTCTCATCGCATTCACCCACTTTAATAAGGCGCCCACCGGCGCTCTCCTATCGGACGGAATAACGGTAGAGCGGGTGAATTTTATTGAGTTTCGGTCAACGAGGAGGATATGGCAATAGAGGAGGTTTCGGAAGAGGCTCCGGGTCTTTCAAGAAGCCGGTTGAGGTCGGGAAGGAGTACAACGTCAGCATCTCCGACACCAGCAGGCGAGGGGAAGGCATTGCCAAAGTCGAGGGATTTATCGTCTTTGTCCCTGGCACGAAGGTCGGCCAGAACGTGAGGATAAAGGTCACGCAAGTCTCCGAGAGGTTCGCATCTGGACAGGTCATTGAGAATTCAGCGGCCCCAGCTGCACCAGCCTCCGAATCCAGTGAATCGACGAACTAAGTCGGTGGCCCACGCCATCTAACAGAGGTTGGTCGATTCAGAGTCGACCACTTCCCATGCTTTGTCGTTCTACGCATTTGCTTGTTGATTTTGAAGAGGTGCGTGTGCCGCGGGTCGGATTAAGGCTAAAGTTTACCGGTAAATCGAGAACAATCTTGGACTTCCAAAAGCCCGGGCTGAAATCCCATGGGGCTCGCAAGTAATCCAACAAATAGGACTCGGTAGAACCCCTATTTCTCCCTCGTGAACGATTGTTCTTTGCAAAGAAATGCCGGTCTGTGTTACCGGTCAAGAATCTCTTTGGTGCTTTCGATGCGAGCCCATTGTCAGCTGCTATGCCGACTCCCATGAACTACGGTCAGCTCAAGCACAGTCTCAAGGTTGTTATCGAACACTTTCCGGTTCCCTGCGTATTCGATTCGCTTGGCCCGACGGACTATGGCACCCTTTCCCAGCTTGAATTTCTTGACGCACGCTTTGATGTCGTCAAGATCTCGTTCGTCCAGCCTCCCTATCTTCGTGACCACGATGTCAACGGGAGCAAGGGCCCTCAAGTCTATCTTGCTTAGCCTCTTGATCCGTCGGCTTTTGCTAAGATAGTCGGACGGGAGGAACTGGCTGAACACCTGTCCGTTGGGCCACGCGTCCACCCTGAACCCCGGCTGCAGGCGCTTGACTGCCTTCACGAGGAGGGCCACATCCTCGGCCGGTCCCGTTAAGTCGACATCGATGGTCGACGGCTTCAGCCCGTAGAGGGTCATGGCAGTCCCGCCGGCGGCAACGAGCACTATTCTGCGTTCAAGGATATTCCCCACCTCCTCGAGGAACCCCAGGAGCTGCCTCGAGCTTACCGCCAAGACCACCGAGCTCCGCTTCCGTAGAGGCGTAGCGTCTGTCTGACGTGCGCCTCGTCCATCCTGGTGGGAGAGACGCCGGCGCCGCTCATGGCCGCAGCAGCCTGTTCGACCTCCCTGGACGGTGCCACCTTGATCAGAGCGATCAGGACGCCGAGGAGTCTCTCCGCGAAACCATGCCTCCGAGAGAGGAAGACGAGGAGGGGATAGTTGACCCTGTTCTTCGCGAGGAGGACGGGGACGGCCGCGATTCGCCTCTTGTCCTCGCCCAGAAGCACCGAGGAGGCGACGTATTCGACAGAGAACTCCTGCCCTTCCTCTGCCTCGGACCCGAGTTCCCTGTACCCTAACCTCGCGAGGTTGTAGGCCAGATCCCTCTCGCCTATCCTGGAGGGGTCGGTCCGGTCGGGGTCGAACTCGATGCGCACCCCGCGAACCACCACGTCCCGGATGAGCTTCCAGAACCTCTGGGGCATGTGGAGGATTACCACGTCCGAAAGCATCTCCTTGAACGGGTTCCTCTCGTGGGACCTCAGCGACCTGATTACCTCTCCGCCGGCTGCGATGAGCGGTTCCACCCTCACGTTGAACCGTGTCCCGATCTCGCGGGCGACTTTCTCCGCCTTTCCCTCCCGTGCCTTCTCCTTCCCATCCGTGAGAATCAGCGGCTCCGCCCGGTTCAGCTTCGCGTTTCGCTCAGGGTCGAGGAGAAGGATCGACTCGACGGACGGCAGCTCCCCGAGGTCCCTTTCCAGGCTCTCGAACAGCGCCCAGGTGTGGGGCCACTTCCGAAGGAACTCCCGTTTCTTCTGGAGCTCCATCTCGGTCAGGGTGTCGAGGAGCAAGTAGTTCGCGAAGTTGAGGGCAGGGATGGACGCCTTCCCCTGCTTCTCCAACAGGACGATACCATCATCTCTTAGCGACGACAGCGCGCGGTAGACGTTCGGGTAATATGCGGGTCCAGACTCCTCCCCCATCTCCGAGGTCAGCTGGCGGATCGAGATGGGGTCGCTCACGCGCCTCGACATGGCGTCCAGGACCCTGAATTCAGTGCCGTTCAATTCGCTCGTGGCTGTCGCCCTCTCCGCCCTATATTAAGATAGCAGAAGTGCTATAATATAATAGCAAAATGACTATAACAAGGGCGATTTGAGCACGCTTAGGCGTGCCGCAGGTCGGATTTGAGCTCTAATCTACCTGCAAATCGTGCGGGAGCTTCTCCCGGACGAATGGCTCTCATTCCCGAAGATGCTATCCCGAAAACAGCAGATATCCTTTCTTGAACTAGAATCATCTTTGGTCGTCGGCAGGGAGCTTCAGCTTTACCTTTGAGAGGATTCTGGATGCTCTGGCGACGGCATCGCGAGCCTGCGAGGTCGTCATAAGATCCGGTTGGTACTCGGCTTGGTTCTTGAGGGCGATTAGACCACCGAACTGCTTCGCCAGATCCTTGAACTCGGCCTCGGTCATGGCACCCTTGATTACACTCAGGGCCTCTTCGTGCCTCCCGATGTGCCGTCTGCCAAGGTAGAAGACAGCGACTGCATCTATGGCATTCATAGCGCAATGCACGGATGCCGCAACCGCCGCGTTGTTCTTTGACCCGTCAATCGCATACTGGGCCACATCCAACATTTCATCTGCCTTCTGCAGGTAGTTCTCGTAGAGCCTCTTATCGACCGACTTTGCCATTCCCGGCCAACTCCTTCAGATCCTTTCCCCACACCAGCGTGTAGGACTCGAGAATCGATCTTGCGAGGTCTTCGCCCCGCTTGCGTATGAAATGGGCATGGTCCATAATCAACGGCGAGAGGCCTAGGCCAAATTTGGAAAGTGCGGCTTCGCTTGCTCGGGCGACACAATCATTGGCAAGTTCCTTGTCATCAGCGATGACGAGGAGGTCGACATCACTGGACTTCCTTTCGAGGCCTCTTGCAACGCTTCCGAAGATCGCCACAGACGTGACTCCCTTTTCCCTGAAGAAAGGCCTCACGGTTGATACAAGAGAGTCCAGTGTGTTTGCTTCTGCCTCAATCACTGGTTCCACCATCGACTTGAGTATGTAACTCTCGTCGTTCAAGACCACCTGGCGAGCATTCCCGACAGGTTGCAGCCTCACCACTCCTCTCCTTTCCAGCGTCTTGACAACCAACGAGACCTCAGGATGAGAGAGCCCCGAGACCCTGGCTAATTCTCTTATCGTGAAAATCTTCCTCCTGTACCGCACCAGTGTCTTTAGCACCCGAAGGCTGGCCTTGCTCCCAAGAACCTCACCTACGTAGTCGTGTAATGCCACGGGGGACCATCAAGATGCTGGTAGAAAAACCTTCCATTTGGCAACAAATACTACCATGTTCCCTGTGATGTGTGGAAGACGAAGGCATACGGTACTACCTGCTCAGAGCGGACGAGTCGTAAAGAAGGTGCCGCGGGTCGGACGCTCACCGACTTGTGGTCGGATTTGAGCCGACGCAAGTTGGTTCAGATTCTTTCCAAGAGGCTGTTTGCGTGGCTATCTCGTGACTTGCTGAAATCGTGAGAGGCATCGACGGAGAAACAACGAACCTTGCACACTCCACCGTCCATGCTGTGCCGCCTAGTCGCTCTCAGCCGCCAGTGTCCGCTATCTGGGTCGATAGCTTTGGGAATGCGAGCCCGTCGAGAGGAACGTGAGCGCCGTCTTCGACATCCCAAACACCACAAGGAGGTTTGCCCTCACCCTGTGGCTCCAATTGCAGAAGTAGGCCTTCCTTTCCAGGTGATGTGCCAGGACCCTCGGATCATCAGTGGATATGATAAGCCCGACCGCCCCATCAACCAGAATGCGCTGGGCATATGTGAGCTCCCGATACTTCTTGACGAACTCGTCCGCGTATCGCACTCGTCTCAGCGTAACTCACTCCTGTCCCGCGAGCTCTTTCAGAAAACCTACCGCGTCCTCTCCCTTCGGAACTTCGCGAAATCTCCCCTTCCTGAGGTCATCCAGCCCTGTCACGATGCTCTGCTCGAACTCCCTGTCGAGCATTAGGAAGACGTTGGTCAGTATCTGGTCCTTGGGCTGCCCTTCCTTCGATGCTCTGGAGACGTAGTCAATCACTTCCAGTAAGGAAGACGCAGATATCTCAGTCGGAGGGGAGACGGCTTCGCGCAGCGCCTCCTCGACGACGAGGCTCAGGGCCCCTCTCCTTCCGCCGTACTTCTCCTTGACGATCTTTCTGACCTCCTTTGCGAGGTCTTCGTCAACCCTGACCAGTATCTGGGCCATATCTTATGTAATCATAGCATATCTATTAAGCATTAAGGAGCTATTCCAATTAAAATTGGACTTGAGCCAACGCAGGTTGACTCAAATCCTGATAAGCAGAGCAGCCACCCAGAGTCTATTAGGCCGGCCGATTAGCTGGGGACGGCGTGACCGATCCCGAACGCAGGAAGTCAACAACCCGGTCTTTCAGGGTTGACGAGGAAGCGCTCAGGGCAATCGAGAAGGACGCAGCCAAGGCCAACGTCAGTGTCAACACATTCGTCAACCAACTCTTGCTTTCGTACTCGAATTTCGACCGTTACTTTGGGCAGTTCCAGATGATCAAGATTACGAACGACGGGTTCGCCTACCTCCTGGATTCTCTGTCAGACGAAGAGGCTGCGGAGGCAGGCAAGCGGACAGCCCTCAATATAGTGAAGTCAGTCATCTTGGCGAAGCACGGCGAGTTGAACCTGAGCACGGCGCTTGACTACTTCAAGATGATGAGTGAATACTCCAGGGTTTACACCTACGGCGAGTCTGAAGTCGGAGGGAAGAGGATGGTGACGATCGTCCACAGCCTGGGGCCCAAGGGTTCGATCTACTACGCGCACTACCTGACATACGTCTTCGAGATGATAGGCCTGAAGCCGAAGGTCACGACCACCGAGAAGGCAGTAGCTGTCAGTTTCTAGGTTCAGACCGCCTTCCAGCGACTCCTAGAATGTTAGAAACGGTTGCAAAAAATACGCCCTGGTGAAATAGCGGCTTCTTGCTTGCCCTGTTAGGTGACAAAGAACGGACTACATCACGCTGGGAAGAAAGAGCGGCATTAGGGTGTCGAGAATTGGTATTGGCCTGTGGCAGGCCAGCGACGCCTGGAACGCCGACGACGAACAGGTGATCGAGGCGATTGCGCGCGCGAAGGACCTGGGAGTGAACCTCGTTGACACAGCCGAGCAGTACGGCTTTGGGCACAGCGAGTCGGTCCTGGGGCGCGCCCTGAAAGAACTGGGGAGGGACGACTTCGTGGTGGCGACCAAGGTCTACGGAGCCCATCTGAGGTACGACGAACTGCAGAGGGCGGCAGCCGCAAGCATGAGACGGCTGGGGGTGAACGAGATTGACCTGTATCAGGTGCACTGGCCCGACCCCTGGGAGCAGATTCCCCTGAAGGAGACCATGAAGGCGCTCGAGAAGCTCTACCTCGAAGGAAAGATAAGGGCAATAGGGGTGAGTAACTTCGCAGCAAGGGACCTGGAAGAAGCCTCCTCCTACCTGTCCAGGACAGAGATAGTCTCGAACCAGGTGAGATACAACCTGCTGCAAAGGAACGTCGAGGCCGAGGTCCTTCCGTACTCCAGGAAGAACGATATTTCGATTCTGGCGTGGAGCCCCCTCGCCCAGGGGGCGCTCACCGGTAAGTACACTCCGGCACGGGTCCCCAGAGGAGACGTCAGAGACAGCAACGCAATCTTCGCTCCAAAGAACATCATGCAGATCGGGAGACTCGTGGACGCGTTGTCTGTTGTGGCGAGGGAGCACAATGTGACTGTGACCCAGGTCGCTTTGAACTGGCTGGCCACGACCCCAGGAGTCATTCCCATCCCTGGCGCCAAGAACTCCGCCCAAGCATTCGAAAACCTCTCGTCTCTCGACTTCGAATTGACGCGGCAGGACCTGAATTCAATCGAGAAAGCAGCCCGCGAAGTCAAGATCGACTACCTGCCCGCATCGGATTCAATCGAGGTGGCGGCGAAGTGACCCAGTTGGTGGCGAAGGAGCTCAGGGTCGGAGTCCTGGGCCTCGGGTTAATGGGCTCAGCCGTGGCAGCGAACCTCCTGCGAAGAGGCTACCAGGTTCATGTCTACAACAGGACACCGGAGAAGGCGCTCCAACTCAGTGCCGGGGGCGGCATCGTGCATTCCTCCCCCAAAGAGCTGGCGTCATCCGTGGACGTTCTGATCACGTTCCTGACTGACGAGAGAGCGGTGGATGAGGTCGCCCTCGGAAGCAGCGGGTTCCTGCCAGACATGGAGCGGGGGACCCTGTGGATTGACATGAGCACCGAGGATTCCGACGCTTCAGCCCGGTTCGCGGCGGAGGCCAGCCGCTTGGGCGTGAAGCGGCTCGACGCACCCGTGGTTGGAGGGCCCGAATTGACGGAGCAGGGCAAGGAGGTGCTCCTGGTGGGAGGGAGCGAGGAACAGTTCCGGATGTACGAAGGGCTGCTGAACGAGCTCGGGAGCCCCGCTTTGTACATCGGGAAGAGCTCTATGGGTCACAGGATGAAGCTGATCGTCAACCTCTATCTGGGGCTTGTCGCCGAATCCTTTTCAGAAGCCTTCGTCCTGTCCCTCAAGCTTGGTTTTGAGCCGGATGCGTTCGTCAGCGTCCTGAACCGGACAAATCACAAGAATTACTTCACCGAGTTCAAGGGACCTAGGATATCGAAGGGCGATTTCCGCACGACGTTCAGCATGAGCAACCTGGTCAAGGACCTCCGGCTCGCCATGAAGCAAGCGAGCGGGGCAGGAGCTGTGCTGCCTTCTTCGAGCATGCTCCTGCAGCTATACGAGAAAGCAATTGCCCGAGACCAAGGGAAAGAGGATTTCACTGCTATCGCCCGGGAGATCGGCCTCCTGAACAGCCCGAGGAGTGAAGGATAGACGTGGACGGAAAACAGCGAGGTGACCACGGTGATTAACAGACGGATCAAGCCAAAGGCACGAGTTGGAATACGCGAACTGGTTCGGAAAGATGGTAGAAGCGATCAAGAAGTCCCCCGGATTCAAAGGTATCTCAGTGATAGTGCCCGGCGACGGGGATTCCGGCGACCGCATAGTCCTGTATAGGTTCGCCGACATCGAATCGATGGAGAATTGGGAGGCTTCGACCGAGAGAAGGGAACTCCTGTCTGAGGTGGCTGACTATGCAACCCAGGCGTACGACAAAGCGGGCGGACTGGAGACGTGGTTCCATTTGCCTTCCCTTCCGGGCGGTCCAAGGAGAGCGTGAAGTAAGATGCCGCGGGTCGGACGCTCCCGCTCCCTTCTAGGCCGGTTTCTTGCTCTGAAAGAGGAACTCTAGGTTGTCCTTCTGGAAAGCGCGCCACCTCCATGCTCCATATGCCGGGTCCACGGCTCTCCCGGCGGCCTCGGCCGCCCCGCCCCCGGCGCCTTTAACGTCATCTATCGTCTTCCGGAGGCCCTCGATGTACTGGCGCATCTCTGCGATGTCAGAGGGGGTCCCGATGGGTCCGTGCCCGGGCACGAGAATCTC
>JACWAI010000094.1 GCA_014874415.1 Nitrososphaerales archaeon
AGAATGCCGCAGGGTTGGCAGGTCCCAGGCGGACCGCCGCTGTCATGGCTGGATTTGGTTCCTCCATGGTCTCCGTACTTCCCTCGCGACTACTTCATTCTGCCTGTTTCCAAACGTAACATCCCCCTGCGGCTTACTTGCCATTACCAAATCTTTGCCCGCGGCGTATTGTTCAGGTGAACGGCCCGGCGTCAGCCTAGGTGGGACTTCGGCGGTGTCAGGGCACCACTGATTGTAAGCGCGGCAAAAGCGACCACCGCGACGATGAGCAGGGCCATCATCAGCTTCCGCCTGCGAGGGTCCGTCTCCGGGCTTCTGTCGAGCGCGGGGACGATGAGCATCAGGATGAGCGCCGGCGTCAGGATGTAGGGCACAGCTGCGAGGCTGAGGTAGTTCTCAATCGAGTAGATCCAGAGCATGTACCAATCGGGCTTGGAGACCTCTATGGCAGTGTTACCGACCGAGGACAGGGGCGCCTGGATTGCGAGGGAGAGGATTGCGACGAGCCCGGCCGCGAGCAGGCCGTACTCTACCATCTTGACAACGTGGGTGGAGAATGGGACCTTCTTTTCCGGGACGGCGTTCTGGTTCGAAGGGCTCGATACGCCCTGGGTCCTGATCAGGTATACGTGCAGGCTGACGAACGCGAGAGCGAGGAGGGGCAGGATGGTGACGTGCGCGCTGTTCAGCCTTACGAGAATCGGAACGTCGGGGGCGAACGAGGGGCTGAACCAGTACGCCAGGGGTCCGGCGAACGAGGAGAGCTCCAAGTTGTGCCCCAGAGCCTCGACAGCCTCCTGGTCCCACCTCAGCACTGTGCCCGAGAAGAGCAACAGCCAAGAAAGGACGATGAGGGCCATACCGGATACCCAGAGGAGCTCCCTGGGCTTCTTGTAGGCAGCGGAGACGTAGACGCGAATCATGTGGAGTATCACCAGCACGAAGATCAGTTGCGCTCCCCAGTAGTGAAGGTTCCTCACAAAGTCCCAGATGGGGACGCTGACCATGTACTGCACCGACGCGTAGGCGGCATCTTGGCTAGGCATCGGGTGGTAGAACTGCTGGAGGAGCACCCCGGTGACACCTTGGAGGATTCCAAGGACCACCACGGACCCTCCTATGACGTAGGTCGGACCGTTCGCGTGGGCAGGTATCAGGTGATCCAGGAAATAGCCGAGCCCCAGCCTGTCCTTGAGCCAGGAGGCGACGCTCAGGTCTCCTTTCCTCTCCGGTACTTTCGTACTTCTATGAAGATGAAGCCCAATCCTGCTACGAGAATCACAGCAGAGTACACAAGCGGGGCCTTCGGATAGGTATCGATGTACGGAAGTAGTTCGAACCCGAAGCTCGGCGCGTTTGCGAAGCTTATCGAACCGAGCGCGGACCCGTTGTCCCATGTCATCACTTTGACGAACCCTGAGAAGGGTTCGTTGTCCTCCAGTGTTATCGGCGAACCTTCTGCAGCCAGGGGCCTTCCGAAGACCACGGTCAGCATCCCGTCGTTGACTGATGCCTCCGACTCGACGTGGTGGCAGTTGACCAAGAACTGCTGGCCGCCGACCCACGCCCAGATCATGCTGGACTCGTTGAAGTCCAACGCAACCCCGGCCATGCTCAGAGATTTGTTGAAGGACCGCTCGACCAAGATGACGGCGTATGTGTTGTTGTGGACCGACATCACGTTCACGTTGACGCCGTCGCTCTGCTGGACCGTGACCATCCTGGCGCCGTCCCACTGGGGGAGCGAGAGGTCAGGCGTCAGCTGCAGGTCGCGGTACTCGTGCTGGCTGACAAGCCATTTCTCACCCTCCTCTTGAGCGGATACTGCTGGGACCGAGGTGAGGAGAATGACGATTAGAACGACCGACCCGACGCGAAGGTGATACCTCTGGGGCACTTGTTCACCCGCACCCTAGCGAAATTTGTCGGCTTGGTAGTTGAGAATGCTCCCTAACGTCTTAGGGCTTCCCGTCTGATTCTGACCTGCCCCGTGTCCACCCTGCGTAAGAGGGACCGAGACCAGCTTGTGGAGCTTCATAAAGGCGTGCACGTCTTCGGGAACGTTCATCACTATCTCGAGCCCCAGAGATTGCAGCTCGGTTGCCGTAAGAGGCGCGTCGTGGGTCAGATAGCCCCCCGTCAAGAACTCCGCAACCCCCCTGGCCTTGGCCTCGCCCAACCTTCCCTTCAGCAGGTACTGGACGAACGATTTCATCTGCCTGAGCGACTTCTCGGCAATGTCCGACAGCAAGACCATCTGGTCGCTCACATACTGGGCGCCCTTCACCTCAACGAGCCTGATGAGAGATGGCGAAGGAAATTCTGCGATCTGTGGGTCGAGCGGGCCTAGCACGCTAAACGGTTCCATCATTATTTCGCCGGCGGCTAGGCAGACGAGCGTTGCGCCGGACATGGCGTAGTAGGGGACGATGGCGGTGACCTTGCTCTTGTGCTCCCTCAGCGCCAGTGCTATCTGCTCCGCGGAAAGCGCGACCCCGCCGGGGCAGTGAATTATGAAATCTATCGGCGTGTCCTGAGGCACGGCAAGTATCTTGCGGAGGAGTTCTTCCGTGTTGTCAATGGTGATGTACTGGTCTTCGCCGTTGTGCATCTCCTCCCGATGGATCATCGTGATTACCTTCGAGTCGCGTTTCTCTTCCATCTCCCTGAGCAGCGCATCCCTCTGTCTGACAAGGGCTTTCCAGAGATTCATCTTCTCTTGCTTCTCCGTCGAGGCCACGCACTCCGCCGAGCAGAAAGTCCTCTCCCCTCCCTCAGCGTCGACGACTATCGGCCTCTCGTCAGACTTCCCGCAGTGTTCACAGGTCTGAGCCATAGGACCCTTTACCCATCCTAGCCTGCTGAAAGGGTCGCTCCGGGCTTCCACCTGTTGAGGAGCATCGAGTTCATCGTGACCGTCACCGAGGAAGCGGCCATCGCTATCGCGGCGAAAATCGGGTTTAGCAGCAGGCCGAATGGGGGATAGAGGACCCCGGCCGCTATCGGAATCAGGATGATGTTGTAGGCGAACGCCCAGAAGAGGTTCTCCTTGATCTTTCGCACTACCTTCTTGCTAAGGATGATGGCTTTGGCAACGTCGTTGACGTCGCTCCTCATCAGGACTACCCCGCCGGTCTCCTTGGCGATGTCCGTCCCGCTCCCGATGGCGATTCCAACGTCAGAAGCTGCTAATGCAGGGGCGTCGTTGACACCGTCCCCCACCATGGCGACCACCTTCCCCTCGCCCTTGAGTTCGCCGACCACCTTCGCCTTGTCTCCAGGAAGCACTTCGGCCAGGACTTTGGTAATCCCGAGCTTCCTTGCGATGGCGTCTGCGGTCCGCCTGTTGTCTCCTGTCAGCATTACGACCTCTATCCCCATCGATTGCAGCTGCTTGATTGCCGCCGGGGCGTTCTCCTTTACCGTGTCTGCGACTGCCACTACGCCTTTCAGGCTGCCGTCAACAGCCACGAGCATCGCTGTCTTCCCGTCCTCCTCAAGGGCCTTCATTCTCTCCTCGGCGACCGCCGTTAGGATCCCGTTGACCTCCATGAGCTTCCTGTTGCCCAAGAGAACCGCCCTTCCTCCGACTGTCGCCCTGACCCCCTGGCCGGCCATGGCCTCGAAACCCTCGGCGTTGTCGATGGACAGCCCTCTTTCCCTGGCCCCCCGTACTATGGCTTCACCGAGCGGGTGCTCCGAACCCACTTCGGCAGCAGCGGCCATCTGGAGGACCAAGTCTTCTCCGCTGTCGAAGCCGACCACGTCTGTCAGCGAGGGTTCACCCTTGGTGAGGGTCCCCGTCTTGTCGAAGATTACGGTCGTAAGCTTGTGGGCCTTCTCAAGGTACTCCCCGTTCTTGATCAGGACCCCGTTCTGCGCGCCCTTCGAAGCCCCTATCATGATGGCAGCAGGGGTCGCGATGCCGAGAGCGCACGGGCATGCCACTATGAGGACCGACACAAGGACAACGAAGGCGAGCGCAAACGGGAGCCCCCAACCGAAGTACCAGAACAGGAACGAACCGACGGCGATGGTAACCACTACAGGTACGAAGAAGGAGGATATCCTGTCCGCCATTCTCTGTATAGGTGCCTGTGAGACTATCGCCTCCTCGACCATCTTCACGATTTGGGAGAGCGCCGAGTCCGAGCCGACCTTGGTCGCTTTCACCTTGAGGAGGCCGGCCTTGTTGATCGTGGCCCCTATCACTTCGTCCCCGACCTTCTTCTCAATCGGGATGCTTTCGCCTGTGACCATGGATTGGTCGACGGAGGAGTGTCCTTCCACCACTATGCCGTCCACCGGCACCTTCTCCCCGGGCCTGACCATGACGACATCGTCGACCTGGACCTGCTCGACGGGCACCTCTGCCTCCACCCCGTTCTTGACCACAGTGGCAAGCTTAGGCTGGAGGTCGAGGAGTTTCCTGATGGCATCGGACGCCTTTCCCTTTACGATGTGCTCCATGGTCTTCCCGAGCATTATGAATCCGATGATCAATCCGGTCTCCGTAAAGTAAACCGCAGGCCCGCTGAACGTGACCACCTTGGGGAAGATCCAGGGGAAGAAAGTGTAGAGGGTGCTGTACACCCACGCCGCGCTTGTCCCGGTCGCGATCAGGCTGTCCATGTTCGCCTGCCTGGCCTTAATCGCGTCCAGGGTCCCCTTGTAGAACCTCCAGCCGCCTATGAACTGAACCGGTGTAGCGAAGATGAAGAGCCAAACGTAGTTGGGAAGACCCAGCCAGACGGCATCGTATGTAGGTAGCCCGAACAGCGTGACAGCGCCGTATTCGAAGACAGCGGTTATGCTCCCGAGTATGAGGCTGAAGGCGGTCAGAATCTTCAGGCTTCTGAATTCCTTCTCCGGCGCGATGAACTGGTTATAGCAATTCTCGCTGCAGAAGTAGTACGTGGTGCCTCTCCGCTCGGCCTTGTATGGGGCCTTGTTCTCGTCGACATACATTCCGCAGATTACGTCTTTAGCCGTAATTCCACCCTGTGTCACGGCCTTCTCCGGGCCGATACTTTAGACTCCCCCTTGGCACAGTGAAAAATCGGTTCTCGTCGATTTGGCGGTTGTAAAGTGCGGAGTGAAGGGGAACTCCGTTATCTTCCACTGATGCGCCAAGGATGGCGCCCATCGCAATCATCAATCCAGGCAACCCTACCCACCCCTCCTTTCATGGGTGCTCAAGGGGCGGCTCCGGCCTAGGGGGACGCTCAATGGTGGTGTACCTCCTGAGTTGCAGCCTGGCTCGAGCCCGCGTCGTTCGGTACGGCCTTGAGCTTCTGGTATTCTTCCAGGTTTGTTTCGCCCTTGGCCAGTCTTCGGTTCAGTATCTCCTGAGCATTCTCATCGCCGCCGGAGTTCCCCTCGTGCCTTCCACTCATGCACATCTTTCTCCTGTAACCGTCGGCAAGGAAGGAACGCTGGATAGTTCACTCTGCCTATTTACACGAGCAATCAGCAGCTGATTCAGGCTTTCGAAATGAAAACACGGTGCAGGCCTGCTTTCGCCGCTCAAGGCATGCTCGAGCCATGAGGAATGCGGTTCCCTAGGATTCCATGAAACGAGTTGGAGAGATCGAATCGAGTGCATCTTTTGAGAAGACCTTGGCCAGCCGTTTGAAAGTCGCCAGGCACTCCTCAGGGCAGAAATAGTAGGTGCCTCCCGCGTGGGCGACCTTGTGCGCCGCCTTCGCCTCGTCGACCTCCATTCCGCCGACCAGGTACTTCTGCAAGGTCATTCTCCCGAATGAGGAGCGTCTCGGGGGACACCCGGGGTGGTAATCGCTGGGAATCTCGCGTGCAGTGCCGGCAGAAACATCGGAACTCTGCTCTTGTAATTGAGATAGTCGATTCCGAAGGACGACTCCATGTCTCGTTCCTCCCTCTTCGCGAGCCGGTAGTACATCCAGACTAGGATCGGGAACATGATGGCGGTGGGTATCGTAATCCACTGCAGCAGGAACCCGGAGGTAACGAGGAATATCCCGAGGTACTGGGGATGCCTGACGTGGGCGTATATCCCATCGGTCACCAGCGCGTCCTTCGCTTTGTAGATCTTAGACCACCCTTCTGATACAAGGAGAATGCCCCCGCCGATTATGGCTATCGAAACGAAGTGCAGAGGATCGAGCATCCCGAGCTGCGGGTAGAGCAGGTGTCCTGCTTCATGCGTGAATGGGTTTTGGTAGCCTATCGCCCACGACAGGATGTATATCGTGAGTGGAAAACCGTACATCTCGGCAAAGAGTGCTACGAAAAAGGCCACCAAGACCCCACTCGACGTCTTGGAGAGGCGAGTCTTCCTCCGATAGGGAAGAAGAGTGATGAAGAACGCGAACAGGATGATGCTTATCACCACCAGGAGCCAGTCTCCGTAGCCGTACTCCGAGGCCATGGTTTCTAGCACCTGAGCGGGGGCAGCAGTGTCTGTTCCGCTTCAGTCGGCACGAGTCCTTTGAAGGAGCCGATCACCTCCACAAGCCGTTCGACGTCTCGTTCGTTGCTTGCTATCCCAAGGGAGGCCCTGACAGCTCCCGAGCTGTCGGCATCCATGCACTCGACGTAGTCTTCTGTGACGAACCGAGAAGGAGTCAGCCTGTCGTAGCAGTTCTTCTCCCTATCTGGGGCATAATTGAGGGCATACTCCACGGCCCCTGGGTTGCAGAAGCAGCCGGTCCTAATCGAAACGTTATTCCTCAGAGCGCGCTCGCCTACAACCCTCGGGTCGACTACATTTCCAGACGGTGTTGTTACGTTGAACGCGACCGTGCCGCCTCTCGCGTCAACGCCCTTCGGGCCGTAAATCCTTACGAGGGGCTTGCCGTTCCCGTACTCGAGTCCTTCCAACTCGCTCAAGAGCAGGGAGGTCAGGGAAATGACATGGGCGTGGATTTTGTTAACTCCTACGCCGGCCAGAAAGTCCAGTCCTATTCCGACTGCAGGTATCCCGAGGTAGTCAGGGGTGCCATCCTCGAATCGCGCAGTCCCGGAAGACATTATGTGAGAGACAAACTTGGTAGTGACCAGGTCGATGGTGCCGCCGCTGAACCACGGCCTTTCGAGCTTTTCGAGGGCCCCCTTCCTGACGATGAGAGCCCCGGTTCCCGTAGGATATCCGAACATCTTGTAGAAGGATACCGGGACAAAGTCGGGTCTGATGATGCCCAAGTCGAGCCCGGAAGTGGGCGCATACGCCGCTGCGTCGAGGATAACATCGTATCCCTTTGAGTGCGCAGCTTCAATCCATTCTAGCTGGTGCTGAACCCCGGAAAAGTTTGACTGGGCGGGGTAGGCAAAGAGGCTGGGTCCATCTGTCTCCTTCAGGTGAGCTTCGACACATTCGACACGCAGGTTCTCGTCCAAAGGAATGTACACGACCTCGGCGCCCTTCCTGCTCGCGAACTCGCGAATTCCGTTTACCGAGTTGTGGTTGTCCGCCGTCAGCACATAGATAGATTTCGGCTGGAAGGGGTAGCTTTCACCCACCAGCTTCAGCCCTCCGATTGCATTGGAGGTGAAGATAACGGAGTATTCATTCTCTTCTGCGTTAAAAAAGCGGAGCACCTTCTTGCGCGTTTCATCAATCACAATTGCGTTTCTCTCCGACGACGGGTTGTGCGAGTGCGGGTTCCCGGGGACGTTTCGCTTAAGGTACTCGAGGTGTTTCGTTACCTGCGACTCGGCGTAGAGACCCCCTCCCGTGTAGTCAAGGTACGCCTGGCCGAGGGAGTCGAGCCGTGAGAATTCGCTCTCCCTCAGTTGAGCGAACTCAATCTGGTAGCCAGGGTCCATGCTCACCATCTTTTAATCCGCTTCTTTTTCATGACCAGAATGCTCGGAGTGAGAGCCTCCGTGGCCGTGCGAGCCATGGCCGAACAGGTGCATGAACATCATGAGGCCGACAAGGATGATGAGGAACCCGTTCCGGGTTGAGAAGATCGAAGCAACGGCCGCCCCCCGAGCAGAGCCGCCCCTAGAATGACGACCATAGCGAGCCACTTCAAAGCAATAGCGCACCCATCGCACGGCTGGACCGGATTGCCGTGTATCCTGCCTTGCCAACCACCTTGATAATCTCATCTTCGGAAGTCAGGGCGGGCTCGTAGTCAACCAGAATGAGGTCCAGCATGTAGTTGGCGCCCACGGATTTGACGCCCCTGGCCTTCTCCAGCGCCTTCC
>JACWAI010000095.1 GCA_014874415.1 Nitrososphaerales archaeon
ATCCCTTCCGGCCCACCTTCCGAATCCGCTAACTGACCTTGGCTTCTATCCGTTCCATTCTGGATTTTATCTCCGCGATGTCCCTGGCCTGGCTGAGAAGAGGGACTATCTCTCTTCTCATCTCACGAAGTTCGTTGGCTATTCCTTCCACGCCCTTCTCCATTCTAGCTATGCTTCCGCTCTGCTGGTGCAACAACAGTACGGTAAGGTCCTGAGAGGTCAGCTTCTTCCGTGAGGCTATCCTTTCGACGCCCCTGGCCACCAAGTCGGAGACCACTCCCTCGACGACACCTTCCATCTCTAGGTCACTTCTGCAACTTAAACCTAGCACCTGTACAAAAGTCCCCCTCGATTTGGACTCGACCGGCTGACAGGGGTGGCCGAAAGTGACTCACCTAAGGTTGCGAGCAGCAAGTCGTGACTACGCCAAGGGTTTGAGCCTGGTTTTTGGTCGTAAACAGTCGACGAATCCCTTCCGGCCCACTTTGTAATCAGCCCAGAACGAAATCCGTTCGGCTTTTTGACTAGAGATAAGCTCAGGCCTTTCGCCTAAGGTTGCCCAACGCCTCGTCGACGTCGTTTAATGCCACAATCTCCTCGCCGAAGGTTTCTGCGCTTCTATCCCACGCAGCCAAAGCGCGATGAATGATTACAGCCCTCAGTTCGCGCAGGATTCCCCGCAGTCTGTTGGCTTCGACTATCTCTTCGGCCAGTGCTTGATCGCCCTATCCGCGCGCGACTCGATATATTCTCTCCACTTGACTGGATCCTTCATCAGGTTGTCGAGCTTCCGCATCAGTTCTTCATCCTCAGCCGAAGAGGTCTTCATCCGGGAGTTCTCCCGGCAGCTAACTTGTAGGCTGTACTCTCATCTTCGTAACAATCGACAGACACTGCCGTGAAAGTGAAAACGGTGGTCCGTGTTCCATAGCGGCGCTCGCTATACTGTTATGGAGCCGTCTCCCCGATTCCATTCCAGGCATGTCTTTGTCAGGCCAAGCCCTTTGGGCCTGATTTTTGATTATGGAAACTTGACGAGCTCCTTCCGACTCACATCATCGGCCTCCTCGTCGCCGAAAGCGATGGCCTGAGAGTCATAAAGTGCACCGCTCCACAGTTTGCTCATGGTGTCGAATGACCAGTGGGGATTCGGCTATCTTTCTGATCGAATCTTCTTGGATTCACAACCTTTCTATGCGAATCCCAAGGCGGGCCCGGAGGGATTCGAACCCTCGACCCTCAGCTTGCTGCCCATTCAATCCGCAGGCTGATGCCCTGATCCGTGCTAGGCTACGGGCCCATGGGCCGTCCCTGAAGCCCGCTTATATGCTAAAATCCCGTTTGACTTTGGTAAGCACCGAAACCAGCATCGACTTCGTCAGCTTCCCGGTGTTGGTGTTCCTCGGGCTCGGGTGATAGCTCGCATAGACGCTCGGCGCGTCCGCCATCCGGTAGAAGGCTCCATGGCTGAATTTCAAATCCTTGACATTCACTCCCGACTTCTTCAGAAAACGGACGTATTCAGTGAATGCGAACGCCCCCAGCGCGAGCACCGCCTTCAGATTCTTGAGGAGCAGTATCTCCGACTCCAGGTACCTCGAGCAGTTAGCGAACTCCGATGGGAGGGGCTTGTCCCCTGGCGGGACGCACTTGACGACTGCGGTGATGTAGCAGTCGTGGTAGGTCAGGCCGTCGTCGCGCGATTCGGAAGTCGGCTGGTTCGTGAAACCCGTGGCGTAAAGTGCGGAGACAAGGAATCTGCTGGACGCGTCACCGGTAAATATCCTCCCCGTTCTTTCGGCGCCGTTTCGAGCCGGCGCCAGGCCCAGGATCAATAGCCTCCCCTCGATGTCTCCGAAACCCGGCACCGGCTTCCGCCAATATTCCTGGTCGGCGTAGGCGGCCGACGGTTTGACCTTCTCCCTGTAGTCGACCAACCTTGGGCAGAGCCTGCAGGAGACGACCTTCGCCTTCAGCGCTTCGAACCTCAGGTCTTCCTTCATTTCCCCGCTGCGTCCAGGAGCAACCTGCTCACCTCAGACTTCCCGGCGTCAATGACGTAGGGGCCGAGCCGCGGTCCCCTGTCGGAGTCCAAGAGTATCCTGTACACGGCCGGGAAGAACTCCGCCGGCTTCAACCCGTTCTTCTTCGCTGCGTCGAAGGCGGCGTTCTGCACGTCATCCGGGCTCCCTGCCTTCGAAATCGACTTCGCGAATTCCCTGATGGCTTCTCTTGCGGCTGTACTTAGCTCGGGGATTGCCCTTGCCGTCGCATCCACGGACCCCGCCACCTCCCTCTTCGCCCACTTTCGTGCCCAGCCAATCCTCATCGCGAGGTCCGGGCTGACAGCGCCCACCATGCCATAGGTCGCCAGCCTCTTCACGACGAAGCCCTCGACGGCGCTCTCCGGGGCGACGGCCGCAAGCTGGGCGAGCAGCCTGTAGGGTACGTGGACGCCCTTTGCCCGCGGTACCTCAAGGAACATCGAATACTCGTATAGCCCCCTCTGCCTAGCGTCTTTCATCTGATTCGGGTCTTTCTTTTTCGAGAAGTAGTATTCCTCGAGGTCGTCGAATTCGTCCATGTATGTGGGGACGTCCTCTAGGGAGACGTTCCTCGCTCCGATTATGCGCTTGTACATCAGCAGCCGGAGGCTCTCAGGAGACGCGAACTCGAGCCACTCCGCCGGGGTGACAAGGTTCCCTACCGACTTCGACATCTTGCGCCCGGATTTGTCCTGGAAGAGCTCGTACCTGGCGTGATAGGGCGGCGGATAGCCGAGGACGTTTTCTGCGACCCAGTCGTTTATCTTCACAGAGTCGGTCAGCTCCTTCCCGTAGGCCTCGAACCGGATGTCGAAGGCCGCCCAGCGCGCTGCGAACTCCACCTTCCACATCAGCTTCCCGTTCCCGTCGGAGATCTTCACATCCCCTTCGTGCCCGCATCCCTCCACCACCTTCTCCCCCAGCTTGGCCGAGGCGCACCGATAATGGACGGTGTCGTTGGCCGCGTCGTATGAGAGTGCCTGGCTTGTGTAGATCCTCCCGCACTTTTCGCAGACCGGGGTGTATGGGAGCGTCTCCTCGTATTTCGACTGACCGACTAGCTCGCTGATCTTCTTTCCTATCGACTTCGAGCTGGAGAGGATCCTGCGTATCTGGTCGTTCAGCTTCCCTGAGGCATAGGCCTCAGCCCCGCTCTGAAACCTGTACTCGACACCGACTTTGTCTAGCGACTCCTTTAGGAGTGAACCCACGTGCTCGGCATAGGACCCGTGGCAGCCGAAGGGGTCAGGAATCCTTGAGACCGGGTGAGAGATGTAGTCCTTCAGCCAGGCCGGAAAGCCGGCGGGGACCTTCCTCAGCCCGTCGAAATCGTCGGAGTAGGCGATCAGCTCTGACTTGTAATCGAGGGTCTCCAGCGCAAGCTTGACCCCGTAGCTCCTGATGGCGTCCCCCACGCTCCCTATGTGGGGAAGGCCCGAGGCCCCGAGGCCGCTCTCGACCCGGACGAGAGAGAGGTTCCTCTTGAGCTTCTTCTCGCGGTCTATCGTCTCCTGGGCGACCTTGTCAAGCCAGGTCCCGCGACCTATTATCTTGGCCTCTTGCATTCCAGGGAACTAGGAGCTGGTTGGGTATTTAGCGATGCTCGGAGGCACTCGTATGGTTTTCCATTCGTTTCTAGGCCAGCCGAAAGGAGAAGTTGTAAGTTTAGCAACAGACGGTCGTAGTACTGACTTGAGTGATTCGTCCTTGATGACACATCACGGGCTCATGCATCACGACCATGGTCTGCCATTCGCCCACATGCGGCCATGACTTGGCCCCAAGAAGATTGCGGCCGTGCATTTGGGAAAAAAGCTACTCCCTGATTGCTCCTAAACCAAGTAGATTGGGTGAAACGTGTACCTGCCGGGTTCGCTATCGTATGAATTCCATTGCCGTCTTCTTCGTCTTGCCTTCCCTTGACGAGCTTACCTTTACAAGGGCATCCTGGAAGTGCTTTATGTTCAGTTCCATGTCCCCTGCGTGTTTCTGAGCTTCTTCAGGCTTGGGGTACTTTTGGATGAAGCCTTGTAGAAAGACGGACTGGGCAGTGTTCACGAGTGAACCCAGGTCAGCTCCGCTGAAATCCCTGGTCTCTCTAACTAGGACGTCTACTATGTCGCCCTTCTCAAGCGTCTGAACAAACTCTGTGAATTCGCCGTGAAGACCTGACTTCGCGGATCCCTCCACGAGGGGCTTCACCAAGGCGAGCAGTTCGGCCCGCGCGTTCTGGTCGAGTTCCACAATCTTGGTCTTGGGAACCAACTCGCGTCTTTGGTAAAAGTCCTGCTTTAGGGTGCCCAGAGCTGAATCTGCGAGTTTTCCGAGATCCCTTTCCTTGGCCGCGTTCGACAGGAGCCGTTCGACCCAATCCAAATCTATTTTCAAGACATTGGGCCACACTCGACCAAGGTGTATGATCAGGATTTGTCTCCTTGATTGGTCTTCGGGAAGTGGTATCCTGATCAGCTTGTCAAATCGGCCAGCCCTAAGCAACGCTGGATCAATCATATCTGGTCTGTTTGTTGCAGCAAGAACTACAACTCCGTTCAGGTTTTGTATGCCGTCTAACTCGGTCAGGAGTTGGCTAACGACCCTCTCGGTGACCATGCTATCTCCTCCCATGCCCCTCGTCGGGGCAATGGCGTCTACTTCATCGAAGAAGATTATGCAAGGTGAAGCCTGGCGGGCTCTCCGGAAGACCTCCCTTACGCCCCTTTCTGATTCGCCAACCCATTTGCTCAGGATTTCGGGCCCCCTGACGCTGATGAAGTTAGCCTCGCTCTCCGTGGCAACCGCCTTCGCAAGCAAAGTCTTCCCCGTTCCTGAAGGGCCGTAGAGCAGAACTCCTTTGGGAATGGTATACCCTATTCTATCAGCAAGACCCGGATACTTCATCGGCCACTCGACCGCCTCCTGAAGCTCCCGCTTAACGTCGTCAAGGCCACCAATGTCGTTCCACTTGACATCTGGAGTTTCGAGATAGACCTCTCTCATCGCGGACGGTGTGACGTCCCTGAGCGCGCCTTCGAAGTCCTCCATCGTCACTATGAGTTTATCGAGGGTCTCGGGGCTGAGCCTGTCTTCTTCGAGTTTGATGTCCGGGAGGTTCCTACGTAAGGTCTTCATGGCGGCTTCCTTGCAGAGGTACTCCAGGTCAGCGCCCACAAAGCCGTGGGATACCGCCGCCAGTTTCTCGAGGTCAACGATCTTGTCGGTGTCCACGTGTTTATCCTCTGCGCTCTGGACGAGAGGCATGTGCCTGGTGTGGATCTGAAGGATCTCGAGCCTCCCCTTCTTGTCGGGGACCTTGATCTCGATCTCCCTGTCGAACCTGCCTGGCCTCCTGAGCGCCGGGTCGATGGCGTTGGGACGATTAGTAGCCGCTATGACGATGACTTTTCCTCTTGCTTCAAGTCCGTCCATGAGCGATAGTAGTTGGCTTACGACCCGTCTTTCCACTTCGCCAGTCACTTCCTCCCTCTTGGGGGCTATAGAATCGATCTCGTCGATGAATATGATCGTCGGCGCTTTCTCCTTGGCTTCCTTGAAAATCTCCCTGAGCCTCGCCTCGGACTCCCCGTAGAACTTGCTCATTATCTCCGGGCCGCTGATAGGGATGAAGTGGGCGTTGCTCTCTGTGGCTACCGCCTTCGCCAACAAAGTCTTGCCTGTTCCTGGTGGGCCGTACAGTAAAATCCCCTTGGGCGCCTCGACACCTAGCTTTTCGAAGATCTCTGGATGACGGAGCGGGAGCTCGATCATCTCCCTGACCTTCTGTATCTCATCCTTCAGACCGCCGATGTCCTCGTAGGTGACCTGGGGGACCCCTCGGAGCGCCTCGCCCTTCTCGGAGATGACGAAGACTGTCCGCTGCGTGATGAGCGCTGCGTCTGCTACCGGGCTCACCCCGACAACCTGGAAAGTGAGCCTGCCCCCAAAGTAGGGAATCATGATGTTGTCTCCCTTCGTGACCGGGACGCTTTCGAGGGCGTCGGCCAGATATCGCTCGTCTATCGGAGGTACAGCCTCGAGGGGGGCGACGACCACCTTTTCAGCCGGCGGAGCCTTCACCTTCTTGACGACCACCACGTCTCCGATGGCGACCCCGGCGTTGTTCCTGATCAGGCCGTCTATCCTGACTATACCTCTCCCTTCGTCCGACGGGTAAAGGGGGAGGCACTTGGCCACGGTCCTCCTCTTTCCCTTGATCTCTATGACGTCCCCGGTGGAAGCGTCCAGGGCGTCCATGGCGTCGTAGTCGATCCTTGCGACGCCCCTGCCAACATCGCGAGTGTAAGCCTCAAGTACCTTTAGCTGAACCTGCTGCTGACTCACTCCAGCCCCACTCTCAGACAACGTTAACTCTCCTGAAGCCCTTATTAGCCTTGTCCTTCAATGAGAACAAAATCTCCAGCATTCCGTTTTTGTATTCTGCCTTGCCGCTCTCTGGACGCACCGGGGACCTCAGCTCAAGCTCCGCTCGGTATTTCCTGTCGGCCCGCTCTGCGGTCACGACCGCGGTTTCCTCGGTCGCCTCCACCTTGATGTCTTCTTTCTCCACCCCCGGCATCTCCATTATCAGTCGGAGGACTCCGTTCTTCTGGTCGACCACCTGTTCGTTGATGGGGGACCTGAACCCGTCTCCGCTTATCGAGTCGTTCCCGAAAGTCTGGACCGAGGGTTTCCCTTCGGGGCCGAGGTTGAAGGATAAGCCTGCGATGAACGGCCTCGCCATCCGATCTGCGCCGAAGACGCTGTTCTTGAGGGCGTCTTCAATCTCCTTCTGGAACCCTTCGAAATACTTGTCCATCTCGTCGAGCATATCTCTGAGGTCTTTTCTCCTGTCTTCGCTCATCTAATTCACGACCTGTTAATTAGCGTCGGATTAAACCCTTTAATAAATCATTCTCCCACCGCCTCACGTGAACCCTGACCAGCTGGGCGATGTCCTCTCATCAAAGGCGAGGCTCAGGATCGTGGGTGCGTTGGCAATCAGGTCAAGGACTCTAGGCGAGTTGGGTGCTGCCACTGGGATATCTGTACAGGGGGTACTCCGGCACCTGAAGCGGCTCGAAGAGCTCGGCCTGGTCGAAGAGAGTAAGCTGCTCGCCAGGGCTCCAAAGGCAAGGAGGGTCTATTCCGCGAAAGGCGTCTTGTTAGGCGATTATTCGACCGGGGACATGGTGGCGGTGAAGGCGACGGAGAAGCTGCCCGCACGTGACCCCCAAAGCAAGGATTTCGACATTGAAAGGAGGTCGGGAGACATCCTCGTCCAGAGGAGGAGGATAAGGGACGATTTTAGGAGGCTGGGCAAGATGATCGACGAACTAACGGACGACCAGGAGGCCATGATGTCGGCCCTCGTCGCGATGGAGCTGAGCGACGAAGAGCGCCTCGTACTCGAGGTGATATTTACCGAGGACACACTGGAGGACGGAGTGAGGGCGCTTTCGAAGTACTACGGAATCGAAGACAGAAGGTCTATAGACAAAGCCCTGGCGAAGGTCGCTCGCATTGCCCGCAAATAGAAAGCTGGTGATGGTCACCAACGACGACGGCGTCCAGAGCAACGGCATAATCGCTCTGGCGGGGGCCGCCGCGAAGCACGCGGAGGCGATAATCGTGGCGCCCGAACAGCCTCAGAGCGCCACGGCCCTGAGCATGACGTTCCACAAGCCGCTGAGGGTGACGAAGGTGAGGCGGGAGAAGTTCGAATGCTACGCCGTCTCCGGTTCCCCCGGGGACTGCGTGATGATAGGCGTGAACAAAGTGCTTCCCAGGCGCCCAGACCTGGTGGTGTCTGGGATCAACATTGGGGACAACAACACGTTCCAGGACATCCTTGCTTCCGGGACGGTGGCTGCCGCCCTGGAGTCTGCGATCACAGGGATCCCTGCCATCGCGTTCTCGATGGAAGTGAGCGGGGAGTCGCTGTTCGCACTGGAGTACGACCAGCCTGACTTCACGGCGGCGGGGACCATCGCCGGGGAGATAATCAGGGACGTGCTCGAGAACGGCATGCCGGAGGGCGCGGACATACTGAACGTCAACTTCCCTCCAAAGGTCGAGGCGTCGACGCCGATAATGCTCACAGAGGTGGGGAGGAGGAAGTACACAGACAAGGTGATCGTCAGGCGGGATCCGCGGGGAAGGGCTTACTACTGGCTCTTCGGAGAGAAGCTGTCGCACTTCCCGGCGAAGACAGATATCGAGGCGGTCGCGACGAAGAGGAACGTGTCAATCACGCCCATCGTCCTGAGCATGTCGGGCCCGATCACAGAGTCTCTTGAGAAACTCCGCAAGAGGGTCGAGAAGAGGCTCGGTGGGGAGACGAAATCTTTGCCCGCTTCACGCCAGGTGAACCAGTGAAGACCGCCATGGAACCCAGGGTCCGGCCGTTCGGCTGGGAGGCCGTTGATTCGCAGATGAGAGTGGTGAGGCTCTCATGGCCGCTGCAGCTGCTCGTCCCCGCGCTGATCGTTCCTTCGTTCTCCAGGAGCACGAGGGGGTTCACATTCTATTGGGGGAGGACTGGCGTCGGACTGGGCCTGCTGGTGCTCGTCTCGAGCATCGCCATGGGGGTCCTGCTGATACCGCCGACCGGGCCGTGGGGGGCCGTCCTGTCGTTCTGGTTCATCGGGTCCGCGGGCATCGCCATGGTCGCTTCCTCCTTCCGGCCCACCGCCCTGGTGAAGCCCATCTGCATGAAGTGCAGACTCCTCCCCGTCATAAGGGAGCATGAGGCAATCCACCTTTCAGGCGTCTCCAGTGAAAAGGACGTGTGGGCGTCGATGAGGGAGCGCCACAGCGTGGAAAGCCTGTCGCTCGCAGGAGACCCGGCCATCTGCTCCTTCTGCCCCATTCCAAAGCGACTGTCCGAGCAATAGGAGTCCGATTTGGTTCACCGAGTCGCGGTCGTGGATGACGATCTTTGCCAGAGCAAGAAGTGCGGGCTGGAATGCATCAAGGAGTGCCCTGTCAACATCAACGGGCAGGAGTGCATCGTACTCGACGAGAAGAAGGTCAGCCTGATCTCCGAGGAGCTCTGCATAGGGTGCGGAATCTGCATCAAGGTCTGTCCCTTCGACGCCATAAACATACTCAACCTCAGCGAAGAGCTCAAGAGCGACAAGATACATCAGTACGGGGTCAACTCGTTCCGCCTGTTCCGGATTCCGACCGTGAGGCGAGGGCAGGTGGTCGGCCTTGTGGGGAGGAACGGCATAGGCAAGTCGACGGCGCTCAAGATACTCGCTGGGCAGCTCGTCCCCAACCTCGGGGAGTACGACGTCGAGCCGTCCTGGGACAGGTTCCTGAAGTACCTGAGCGGGCGTGAGATGAAGGAGCACTTCGAGAGGATCGCCCACGGGGAGATGCGCGTCTCCCTGAAGCCCCAGGCTGTCTACAGGCTCCCCGAGGCGTGGAAGGAGGAGACCGAACTCCTGCTGAAACGGATGGACGAGAGGAATAGAATGGACGAGGTGGTGGAGACCCTTAACCTGAAGGAGACCCTGAAGAAGAAGGTCCCCGACCTCAGCGGGGGAGAGCTGCAGAGGGTAGCTGTGGCTGCGGCTGCGCTCAAGGACGCCGACCTCTATCTCTTCGACGAGCCTTCGTCCTACAACGACGTATATCAGAGGCTGGCCGTGTCCAGGCTGATAGGCGACATCGCCGAATCGGGGAAGACAGTCCTGGTGGTGGAGCACGACATCGCCTTCCTAGACTACGTCACCGACTATGTGCAGATAATCTACGGAGAGCCAGGCGCCTACGGCATAGTGTCGGGGTTATACGCTTCGAGGACTGGGATCAACGCCCTCCTAGATGGTTACCTCCCACAGGAGAACGTGCGCTTCCGGGACCACGCCGTGTCCTTCGGGCAGAGGGCGGCCGGGGAGACTGTCGAGAGCGAGGACGTGGTCGCAAAGTACACGAAGCTCACAAAATCTTTCCCCTCGTTCAAGCTGAGCGTGGGGGCTGGGACGCTCAACGGCGGGACTATCCTCGGCGTGGTCGGGGCGAACGCCCTCGGCAAGACGACCTTCATCAAGATGCTCGCCGGGGAGGAGAAGCCAGCGAAGGGGACTGTCCACGTGGACGCCAAGGTTGCCTACAAGCCGCAGTACCTGAGCTCCGAGTTCGACGGAACGGTAGACGAGTTCTTCATGTCGACACTGGGGACGAAGTACAGCGACCCGATCCTTCAGGACATCCTGGCCGTCCCCCTGCGGATGGAGAAGCTCCTGGCGAGGAAGGTGGGGGAGCTCAGCGGGGGGGAGCTCCAGAAGGTCGCCATAGTGGCCACCATGGCGCAGGACTCCGAGGTCTATGCTCTGGACGAGCCGTCCGCGTTCCTTGACGTCGAGGACAGGTTCGTCGTCGCCAGGGCGATAAACAGGATGGTGAAGACCAAAGGCAAGGCGGCCGTCATAATCGACCACGACCTCCAGGTGGTGGACATAGTCTCTGACAGGCTGCTTGTCTTTGCCGGGAAACCGGGGGTCTCTGGGGAGGCTACGCCCCCCCTCTCGAAGGAAGATGGAATGAACGAGTTCCTCAAGAGGGTAGGGCTCACCTACAGGAGGGACGTCAACACGGGCAGGCCCAGGGTCAACAAGCCTGGGAGCAAGCTGGACAGGGAGCAGAAGAAGAACGGGACGTACTACTACGTTTCGGCTCAGAGGGACGAAAGTGCCACGGCTGATTAGCGCCGCCCTGGAGGAAGCTGGCATCGAGAACCCGGGGAGGGTCTCCTCCGGAATCGACATCGTGGGGGATATCGCCATAGTGAGGCTTGCAGGGATCACCCTCCAGGAGAAGAGGAAGGTAGGGAAGGCGCTGTTGGAGGAGCTCAACAACGTCAGGGTCGTGATGGAGCAGGAAGGGGGGATAGAGGGGGAGTACAGGCTGCGGAAGCTGCGGCATCTGGCGGGGGAGAAGAGGACCCTCACGATGCACAGGGAGAACGGTTGCGCTTTCAAGGTCGACTTGGCGACCTGCTACTTCTCCCCCAGGCTCTCGACGGAGAGGCTGCGGATAGCCCAGCTGGTGAAGAAGAAGGAGCGGGTGTTGAATATGTTCGCCGGCGTGGGGCCGTTTTCGATACTCATTGCCAAGCTCGCAGGGGCGAGGGTCACGAGCTGCGACCTGAACGAAGACGCCTCCAGGCTCCACATCGAAAATAGCAGGCTCAACAAGGTCCAGGGGCTCGTGGATGTGGTAGTTGGAGATGCTGCAGAGCTGCCCGAGAAAATGAAAGCAAGATTCGACAGAGTGCTGATGCCCCATCCCTCAGAGGCGGACAAGTTCCTCCCCGCTGCGATGAAGCTGGCGAAGAAGGGGGCCACCATCCACTACTACAGGCACGTCCTGGGAAAGGATGAAGACGAAGCGGCAGAGACACTCCGGAGTGAGCTCTCGACCATCCTCCCGAAGAGGACCCGTTTCACCACCCGGAAGGTCAGGGAAGTCGGTCCAAGGTGGACCGAAATGGCAGCAGAGATACGTACCAGAAGCTAGAAGGGCAAGCTCTGGCTGTATCTGTAGAGGTGAGCGATGACCCCAAAGGTGACCAGAATCGCGCCCGCGTCGAAGAGCGTCAACGCGTTGAGGTTGGTCAGGGCCGCCGTCCAGGCGAAGAAGTTGAACGCAAGCTGCGCGCCTACCAGCATGAGGAATACTATGAAGACCCACTTCTTGGTCAGCGGGGGGCTAATCGGGGCTGCCGCCCTCCTGACCCTGTCCTTTGCCTTCAGGTACCTCAGGAAGGCGTAGGTGAACGCGAATGAAAGTACCGTCACACCGAGCATCGACGAGAAGTACATGACCGGGTCTACGAAGAGCCTAGCGAGGGTCGGCAGGCTGGTGTCGGGGTTGATGTAGAACCCCCACCCTGTGGTTATCAGAATCTGGGCGATGGTCGTTATCCCGAGGGCTGTGAAGAACGGCCTGTCCTTCCAGTTGAGCTTCTTGGAGGTATCGACGAAGGGGACGACGATGGCCATCAGGAAGAGCAGGGCTGGCATGAGCCCTCCCATCACGAACTTGTCGAACTCGGTCCTGAGGAGCGCGTAGATCCCCGTGAGATACCACTCGGGGATGGTGAGCTGGGCGTTGCTTCCGGAGTAGCCGATGCCTACCGCGACCGGAAATATGGCCGCTACGAGGAAGAGCGATCCGACGACGGTGGAGATGACAGGGAGGTCGAAGACAAGGTACCTCGGGAAATGTATGAACACAAGGATGAGCATGATCATGGGGAGGATGAACACGTGGGCAGCGTAGAGCCTGAGCACGAAGTCGGAGAATCCGGCGCCGAATACCGCCAGCCTGAGTGTCCCCCCTACCAGCGGGGACGCGTTGGCCAGCGACGAACCGATCTCTATGGCAAGACCTGCCCTCTGGTTGAAGAGGAGGTCGTACCCGCTGAAAGCCTCGAGCCCTGTTATGATGCCGAAGATGACCCCCGTCACCCAGAGGATTTCGTTCTTTATCTTGAACCTCCCGCTGAAGTATTGATAGTACAAGTGGAGGACAGCCAGCAGGACCATGGCGTTCGACGCGGTGTAGTGTATGTTCCTTAGGAGCCAGCCGAAGGGGACGGTGTTGTTGATTCTCTCGATGCTCGCGAAGGCGCAGGTGAGGCTCCCGCAACCCGAAAGTGTGGGCTGATAGTAGATCATCAGTAACCCGCCGGTTACGCCAAGCACGAGGAACGTTATCCCCGTCAGGACCCCGAGGTATCCCAGCGGGCTGACGAAGCGCTTCGGATAGGTGAACGAGATCCCCATCCAGTAGGTCCTGTCAAGCCCGTCCTTGATCCAGTCGTAGAGTCGGGTGACGACGTTCCCTTTCGGCTGCTGTTGGCTCATGGGTTCAGCTTGCCCTCGGCGACGGGGAGGATGTAGTTCTCGTAACTCTGATAGTCCCTACCGTAGCCTATCACACCGTTGTGCTCCACGTCCCAATTCGGAGGTTCGATGTAGAGGTCCCCGTTGGAGTCGGCCGTAAGGGTGAGCATTGGGATGGCGTTCGTGGGAAATGCCTGGACAGACGCAGGTCCCGCGATTGAAAGCCCGTCGGGGACCTCGTATATGCTCCCGTGGCATGGACACTGATAGGTCTCGTCGGTCTTGCTGGTCGTGTGCTCCGGGTCGTAGTTCGGGCTGCACCACAGGTGAACACAGACCTTGCTGAAGGCCACGAAGGCGGAAGCCGACTTTTCAGATCCGCCCAACTCGGTCGGGAGTCTTATCAAGCCGAACTTTAGAAACGTGTCTGGGTTCTGCGAATCTATCGTGAGGTCCCCGGACGACGGGTAGGTGATCAGCCAGGTCGAATTCGGGGGGAAAGATGTCAGGTCGTTCACGTTCACGGCCTGTCCAGCGACGCTTCCGTTGGCATTGCGGTTCGTGGCCGTGTTCATGTCAAGGACCACTTTCTGGCGCTTGTAAGCGCCGCTGCTCGATACCGAGGACAATAGGAAGTTCCCCCACGGCACGAACGGGATGATAGAGAGGACCGCGCCTATGGCCACGAGGGCCTTCAGGAAACCCCTTCTGCCGACCCCCCTCGGTGGCTGTGACGGTGGCGGCTGGACAGGTGCCGCAGGCCTGGGAGGAGACGGAGAAGCGGGCTTCGGCGGCGGAGGAGCCGCCACCACAGGGCGAACGGGAGGAGCAGCAGGAACGGCGGGCGCGACAGGCTTCTTCTCCGTTTCAGAAGAATGTCCTTGGGAGGCCTTGTTGTCCTTGGTATCCTCCGCCATCGACTATCTGCGTTGGAGGGTGCGGAGAGCTGTTTTTTAGGCTTGTTTTTCATCTTATGAAAAAGAGTTCTGCCCGAAAACGCTTAAAGGCCGTCGCTCTCGGGCCGATTTGAACGCACGATTGAGCGGTCAGACATCTTCTTCTACACTTGTGGGTGCAGTTGTGGCCATCCTGATAATCGGCGCCGTCGCTACCCTCGGGTACTACCAATTCGAGGTCGCGCCGAATCAGACGAGCACGATCACCTCCAACACCGCCCCGGCCATAACTTGCCCTTCAGCCCAGTGCGCGAACGTGAACATGACGAACGCAGCATATAACCCCCCTCCCGGCTATACGCAGGGGGCGAAGACGACCTATGGCTTCAGCCCTGACACGGTGACAGTCGTGATGGGGGTGAACAATACGGTCTACTGGACCAACTCGGACACGGCGGCACACACGGCGACGTCTGACACCGCTGGAATCTTCGATTCAGGCATACTCAACTCCGGAGGGACCTATCAGTACACTTTCACTACGCCAGGTACCTACACCTACCACTGCTCCCTCCACTCTTGGATGCAGGGGACGGTAATAGTGAAAGCGGCTACGTCGGGAATTGGCTCTACTTCGACAGCAAGTAGTAGCACAAGCACAACATCAACATAGGACGCTCGCTGCGGTTCAGAGGATGCAAAGGTACACCGACAAGAAAGGCCTGCAAGAGCTTTCACGTGACGCAGGGATTCACACCATCATCCCCAGGCTCGCCATTCTAGCTGAGACCGAAAGCGACGTCGCTCAGGCCATGGAGGACTCGGCGGCAGAGGGGCTACCAGTGACGGCCAGGGGAGGGGGGACCTCGATCCCCAGCCAATCAGTCGGGGGAGGGGCCATCCTCCTGCAACGGCGCAACGCCATAAGAGTCAGCAGAGATGCGGTGGTTTGCCAGCCGGGGGTCGTCAAAGCGGAACTGAACCGGGCCCTCTCGAGAGAAGGTCGGTGGATGCCCGTTGACCCTTCGAGCTATGCCAGCTGCATGATTGGGGGGATGGTCGCCAACAACTCTTCGGGGGCCAGGACGATGAAATACGGGTCCACCGTGGATTATGTGGAGGCTCTAAGAGCCGTATTTCCTGGCGGGAAAGCGTTACACGTGGCACCGGTGTCAATCGAAGAGGCGCTGTCCGCGGATGTTCGCACCCGCAGCCTCGTGTCTCTCTTACTGGAGAATCAGAAAACCATCGCCCAGGAGCGCCCCAGGGTCTCCAAGAACTCTTCCGGCTACAGGCTCGAGAGGGCCGTCCACGACGGGGTCTTCGACCTTCCGAGGCTGCTCGTCGGGTCAGAGGGGACCCTTTGCGTTTTCACCGAGGCCACCCTGGCGACGAGGGTTGTGCCGAAGTGGAGGCTGCTCCTGATCGTTGAATCGCCCTTCGAGGAGCTCGACCGCATTGTTTCAGTCTTCGGGGAACACTCCCCCTCAGCTATCGAGCTTGTAGACAAGTCTGTGTTTCGCCTGATGGGAAGATGGGAGAGGGTGTCGAAATACTCTCGGACCGGGGCCCCGTATCTGCTGTTCATCGAGTTCGACGGAGAATCGGGCGACGCTTCTTCCAAGATGGAGGAGTTGGCCGGCTCGAAGGTAGGCAGCTTCGACCCCCTGGTGCTCCAGAGCCAGGCCGAGATATCGGATGCCTGGGAGGTCAGGAGCGAGACGCTCACCATAGCCCAGGACGTGAAGAGGGGGACGAAGACCCTTGTACCTGGAGTGGAGGACCTGGTGGTCCCCCGTGAGAGGCTCGGCGACCTCGTTAAGCTCCTCGCCGACCAGTTCGAAAGCCGGGGGCTGGAGTACATCTCCTATGGTCACGCCGGGGATGCGAACCTGCACGCGAGGCCGCTGCTGGACATCACCGATTCAAGGGGAGGATCTACACTTGACAGCCTCATGGAGGAATGCTTCGAAGCGGTCTGGAAGATGGGTGGCTCGATGACGGGGGAGCACGGGGACGGGATGCTGAGGGCGAAGTTCGTCGAGAGACAATACCCCAAGACCTACTGGATAATGCGCGAGATCAAGTCTCTCTTCGACCCGAAGGGGGTTCTGAACCCCGGGGTCAAGATAATCGGCTAAGCGGGGCGCCAGCTCACGCGACACACAACCTCCAAGCACCAACCAACATTCCTAGAACCAATAAAACAAGACCAACCTTTCCCGCTCCAATCCCCCGCCGATTCACTAATCGACTCGACAGAGGAAAAGGGCGGACGCCGGAAAGAAGCCTACGCAGAGGATGAAACCCTCCGCTCCGACCCCTCCGTCGAAAACTCCTTCAACACGGTCAGAAGCAAGAAAGGAAACGACGGCTTCCTCGCTCACGAAACAGAATCAAAGCAACAGCAACAGAGTCCTGCTCGACGGAGCCCTGCACTCCGAGAGAGAACCCTTTAACCCCGCCGTTCGCTTCGGCGCTAAAGGCGGGTCCGATTGGGGGATTACATCGAAGTGCCTTTGGAGCTCTTCGGTGTGGCTTTCTGCGTGATCTCTTACCTGATGCTCGACGGTAGGAGGCGCTTGGCCAAGGTGGCCGGAGAGGCTGAGCTGAGCGGCGCGCGCTCCCGAGAGCACTTCGCGTCCAGGAAGTATCTCGACTCAGTTTCGCACAGGGTCGTGCTCGACCTGGGAAGCGGGATGCTCGTCACCCTCGCGCTGGTGGGCATCGTAGGTTTCGTGGTGGTGTACTACTTGGCGTTGCAACCACTCATCCTCCCCGTGGTAGTCGTCGAAGCTTACGCCGTCTTCACCCAGGTGGACTCGGTGGAGGCCATGTTCTTCGCGAGGTTCCTGCGGATGGCTGGTGCCTCGAACCTGGGCAGGGACGACCTTGAGTGGGTCTCCTGGACAGAGAGGAAACTCAGGAGGGGGGCGGTTGCATTCCTGGCGCTCGGCGTCGCGACCCTGCTCCTCTCGTTGGTTACTGGCCAGCTTGTTTCAGCACTCAACACCGCCGTCGAGTACTACGTCCAGTTCCTGTACGGAATAGGGGACGCGTTCAGACCGATTTCTCCGGTCCTCGGCGCCATGGCCATGGTCTTGGTGCTGGTGGGGACCTTCTTGATCCCCGAGATAGGCTGGAGGCGGGTCTCCCGCAAGCTCCACGGGAGGCAAGTAACGCCACGCACGACTGACACGCCTTGACGAACCTTCACGCCCTAACCTCACGAATTCCTTAATCAACGCCACAGAAGACGCAAGAGATTTACAATCCCCCATCCTTGGCTTCACCATGCGTAGCCAAATATCAAGATCGCCTAGCCAGGGTGGCCCTTGCCAGTAGTTTCGCCACCCGCACGGGTTCTGGAATTGACCCCTGAAGGGTGAACGAGTCGCAGACTTCCTTGGCGGCCTTCGCGTCTATCCCTGCCGCGCGGACGTAGATCTTGTGGCCCGTGTGGAGTTTCACCCCCAGCCTCTTGCCTAGCCTCCTGTATGCCTCCAGCTTCTTGTCCGCCCCTTCGGGAAAATGCCTACGGATGGAGTCTTCTATCCCCGACGTCTCCTTGTAGGTGAGGCAAAGCGCGGGGAGCTTTGTCCTTCTCGCAAGCAGGTCGACGTCGATTATGTTGTAAAGGCTGAGTATTGCGCCTGAGACCATCACCAGGTTCACATCGTTCCGCCTGAGCTTCCTGTAAAGAGAAACAATCGAAGAAGTCGCATCGTCCCCGCCCACCGAGGTCTTCCCCAGGGCGACCCCGTCTATGACAAAGTCGCTCCTCATCACGACTCCCGCAAGGATTGACCTCTTCTCACCCTGCCTGAAGCTCTCCGCCACTCCAAGCGCCCTTATCCCCGGCTTGTTCAGATGCAGCTTCAACGTTGGCCGAGGGATGGCGTCCCGATTCAAACTTTTATCATGTCTGTCTGTCGCTCCGTCCCTTGGCCAAGATATACAGCCTGGGTGCAGGCTCCAAGTTACCCGAAGACCTGCTCGCCATCGCTTCCAAGGAACGGATCGCGACTGCACTCCTCTCTGGCATAGGCGGGGTCCGCGAACTGACGCTGGCATACTTCAACAAGAGCACGAAGGCCTACGAAAAGCACCGCTTTGAAGAAGACCTGGAAGTTACAAGCCTCCTGGGAAACATCACCTTGAAGGAAGGGAAGCCTTACCTCCACATCCACGGGAATTTCGGGAGGAGGGACCTGAGCCTGATAGGGGGTCATGTTGATTCGGCGGTCGTCTCTCCGCTGTTGGAGGTGGTCCTGACACCTACTCGAAATAGGGCCGTGAGAACGTTCGACTCCGCCTTGGGCTTGAACGTCATCCGGGGACGGCAAATCCTGGAATAGGGTACACCCTGTGTTCGGTTGAAGGTAGATGTAAGCATAGACTATTTTTGTTAGTTCGTCCATTCAGCTTCGAAATGAAGGAAGGAAGTCGGGTAGTGGAAGATTCTTACAGATTCCCGCTCCATAACGTGTTAAGGTCTGAAGCTAGGAAACGCAGGTGACCCACCTGCCAACCAAGAAACCCGATGGAATCGCCTTCCGGTCGATTTGTGACGAAATATATCGAAACACAAAACCCATTTCGTGCCATACAGTCAATGACGAGGGTAAAATCCTCGGGTTCAGCTACGGGAAGATATCGTCGAGCACGAAACTGCGCTCTCGATATCCGTTAATCACAGGGGTGGTGTGCGGTTCCCTCAAGAACATGGAAGAAACCGTCGGGAAGCTGTCGATGCTCGAAGCGACCTACGAGAGGTTCAAGGTGCTCGGGATCCCGGGCACGGAACTTGCAGTGCTCCTGACGGTCGATGTGGAGAGGGACTCGCTGAGGACGAAGGACGAAGTGTTGGAGTTCGCAGGTCCCCGGCTCAAGGGAACATGACATGTCGAACACCCATGCCCAGGCGACCTACCAAGAATTCGGGGAGCTCTTGAAGGAAGCAACGGAGCGGGGTCTCAGGAATTCTATCGGGGACAGCGCGGCCCGGGCCGTGCTCTTCCATATCGCCATGGAGGACTGGGACGTGGACGAACTGAACTCGAAGCTGAAGGGGTTGCTGGGCAATGGAGCCATCTCTCTCGAACTGGTGATACTCTCTGAGCTTTCGACGATCCTGGGGGAAGAGCTCCAGCTCAAGGACCAAGACTTCGTGAAGCGCGTCAGTCGAGCTGAGAAGACATACAACCACAGGATCGGCAGAAAATGAGCAGAGAGCACCGTAGGAATCTTCGAGCGCCGGTGGGTGAGCTCATCCCACCGGAAATCAACGGGCTGGGCAAATTCCTGGCGGCCAGGGGCACGACCCTCTTGATCAAGGGATACGCGGGAGCAGGGAAGACGACCCTCGCCCTCCAGCTCTTGCGCGCCCTCGCCCCCAACGGCAGCGGAGCGTACATTTCCTCCAGGGTCTCGGAGCTGAAGCTTTCCCGACAACTCCCGGGACTGGCGGGCCCGCCGAAGGGGGTCAGATCCTACGGTTTCCACGACGTAAGACTCGGCACGGGCAGCACGGTGATGAGCCAGATCCTGACCCTCGTGGGGGGAAAGAAGAAGACCGCGGCCATCGTCCTCGACACTTGGGACGGTCTGGCCAAGGAGATGGACGACAAAGAGAGGCTCAAGGCGGAGAAGACGTTGATCTCCATCGCCGACTCGACCGAGACCAGGATGATATTCGTAAGCGAGGAACCCGGCAGGACCACCATGGACTACCTCGTCGACGGCATCGCCGAGCTCACGCGCAGCGAGCAGTTCGACCGAGTCTTCAGGGAGGTCGAGCTTCAGAAGCTCAGGGGCACCCTGATCGCCCAGCACAAGTACCTGTACACCCTGCTGGACGGCAGGTTTTCGGAAGCCTCTGCCTATGTTCCCCCTGACCTCAAGATGCTGAAGCGCTCGAAGCCCATCCCAGATCGCGTCACCGGGCACGGGGACGTCGCCTCGTTCGGGGGCAAGGACGTGGACGAGGCTCTGGGCGGGATCCCGAAGGGGAGCGTCTTTACCCTGGAGTACGGGGAGCGGGTCCCCCATTCAGCGATCAGATCCCTGGAGCTTGGAGCGGTCGTGAACTGGCTAAACCTGGGGCGAAGCGTCTCGCTCACCCCTCTCCCAGGCGTAAACGAGTTAGAGATCGAGTCCATCCTGAAGCCAGTGGTGGACGAAGACGTGTGGGGAAGGCGGCTGATGTCGAGCCAACTGAGCCCCGAATTGACCAGGTCCATCCTTGGCATCGAGGGGAGCCAGTCCCAGATTGCTTTGGGAGGGAGAAACCCCGTCGTGACGCTGGCGGAGATGCAAAAGTCGTTCGAGGGGCTGAAGAGCAGCTCGTCTGATGGGAGCATCCTGTATGCGTCGTCCCTCTCTATGGCGGAGACCGCCTCAGCCGGCAACCTGGGGCGACTGCTGGAGATGCTCGCCCGCTTTGTGATGACCGTAACCCGCGAGGGATCCAAGGATGCACTCCTTCTCCTGATGCAGAGCAACTCCCAGATACGCTCGGGGATCGTGGCCCTGAGCGAAAGGCACGCCAGGATGTTCGTCAAGGACAGGTCTGTAGTCCTGCTGGGAGAGAAGCCTTCGACCGAGGCCTTCATCCTCGAAAACGACGGAGGTAACCCTTTGGTACCGCGGCTGAGAATGATAGTGTAAGGTGGAGCTCAGGCTAATGCCTTCCGGTCATCTTGACCTAACCGTAACTCTGTTTCTTCACAGCTCCGGAGCTGATTGACTCCGTCCAGATATAAGGAATCTCGAAGGGATCAGGACCCTGACAGGGGGAGATCCAACACTGTTATGAGCCCTGCCCTGGCCCTTCCGACACGTTCTGCAGCGTGCACCGTAAGGGCCACCGTCGCAGAATCTCCGAACACTCCCTTCTCGAACCTTAGCTTGATGTCCGGGTCGCCTTTCACCTCTACCACGTCGAAGTCGGCCGAGGTCATCGTCATTTCCAGGTCGAGCCTGATCAGGCATCCGCCTGCCTTTCCCTCTGCGAACTGCCTCACCCCCATGACGTAGTCTTCGGACCCGACCACAGGGAAGACGCCGTGCTTCAGACCGTCAAGGGGCTTGCCCAGGGAGCTGGCGATGAGGTGCGCCGATTCTATCAGGCCGACATGCCCCAGCATCCCCTCCTGCACCTCTTTCTCGAACTTCGCCCGGGTGTGCCCCACGCCCGTCTTGGCCTGCAGCTGGCGCCTGCGCCTGCTGACGTCCACCGACCTCACGACATGGATGCTAGTCGGGTTCTTTGACGCTGAGGTGACGAGCGCCGGCACCCAGTCCATCACGAAGCCAGGGTTCACGCCCACTCCGACTATGGTGACCTGCTTCTCCTTGGCGAGCTCGTCCAGGCGACGGGCGGCTTCTGGATTCGCATGGGGAGGGAATGCCATCTCTTCGGATGTGGTCACGATGTCAAGTCCGCTGGTCGCGGCGTAAGCGACGTCATCCACCATGTCGGGTATCCTAGACCTCGTAGCGAAGACCGCAACTTCGGCGTTCTCCAGCTGCACGTCCCTGATGGATCCTGAAACCCTGACGGCTACGGGGAGGCCCGTAAGCTCGGCCACGGACCTGCCCACCTTCTGGGGGTCGTTGTCGACCACTCCGATAATCTCGTGGTTGCGCTTCAGCAAGTAAGCGAGGATTTCAGTGCCTATGGCGCCCATCCCGCAGAGGACGACCCTTGCCAACGTCTCAAGACCCCAGGGCGCCTCTAATAATCGAAGCGCCGAAGCTCGCCCTAGTGTGAGTGTTCCCCTTCCGCCCTCTGTCCTGCCCTGTCGTACAGGTGGCAGGCCACAAGATGACCGTCCCCGGATCTCCTCAGCATCGGGTCTTCGACCCGGCACCTGTCGAAGACGTAGGGGCAACGAGGATTGAACCTGCACCCGGGAGGGGGGGTGATCGCGCTAGGTATCTCCCCCTTGATGATCAGGCGCCTCCTGCTCGCTTCGGGGTCGGGTACGGGCACGGACGAGAACAGGGCCTTCGTGTAGGGGTGCATGGGGTTCTCGAAGACCTCGTCCTTCGAGGCGGATTCGACGACCTGCCCCAGGTACATTATGGCCACCCTGTCGGCGAAATATTTCGCGATGGCAATGTCGTGGGTGATGATAAGCAGGGTGAGGTTCATCTCCCCCTTTAGGTCGAGGAGGAGCTTCAGGATTTGTGCCCTGATGGAGACGTCGAGCATGGCCACGGGCTCGTCCGCGACCACGAACCTGGGCTCCAGGATGAGGGCGCGCGCTATGACGACGCGCTGCCTTTGGCCCCCGCTTATCTCGTGGGGGTACCGCGTGAAGAAGTCCTCGGCGGGGTCGAAGCCGACCTTCCTCATCATCTTGAGCACCCTTTCACGTCTTGCCGAGCTGTCTCTCACCCCGTGGAAGCGCAGAGGCTCCCCGATGGCTTCCCCAATCCTCGTTCTGGGGTTCAGGGCGGCGACGGGGTCCTGGTAGACCATCTGCGCGGACTTCCGGAAGTCCTTGAGCCCCTTTCCCCGAAGCGCCGAGATGTCCTTCCCCTCGAAGATCACCTTCCCCGAAGTCGGAAGGTAGACGCGGAGCGCGAGCTTGCCGAGCGTTGTCTTCCCGCTCCCGCTCTCCCCCACGAGGACGAACGTCTCCCCCTCAATGATGTCCAAAGACACGCCGTCCACGGCCCTCACCTGCTTCGCCTTCGTCCCGACCAGGCCTTCGATGAAGCTGCGCTTGACCGGGAAGTGCTTCTTCACTTCCTGCATCGCCAAGATGGAGGTCATTTCGCTCCCTCGTCGTAGAGGTGGCAGGCGACCAGGTGCGCCGGCCGCACTTCGCGCAGCGTGGGAGGATCGACCTTGCACCTGTCGAAAACGTAGGGGCACCTTGCCGCGAACTTGCACCCTGGGATGGGGGACGAGAGGTCCGGCGGAGAGCCGGGGATCCACTCGAGCGATGTCGACTTCGAGGCCACGTTGGGCACGAGCTTGAGCAGGAGCTGCGTGTAAGGAAAGAGGGGGTTCTTGAAAATGGTCCTTACGTCTGCGAGCTCGAATATCTCCCCCCCGTACATGATCGCTATCCTGTCGGCGACTTCCGCCACGACGCCGAGGCTGTGGGTGATAAGTATCATGGAGAGCTTCAGGGAGTCCTTGAGCTGCCTCAGGAGGTCGAGAATTTGGGCCTCTATGACAACGTCGAGCGAAGTCGTAGGTTCGTCCGCGATCAGGAGCCTGGGGTCCAGTGCCACCCCCAACCCGATCATTATCCTCTGCTTCATCCCACCGCTCAGCTGGTGGGGATAGTCGTTCAGCCTGTCGGACGAGATCCCAAGCTGGTTCAGTATCGTCCCCGCCTTCTCCAAGGCTTCTTCCTTCGTCACCTCCGGGTCGTGGGCCCTTATCGCCTCGGCGAAGTGGTCCCCTATCTTCTTCACGGGGTTGAGAGATGTCATGGGGTCCTGGAAGATCATCGCGACCATCTTTCCTCTCACCTGCCTCAACTTTTCCCCTTGCATGGACAGGATGTCCTCTCCGTCGAGGAGTATCTTGCCCTGGGTCACCTTTCCCTGCGGAGGGAGGAGGTTCAGCAACGCGAGACCCAGCGTCGACTTCCCACACCCCGACTCCCCGACGATCCCCAGCGTCTCCTGCTCCTGCATGTCGAAGCTCACCCCGTGAACCGCCCTGAGCTCCCCCTTCGGCGAGGCGTAGCTCACATGGAGGTCCTTGACTACAAGTAGTGCCATTATCTGTTCCTCAGCTTCGGGCTCAGGACCTCGCTGAGCCCTTCTCCGATGAACGTGAAACCACCGGCCAGAAGGACAACCATGAGGCCGGGGAAGAGGACGGTCCACCAGGCGCCTGCGAGCAGAGACTGGTAGCCGTAGTAGATGTCGAACCCCCAGTCGGGGGATGCGACGTTCACCCCGAGCCCAAGGTATGTCAGCCCTGCCTCCGTAATCACCGCGTCGGCGACGTTGATGGACGCGATCACCGCTATGGATGGGAGGATGTTCGGGAATATCTGCCTGAAGAGCACGTTAAGGGTCCCTCCCCCCTCCACCTTGACAGCCTCGACGAACGGGAGCTCCTTCGTGGTCAGGACCTGGCTCCTGACCACCCTGAAGTAGGTCGGGATGTAGACGACCGCTATGGCTATCGAAAGGTTGACCACCCCGCGGCCGAGGACCGCGGCGATGGCTATCGCGAGGACGAGCCCGGGAAAGGCATAGAGCGAATCCATGAGCAGAGAGAGCGGGCTGTCAACGAGCCTCCTGGAGTAGCCGGCGATGAGGCCGAGGGGGACCCCGATGCAGAAGCAAAGGACGACAGAGAGCGCCGCCACCTCCATCATGGTCGATCCTCCGGCGATCATCCTGCTAAAGATGTCCTGCCCCAGGCGGTTGGTCCCCATGGGGAACGTCAACGAGGGGGGCGCGTCTGGAGGCCCGACGCTGAGCTGGGTCGGGTCGTGGGGCGCGATGAAAGGTGCGAGGACTGTCATGGCTACCAGGAAGACGACGACCCCGATGCCGACGGCGACCATCTTGCCGCCCGTCCCGAGCCGGGGGAGGGTGAAGAAGAAGTTGATCGCAGGCCTGACCTTCGACTCGGGCTTGGGCTTCAACCGCTCACCTCAGTACCTTATCCTCGGGTCCAGGTAGGCGTACAATATGTCAACGACAAGACTCACCACGGCGACGAGTATCCCGAAAAAGACGACCGCACCCTGGATGGCGATGTAGTCCCGGTCGGTGATGGCCGTCACGATGTAAGTCCCGAGTCCGTTCCAGGCGAAAGTCGTCTCGGTAAGTATCGCACCCGCGAGCAGGCCCGCGAACTCCAGCCCCATGATGGTGAGCACCGGTAGAAGCCCGTTCCTGAGGCCGTAATTGTACAGGACGGTCCTCTCCTTCAGCCCCCTTGCCCTGGCCGCCGTGACGTACTCCTGGCCGAGGGTCTCGAGCATGTTGCTCCGGGTGATCCTGATGAAGACGGCCGAAATATACAGCCCGAGCGCGACAGAGGGGAGGATCAGATGGCGCAGGACGTCGACGAACTGGGGCAGGTTCCCCGCCACAAGCGAATCTACGGTGTACAACCCTGTCTGGATGTGGAAACCGAGGATCGACCCGCCGAGGGGAGGCACGGTGGAGATCCTCCCGCCGGCGGGGAGCCAGTGGAGGCCGATGGCGAACACTGCGATCAGGATGAGCCCCGAAAAGAAGACAGGGATCGAGTAGATCACGACCCCGAACGTCCTGATGACGGTGTCCTCCTTCGAGCCGTACTTCCTCGAAGACCTCACCCCGAGCACGACCCCGACAAGGACGGCGACGGCCATGGAGCAGATCGTGAGCTCGAGGGTCGCCGGGAAGGCGGAGAGTATCTGTGGCGCGACGGGCTGCTCGTTTGAAAATGCGATACCCAGGTTCCCCTGGAACAGCCCAGTGAGGTAGTTGAAGTACTGTGTGTACACAGGCAGGTCCAGCCCCAGCGCGTGCCTTACTTCCGCCAGGGCCGCCGGGTTGACGGTCTTGCCGAAGTGGAGGAGGGCGGGGTCCCCCGGGAGGACCCTGACTATCAGGAAGACGATGGTCGCGAGGAGCAGTATCATCGGTATTGTTAGAAGAGCGCGTGTGATGATGTAGCTCTTCAGGCTCATCTAAAAACGCGGGAAGGGAAGAGCTCTCATAAGCCTTCCCTGCTTAGCTTGTTGTTTCGTATATTGTTTCTAACCTGAAGATCAGGGTGACGTCCAGGTAGATTCCGTTGACCGTTGTCTTGGCGACTGCACCGCAGCAGTTGGAACCGCCTTGGTACAGGGGTATGATGGGTACGTCCGTAGCCTGGAGTGACTGGATCTGGCCGTACAAGGTGCCCGCCTGGCTCAGTGGCGCGGAGAGCGCCTGGTTGAGGAGGCCGTCCATCTGCGAGCTGTTGTAACCGTCGTTCAGCCAGGAAGATGCCGAGGATTGGAAGAATGGGAAAGTGTAGTCGTAGGGGTCGATGAAGTCTGGGTACCACCCCATTATGAAGACTGCCATGTTGCCTGCTGCCCTGTTGGCGCCCATGGTCGGCCAGTCGACTCCGTGGAGGTTCACTGTGATGACCCCGCTAGCCTGCAGGTCCTTCTGCAGGACCTGGGCCTGGTCAGGGCTCTGCGGGTAGTGTCCCGTGGTCTCGTACCATAGGTCCACCACGAGCTTGTTGTTGGCGTTGTAGCCTGCCTTGGCGAGCATTTCCCTAGCTAGGGTGTAGTTGGCGTCCGCGCCGAAGGCTGTCTTGAAGGAGTCTATGTGGGAGAACATACCCACGGGGACGTTGGAATAGAGGGGAGTCGCCGTGCCTGCGAACACAGTGTCAATGAAGTCGGTCCTGTTGATGGCTGCGGCAAGCCCCTGGCGGACGTAGGGGTTGTTGAACGGAGAGATGCGCTCGTTGATCACGAGATACTGTATGAACGCGCCTGCGCTCGGATACACTTTCAGCCCGGATGTCGTTTGAAGGCTCTGGATGTCAGTCGTGGTGAACTGCCTGTAGGCCAGGTCCACGTCCCCGGACTTTATGGCTGCGGCAAGCGAAGTCGAGTCGGGGTAGAATTTGATTATGATTGTGTGGGTCTTGGGATAACCTGCCGCCGCGTTCCAATAGTTGGGGTTGGCGGTGAGGGTCATCTCGATGTCCTTGGTCCCCTGCCTTGTCCACTCCGTGAGGGTGTAGGGGCCGAGGCCGTTGGGGTTGCTGGCTGAAGGGTTGCCTGACGTGTAGTTGACGATCCCTGACAGGGAGTTGCACGGGTTGCAGTGCGGTGCCGGCACCTTCCACGGGTTGATCGGATATGATGCGGCGAAGGTGAGGAGGCTCAGGAATGCAGAAAACGGCGCCTTCAGGTGGAAGACGACCGCTGTCGCGTTAGGCGTGTCGATGTGATCGATGATGCCGCTGTAGCCGATGCCGACTATCGCACCCTCCGGGTCCTGTATCTGCATGGCCCTGTCGAAGCTGTACTTGACCGCGGTTGAGTTGAACGGGTGGCCGTCGTCGAACTTCACGCCGGAGCGGAGGATGAAGGAGTAGGTGAGGCCGTCGCTGCTGACGACCCACTTTGTCGCGAGCGCAGGCTGGAGGGCCGAGGGACTCGTGTCCGTTGTCCCTGGCGCGAAGTCGACCAGCGGAGCGCCCAGGTTGTTGATCATGTTGTCCCCGAAGTAGTCGTAGGCGTCTGCGGGGTCTATGGTCGTCTGCACGGCGTCAGTGGTCCCCATGATTATCGTGCTCTTGTAGGTCGTCGTCGAAGCCGTCGAAGTTATCGAAGGGGAGGAGGTGGTTGAAGAGGTGGTTGAAGAGGGCCCCGTGGTGGTCGACACATAGTAGACGGCGATGGCGCCCACGATGATGATGACTATGACTGCGCCGATTGTAGCTGATCTGGTGATAGCTTTTCTATAACTCGTCTGTACTTCCAAGTTCTTTCTCAGCCGTCGGAGACGGCCGATGCTCATAAAAGGTTTCTTTGTTCTCAACAAGAGCCTTCGGACATGTGAGCAAGACGCCCCTCAGGGTGACCTAGTACTCTTCGAACCTTCCCGTCTTCCTTGACAGGCTTTCGAACCCTGTGAAGAGGAAGTAACCTATGGCCATCACGATGAGGCCGTCCAGGGCCTCCTCCCCCAGCACAGGGAGGAGGGCGGAGAGGGAGCTACCGGCGATGGCCATCCTGATGGCCTCTGTCCCATAGGTGAGGGGTATAGTCCACGATACTGGCTGCAGCCAGCCTGGAAGGGCCGACACCGGGAAGTTGACCCCGCTGAGGAGCAGGGTGACGAACAGGAATATGTTCGCTACGATCAGGGCGGTGCGCATGTACAGCCCGACCGCGCTGATCAGGAGCCCGAAGCTTATCATCGCGACGCTCGTCAGCAGGACCACAACGGCTACCCCGGCGAAGTCGGCGGAGGCGAAGCTGACCCCGAACAGGCCAGCCGCGTAGACCAGCCCCGCGGCCGCTATCAGGGCGGAGAGGAGCACCTGGAACCAGGCCCGACCTATGAACAGGGCTACCCTGTTGGCCGGGGTCACCATGGTGCTCGGGAGGGTCCCCTGCCACTTGTCCTGGGACGTTATGTTGGCCACTGCGAAGACGGCAGAGAACGACATGGACTGTATCGCGTTGCCTATCACGATGTACTGCGTCACCGAAGAGGGGTAGTTCAGATAGATCGAAAGGAAGGCGAAGAACCCTATCTGAGCGATGGGCGTGATGACTATCTGCATCACCCACATCTCCCAGCTGTCCCAGATTATCAGCCCCTTCCGTCCGAAGAAGAAGGCGCCCTTGAACACCCTGTACGCCATCCTCAACCTTGAGTTCGCGCTGAGGACGGCGCCGGAAGAGTCAGTACTCTTCAAGTGTCCCGTTCCTCTTGGCATAGGCTTCGACGCGCTTGAATAGGACGAAGGCGAGCGCAAGGTAAGCCACCGTTTCAACTGCAAGGATGGCCATGTCAGTCCAGTAGTTCGTGACGAGGCCCACGTACCCAGGCAGGGCCGAGAGCCTGATCGCCTCTATCCCCCAGGTCGGGGCGAGGAGGAAGGCGAATGGGAGGGCGGCGAGCGGGAGTATGCTCACGGGGAACATCGTCCCCGTCGCTATGTACACCGGTATCTCCATCGAGTTCGTGATGAACCCCCCCTTGCGGGAAAGGAGGATGACGGTGCACATGAGGAGCCCGAAGGCGGACAGGGACAGGAAGGTGCTCACCGAGGCGAGGAGGAAGAGCCCCGGGCTGACCAGGCTGAAGCCCACCTGGAACCAGACGAGCCCTATCGCGAGTATGAAGAGCGCGTTGATGACCCCCTCGAAGGTGTTGAAGAGTACCCTCCCGAGCGCGATCCAAGAAAGCGGGATGGGCGCGGCAAGCGTGGCCTCCATCGTCCCGTTCCACCTGTCGAACCCTATCGAGTTGGAAGAGCCGTAGATCGTCGTCCCCCACATCCCCATGAGCCCAGAACCGAGGACCAGATAGAGGAGGAAAGACCCGGACGCCGCCTGGCCTCCGAACAGGAAGAAAGCCACCAGTGTGAATATGAACGGCGCGATTATGCTGGGAATGATCCACTGCGGGTCGGCGAAGAAGAGCTTTGCCGTAAGGACTACGCACGCCTTGATGACCTGGCCCTTGTGTCCGAGGAGACCTTCGGTCCTCTTTCCTGGGGTGAGGTCGTCCAGAGAGCCCATTACTCTTCCACCAGCCTCAGGTAGGCGTCTTCCAACGTGGGCTCCTTTATGGTCCTGTCTATTATCTTGGCGTCGGGAGGGAGTGCCGATACTACCTGGGACAGGAGGTCGGCCCCAAGCGGTGTCTGCACCCTTATGGTCTGCACCTCGGAGTCGAGCTCGGCCACGACCCGCACGACGTTCGGGAGCTGCTTGAGCCTGTCGACGTAGTCTGCCGTGGCTCCGTAGGTCCTGAGCTCAATCACCGCTATGTCGCGGACCCCCTTCTTGAGCTCCGCAGGGGTGTCCAGGGCGACGATCTTTCCCTTCGATATGACAGCCACCCTCTGGCAGAGCTCCTCGGCTTCGAACATGTAGTGGGTCGTCAGAAGGATCGTCTTTCCCTGCTTCTTCATATCCCGGATCATGTTCCGGATGTCCCTCGCTCCGCCGGGGTCGAGGCCGATGGTGGGCTCGTCGAGGAAGAGCAGCTCCGGGTCGTGGATGAGCGCCTTCGCGATGTGAAGCCTCTGCTTCATCCCCCTTGAATACTTCTCGACCCGCTCGTCCGCCCTGTCCGCCAGCCCTACTGCTTTCAGAAGCTCCGGGATCCTGCTCCTGGCGACCGTCGGGTCCACCCCGTAGAGGTCCGAGAAGTAGTGGAGGTTGTCCAGGGCAGACACCCTGTTGTAGAGCCCCCTCTCCCCGCCGAACACTATGCCTATGCGCCGCCTTATCTCATAGAGGTCCTTCCTCACGTCGAGCCCAAGGATGTACGCCTCCCCGGCGGTCTGGGTGAGGAGTGTGGTCAGGATCTTGATCGTGGTTGTCTTCCCAGCGCCGTTCGGGCCTATGAGGCCGAAGAGCTCCCCCTTCGTCACCGTGAAGTCTATGCCGTCCAGGGCCTTGGTGACTTTGGTCACCCCTCCGAAGAAGGAGCGCGTCGTGTACTCGCGGGTCAGCCCTCTTACCTCTACGGCATGGTTCGGGTCCGGCCTTGGCGTGCTCAAGTTTCGATGATGTCTCCTGGGAAAATCGGGGTCCCCACTGGGGTCTCGTTATGAAAGAATTGCGGTCGGAGGGGTGCCACGGAGGGGGAGGTGGCTGAAAGTGATGGCTCTCCACAGCTTAAATGCGGGGGAAGGGGATGAGGACTGTGAAAGCTTCCAACACTCTCAGGGAGCTCACGAAGGCATCCGAAGCCGCCCTCGGGAAGCTTGGTTACCAGTACGGAAGAGGAGGGAGAGAGGGGGTCGTGGAGTTCGTGATTACAAGGCCCTTCTCCTTCGGCGTGGTGCTGGAGGAGCTTGTCAACCCCTACTCCCACGACAGGCTGCTCGGATTCCTCGCCGCGTCCTCGACTCAAATCAGGACCTACGTCCACATCTCCGTCCCCGAGGACGACCCTCAGGGAATCGGGGCCGCCTCCGACTTCGTCAAGGAGATGGTGACGGGCCTAAAGAGGAAGCCATGGAAGGGGCTCGGCATGGTGAGCGGGAGGACCGCTAAGATACTCTGGGACCGCTGGCTGGAGCCGGGACAACTTAAGCCCGGGGATCTGAGCTAGCTCTTCTGATACAGCGCCAGGGGCTGCAGGTTGAGGTCCTTCGCGTAGAAGCAGGCCGCCTCGTGCCCCGGGGCCTGCACGTCGAGTCCCGGTATCTCGTCCTTGCACTTTTGGGTCGCGTACTTGCACCTGTCATGGAAGACGCACCCGGACGGCAGGTTCACCACGCCAGGTACGTCCCCGTGCAGAATCTCCCTCTGGTGCCTGATCGCAGGGTCCGGGACCGGGATGGCCTCCATGAGGGCGTGGGTGTAGGGGTGCATCGGGTTCGAGTAAATGGTCTGGGTGTTGGCCACCTCCATCATCTTCCCGAGGTACATGACCCCCACTCTATCGCTCATGTGAGCTATGACGCTGAGGTTGTGCGAGATGAAAAGATAGGTGAGGTTGAGGTCCTTCTGCAGTTGCTTTAGGAGGTTGAGGACCTGCGCCTGGACGGACACGTCGAGGAAGGACGTGGGCTCGTCCAGAATCAGGAACTCGGAGTTGGTCGCCAGCGCCCGGGCCACGGCTATCCTTTGCCTCTGCCCGCCGGAGAACTCGTGGGGGAACCTGTACAGGTGGTCTTCGTTGAGCCCCACCAGCTCGATTAGCTTCTTCGCCCGGGCGAAGGCGTCTGTGGCCGACGGCTTCTCCCCGGAGGCCCTTATCGCCTCTAGGAGGGCGCTCTTGATGGTCTGGCGAGGGTCAAGGGAAGCGTACGGATCCTGGAATATGATCTGCATCATCCTCCTGTAGGGCGCCATCTGCTTGCGTTTCAGGTTCGTTATGTCCACGCCGTCCACGAGGACCTGTCCCGAGGTGGGTTCGATTAGCCTGAGCATGCACCGGCCGATGGTGGTCTTTCCGGAACCCGACTCCCCCACCAGCCCGAAGGTCCCTCCCTTTGGTATCTCGAATGAGACCTCGTTCACCGCCCTGACATAGCCCACCGTCCTCCCGAAGAGGCCCCCGGTTATGGGGAACCACTTCTTGAGGTTGACGACCTTTATGAAGGGCTGGGCCGTTTTGATCCCTCCGTGTACAGATGGCAAGCGGTATAATGTCCCTTCTCAACCTCGAGCAGCTCGGGCTTCTTCTGCCTGCAAAGGTCCCAGGCGTAGGGGCACCTGGGATTGAACCTGCACGCCGGCGGAGGATAGATCAGGTCGGGCACCGATCCAGGGATCGACTCCAGCATGGTCGGCCGTTCCGTGAGCCTGGGGACAGCCCTCAGGAGTCCCTGGGTGTAGGGGTGGAGGGGCTTTTGATACAGTCCTCGCGCATCGGAGAACTCGACGACGTCCCCGGCGTACATCACGGCCACCCTGTCGCAGAGATCCGCGACCACCCCCAGGTCGTGGGTGATTATCATGATGGTCGAGTTGAACTCCTCCCTGAGGATCTTCAGGAGCTCCAGGATCTGCGCCTGAATGGTGACGTCGAGCGCCGTCGTAATCTCGTCCGCTATCAGCAGGTCCGGGTCCCTTGCGATGGCCATGGCGATCATGACGCGCTGCCTCATCCCCCCCGAAAGCTCATGAGGGAATTCGGTGATGATCCTCTCGGCGTCAGGGATTCTCATCTTCTTGAGCGCCTCCGCGGCCAGGCTGTCGAGGACGTGCCTCCTGCGTCGCCTCTTGGGGAGAGGCGGGTTACCCCTCAGCCCCTCGAGCTCTGCGATGCGCGCCCTTATCTTGGCGCTCTGGGCCTCGTCCCTCGCGTCCCGTTCTTCTTCCTTGAGCCGGCGCAAGTCGTAGTCGAGAGCCGCCTGCGCGAGCCTCTTCTTGTCTATGGTGAAGACCTCCCTGAGCTGCTCCCCGATGGTGAGGACGGGATTGAGGAAGGTCATCGGGTCCTGGAAGACCATGGCGATCTTGGTGGAGCGGAGGTTCCTGATCTCCTTCTTCGACTTCTTCAGGAGGTCGACCCCCTCGAAGATTATCTGCCCCGATTTCACCTCCCCGTTTTCCGGGAGGAGCCCGACGATGGTGGCCGCAGTCACCGACTTGCCGCACCCGCTCTCCCCCACGAGGCCGATCACTTCCCCTTTGTACAGCGTCAGGTTGATGCCGTTCAGAGCCCTGACTTCGCCGGCGTAGGTGTGGAACGAGACACGGACATCCTTCAGCTCGAGGATCGGCTCCCCTTTCGGCGGGGCCATTTCCTGCTCGCCCACCAATACCTGGCCCACCTAGGACATCCCCTTGCCGGAGCAGGGCATGTCAGCCCCCCCTTCACAGGCTCTATAAGCAGCGCCTAGGAGTGAGGCTGACCCGTCCCAGGTCATCTGATTATCACCAACAATACCACCAGCAGGATCACGAACACCACCAGGGGGAGGAGGATGGTCTCGAAGGCCGCGATGAAGAAGGCTACGTAGTCCCTCCACTCCAGCTCTACCTCGGGCTCCTCCTCTGGGTCGTTCTCTTTCTCCATGGCTGGCAATCATCTTCTTAGCCTTGGATCGAGGACGTCCCTGAGACCGTCGCCCACCAGGTTGAATCCCAATGAAATGAAGAGTATGACGAGCCCTGCGATAACAATGAGCCAGGGGGCGGTGAAGATTTGGCCGATGCCATCCACGGCGAGGTTGCCGAGCTCAGGGAGAGCCGCGGAAGGGGAGAACCCAAGGAAGACAAGGGCAGAGAACGTGAGGATCACTCCGCCGATGTCCAGTGTCGCCTGGACGAGCAGGGGATAGATCGAGTTGGGGATCAGGTGCAAGAAAAGGGTCCGCCACCTGCTCACTCCTAGAGCCTTCAGCGCCTCGACGTATGCCTTGTTCTTCTCGCTCAGCATCTGTCCCCTGATCAGCCTGACGTATACGGGCCACCAGACCAGCAGTATTGCGAGCTCGAGGTTGGGGATGGTCCTCCCCAAGACCGCGGCGAAGACCAGGGCGAGCACGAGGAAGGGGAAGGCGAAGAAGATGTCGGTCACCCTGAGGATGACCTCGTCGACCCACCCTCCGGCGTAGGCTGCGACGGCGCCAAGTATGATCCCGATTGCCAGAGCGGAGGCGACGATTTCGAGCGCTATGGAGAGGTCCAACGGAATGGCGAGGATTATCATGTTCAGGAGGTTCCTCCCGAACCCGTCGGAGCCCAATGGATAGTTGAGGGAGGCCGGGCAGGTCGTGGCCTGGGTCCCCCAGCTAGGGAGGTTGCCGTTCCAGCAGTACGCGTTGTGGTAGTTGATGGTGTTGTAGGCGCTGGCTGGGTTCACAATCACGTTCGAGAAGATAGAGATGATGATGAAGAAGGCGGATATGATTATCCCCCCGAGGACGAGTTTGTTCTTGGTAAGCAAGCTGAGGGAGTACTTGACCTCGTCCATGTAAGCGGCCCTCTGCCCAGACCGCGTCGGGGGTTCCTTGTCCACGGGTGGTTGCTTTTCTGTCATGGCAATCAGTACCTTATCCTCGGGTCGACCACGGCGTAGAGCACATCGACAAGCAAGTTAGCCACCACGATGATGAGAGCGGTGATGAGGGTGTAGAGTATGACGAAGTTGCTGTCCCCCTGAGTCACCGCCGTGACGCTGAGGATTCCCACCCCGGGCCAGTTAAAGACGGTCTCGGTGATTACGGCGCCGCCAAGGAGGCCCGCAAACAGCAACCCTGCAACCGTCAGCGCAGGGATCAGGGCGTTCCTCAGTGCGTGCCTGAATATGACGACTCTTTCGCTGAGCCCCTTCGACCTGGCCAGGGTGATGTAGTCTTGCCTCAGCACTTCGAGCATGCTGGCACGGACGAGCCTGGTAAGGGCCCCGAGGCTGGCGAAGGCGAGGGTGATTGCCGGGAGTATTACATGGAGGAAGGCGTCCCAGGCGTAGCCCCAGTTCGCGTTTAGTAGCCCGTCCAGGATGGGCATTCCACTGTAGGTAGTTATTGTCGCGCTGCCTATGGAGACGGCCCCCTGGTTGGGGAGGTTAGGCAGGCCCCACTGCAAGAAGTAGTAGAAGAATATCAACTGGAGTATGAAGCCAAACCAGTAGACCGGGGTCGAGATGCCCGTCAGGGCGACGATCCTTGCGGCGTGATCCACGGGCCTGTTGTTTCGGACGGCTGAGACAATCCCCAGGGGGACTCCGACAACGACGGTGACCACCACTGCAGAGAGCGCCAACTCTACCGTGAAAGGGAACCTTTGAGAGAAGACCTGGATGACAGGCTGGCCGCTGGCCCACGTTCCAGTGTTCCCCCAGCTCCCCGTGAATATGTCGTGCAGCCAGTAGAAGTATTGAAGGTAAAGAGGCTGGTAGAACCCGTGGGCTGCGCAAATTCCGTGGATCACCGACGGGGTCATCTTTGGGTTGATGTAGGGCGCGCAGGGGTTGAAGGCGCTGGGGATGCCGCGGCTCAGATAGAAAGTAATCAGGCTAACCCCGAAGAGCACGAAGATCAGGAGGACGCTCCTCCGGACTATGTACTCGTACAGGCGCAAATCCTGCTATTTCGCCCTTTTACGCGTTAAAAACGTTGTTAACTTTCTCGCGCTTGAGAACGAAGGCTTCAGGTTTCAAAAAGGGGGAGATTATGAGCTCGGCGCACCGAAGCTCATAATCGCGAAGTATGGGAATTGGTCTGGCACGTACTCTGAGTTGTAGACCCAGTTGTGGACCCAGGTCGAGACGAAGTGGAAGTCGAGAGAGTATTCCTGGAACCAGAACCAGTCCGCATGGTTGGCGGAGGCACCGAGGGCCTGCGTGGCTGCCAGTATCCCTGCGGTGTTGCCGTTCTGGTCAGCGACGGCTGCCTGGTTGACCAGGTTGTTCCAAGAAGTGAAGTTCCACTGGCTCCAGTAGGGATAGGTGCCGGTCGATGAGAACATTGGGCCCGTCCAGTCAATGGCCCAGTTATAGTCGTCGAGCCAGCCTGCCCAGTATCCGTAGATCTGGTGCTCGCCTGCTAGAGTGTAGAGGGTGCCCGCTGGCACTGGAACGACTGTGAAGGTGACTCCGAGGTTGTTCTGGGCGCTGACGATGTTCAGGTTCGCAGCCGCTTCAGTGAGGATCTTCTGGGTGACAACGTCGCTGGACTGGTAGTACAACGGTATCGTCTGCCCAGAGCAGGAGTTGTTGATTACTCCGGCAGGGATCGCGGTGCCGTTGAAGTAGGTGAAGCTGGTCAACGGGTTGCTGCATGCAGACTTTAGCAGGTTCGCCGCTGTAGTCAGGTTGTAGCCCCAGCCTAACTTCGCAGTCGAATTGTAGGACCCGACAGGCAGTGTCCCCGGTGGGAACATCCAAGTGGCGGGAGCGTCCAACCCGAAGGTCAGACTCTGGAGATCGGAGGTGACGTTGGCCGCATCCGACAGGGCGAGCCTGAAGCGGATGTCTGTGAACGGCTGGAACGAGAGCAGCTGGCCCGCGCTGTTGGTCACGTTGACGTTGAACTCGAACCACCCTGTGTTGTAGTAGGTGTGTGGCCCGATGGTCATGATGTTAGACTGGGCGGAGATGTACGAGCCGTTAGCGTCATAGGCGGCTCTGTCGAGGATCGAGAATATGTCCGGCGCCGGCACTGCCACCTGGGTTGCATGGCCACCCTTTAGGTCAAGAATCCTTGTGGACGCGTCGGATACCGTCAGGAAGTCGATGGTCTGGATGCTGGGTTTGATTGTGCCGAACTGGTATCCGGGCGGACCACCCCAGTAGTTAGAGTTGGCAGTCAGCTTGACCTCGTAGGTCGTCGGGTTCACGTATGATATCTCATACGGGCCCGTGCCTGCCATCCCCGCGTGGGCGTTCAGGTATGTTGTCCCGTTCCCGGCCTGGTGATCGTAGTATGCCGTCATGTTGACCACGCCGTTCTGTATGGCGGCGGGGTCGTCATGGGCGACCACGAAGCTCGGGGACATGATGCTGCCCCATCCCGTTCCCGCGATTATGATCGGGAACGCTCCGGTTGGGTGCAACAGGTTGATCTGGACCTTGTATGTTCCCAGAGTTTGGCAGAAGTTCAAAGCTAAGACCTGGTCGACCCACGCGTGTGAGTGGTCTGGGCTGCCGCCAAAGAAGGTGAAGAGCTTGGTGTTGGTCAGCTGTTGTAGGATCCATCCGGAAGAGGCTCCGTCACCCGTAGGCTGGCCACCGTCCAGGATGAGGTCCCTGTTAAAGGAGAAGCAGACGGCGGTCGAGTTGAATGGAGTGCCGTCCTGGAACTTGATACCCTGTCTCAGACCGAAAGTGTAGGTACTCGGATTGACTTGGGTCATGTTCGAGGCGAGCCATGGAATGGGCGTAGCTGCGTTCGTGCCGTTCCACCACAGAAGTGACTCGTACGAGTTGAGCATGATTCCGTTGTCAAACGCGAAGTACTCCACCTGCGGGTCAAGATACTGGTAGTTAGCGCCCTCTTCGATGACGTACGTATTATCCGTCACGAACGCTGGCGTAGGTCCCGTCCCAGTGGTCGTGGTGTGGGTTGAAGAGGTTGACGAAGAGCTGGAACGAGATGATGATGAAGAAGAAGATGACGAAGATGAAGATGACGTTGAGGGACCGCTAGTGGTCGTCGACGACCCTTGCGTTGCGTAATAGACGCCGACACCGGCGGCTATGACAAGGATGATGACGATGCCGACTGCAGCCCCCCTGCTGATTGCTGATCTTGAATAAGGAAGAGGTATTTTCATTCTCGTCTCAGCGCGCCTTTCAATTTATTTAAGAGTTGTTAACAGAAGGTAAGGGCCAGATTTCTCAGCGAGGGCCGCCTCTGCCTCGGGGGCAGAAAAGGAGCAAGAAAACGACGCATTACCTGAGCGAACGGAGAAGCATCGCGTAGCCTTCCGCGGTGACCCTGTAGTACCTCCGCCTGGATTCGGTCTCCGTGTACTCCACGTAGCCGCTGTTGCGCAAGGACCTGAGGGTGCGGCTGACCTCGCTCAGATGCTTCTTTTCGAGTGCTGCCAACTCAGTTGGGGTCTTCGGAGACACGACGAGGAGGTAGAGAAGCCTTAACCAGCCTGGTTTCGAAACCGGTTGCTTCAGCCAGTCAAACCCCGAAACCGGCTGGCTCAGCCAGCCCAGCCCCGCTCCGTCAAGCGATGGCAATCGACACTCAACGAAATATTGGAGATATGGAACATATAGCCCTTTCGGAATGGATGGCTAGTCATGTGCAGACTTGTGCGTGCCCCGCCCTCGGGCTCCGAAAGGGCGCGCCAGCAACCCTAAATCGATTCCCTGCGGCGGGAAGCGGGATGACGTACTCCATCGTCGCCAGGGACAGGAGGACGGGGGAGTTGGGGGTCGCGGTCCAGTCCCACTACTTTTCCGTCGGGTCGTTGGTGACGTGGGCCAGGGCGGGGGTCGGGGCAGTGGCCACCCAGGCGATGGTCGACGTCAAGTACGGGCCACTCGGCTTGGAGCTCATGTCCGGGGGGAGGAGCGCTCCCGAATCCCTCGAAGCATTGCTGAAGGCCGACGCGAACAGGGACTCCAGGCAGGTGGCCATGGTCGACTCCAAGGGGAGGGTCGCGGCGCACACTGGCTCAAAGTGCCTCCCGCATGCCGGCCACATCACCGGGGACGGTTTCTCCTGCCAAGGGAACATCATGAGGACCCCGAAGGTGTGGGGCGCCATGAAGAAGTCATTCGAAGGCAACAGCAAACTCCCGTTGGCAGAGAGGATGGTCGGGGCCCTTGAAGCTGCCGAGGAGGCAGGAGGGGACATCAGGGGCAAACAATCCTCGGCCATCCTCGTCGTGTCCCCGGACCTCAGGCCCAACTACTGGGAGGGGAGGCTCGTGGAGCTGAGGGTCGAAGACCACCGGGCGCCCGTCCCAGAGCTCAAGCGGCTGCTCAGGTACCAGCGCGGCTACGATTGGGCCAACAGGGGGGACGACTTCCTCACCGCAAAAAACTACCCAAAGGCGCTTGACGCCTACTCGAAGGCGCTGTCGCTAGTCCCAGAAATCGACGAGCTGAAGTTCTGGGTCGGCATAGGGCTGCTGAGCAGCGGGAAGGCCGAGAAGGGGGAGGACATGCTGAAGGAGGTCATAGCAAAGGACAGGAACTGGGCCGAGGTCACGCGAGGGATAGCCAAAGTGAGGTCTCCTCCTATTCCACCCGAGGTGCTTTCGAGGCTCCTGGGCGAGGACAGGAAGGGGAGGAATGGGGCTCGGATTAATTCGAGAGGTTAAGGCTACACCAGTTCAAGCACGTCCCTGTAGGAGTCGACCTTGTCGAGGAAGTCCCCGAAGGCGAAGATAGGCACAACCGCTCCTCCGGAGACGAACCTTTCTCCCCCGTCAACGAGGACGAGTACGACGGTAGCTATGGGGCCATGGTCGTCGAGGCTCTCCCGCAGGCGCCTGGCCCTGTTCTTCTGCGCTTCGACGATCCTGACCAGGCCGGAGTGGCTTGGCGTGCGGGCCCAATGCTTGCAGTCCACCGCCAGGGAGACGCCTTCCGACATTCCGAAGACGTCGACCTGAGCCCTGGGCCTGCGCAGGAATATGTTCTGCCTGACCCTGTACCCTCTCCCCTTCAGGATTCCGGAGCAGAACCCCTCGAAGTCCTTCCAGGTGAGCGATTTCGACACTCTTTCGATCTCCTCCCCTCGGGCGCAGAGGGCCAGGCCCGCCAGCTGCTCGTCTGTTGAAGCGACGCCCGGGGCTCCCAGCCTGGACGCCACGTCGGATATTGCCGAGACAGCCCTCTCTGTGGACCCTGTCCTTTTCTTGAGGAGCTGGAAGAGAAGATCCGCCACGGCTCGCGCCATCATCAGGCTTTGCATATGAACCTGAGGGGAAAGTAGCGGACCGAACCGAGGGGGTCAGGTGAGAGTGTTCGACTGGCCGCCTGCCATTGACGGTGAGGGACCGACCTGTCTTGCCTTCGCTGCGCTTCGCTTCGCGATCAGGGTATAGCCCAACCATGCGTTGATCACGACAAGCAAGACAGCAAGCGCCTGGACCCAGTCGAGGGTCGGTGGGCTAGTAAGGCTCACCCCGTTCCCTGACATGGTGAAGAAACGCGTGAGGACGCTGATGGAAAAGGAAGGGGCATAGCCGTTGGTCCCCGCATGGGGCGAAGCTGCAAACCAAGTCCTCCAGTTCAGGTCCTGTATCACCTGGTACTCGGCCAGCAGGAGCACGACGTCGGCGAACAGGACGAAGATGGCCATCCGTCGCATGGCTGACGACCGGGTAGAGGGCCGGATAAAAAGCAATCATCTCAAAGCGTTTAACCGCTCGCGGCTGCGAGGCCCCCCAATGGTCTCCAGGGGGACCGTCGTCTATGTAGCCGCATTCATCCTCCTGCTCACCTGGGCCTATTTCGTCCAGACGGACACGAGAAGGGTGGACGGCATAAGCATGCTCCCCACCCTCGAAGGCGGAGACCTGGCCGTGATCCAGAACGTTCCCATCGACCAGATCCACGTCGGAGACATCATCGTCTACAACTCCCTCTGTTCCACCGAAGGGGAGTCGGTGGTGCACAGGGTCGTCGCGATTACCAGCTCGGGTCTCATCACCAAGGGGGACAACAACGCAGGCACGGACCAGTCGCTGAACATAGCCTCTCGCCCGATAGCGCAGGACTGCCTTGAGGGGAAGGTGGTCTTCGTGATCCCCTACGTCGAGCTGCTCGCATACTACGTAGACCAGAACGGGCTTCCCCAGTGGTTCAACTACATCCCGTCGATCCTCATCCTCATCATAGTGATAGCGTCGATGATGGGGGAGGGCGGGAAGGACGAAAAGGCAAGAAAGAACGAGGGTATCGAGTTGACGAGTGCGCCGCAATCTGACGCCTAGTACCTTCGAATTCGTGCCTGTTGGACAGCACCCCTTCCGGCTTTATATACTCCTTTATATACTAAGGAAAATCGCCCAACTTGAATGCCTCAGACAAAGGCAATCGTCAGCATTGAGAACGTAGTCGCTTCTGCTTCCATCAACCAGACAGTGGACCTCAACCTAATCACGAAGAACTTCGTGACGGTAGAATACCACCCGGACCAGTTCCCAGGGCTCGTCTTCAGGCTAAGGAACCCGAAGACGGCCACGCTCATCTTCAGCTCGGGAAAGATGGTCTGCACTGGCGCAAAGTCGGAGGAGCAGGCCAGGAAAGCTGTGGCGGAGGTCGTCAGACAGCTCAAGAAGGGCAAGATACCAATCAAGAACGAGGCAGTGGTCGAGATCCAGAACATAGTCGCGTCGGCGAGTCTCGGCGGGAAGGTGCACCTCGAAGAGGCAGCGAGGGTCCTGCCAAAGTCCATGTACGAGCCGGAGCAGTTCCCGGGTTTGATCCACAGGATGGCGGACCCTAAGACTGTCATCCTCCTGTTCGCGTCAGGGAAGCTCGTGTGCACAGGTGCGAAGAAGGAGAGCGAAGTCTACAGGGCCGTGAACAACCTTCACGTTACTTTGGAAGAAAAGAACCTGATGGTATACTAGCGGCCGCCTACCGATTTTGTAATCGCCTTTACGTTGTCCTTGCTCAAGAGCTCCATCGAGTAGAGGGTGTCTGCCAGCTCGACCATGTCTGTCACCGCATGGAGGGCTATGCCCCTCTTGCTCAGCTTCTCCCTCGCTCCCTCCAGCCTGTCGATGAGGACCACCGCCGAGCTCACCTTTCCCCCCTCGTCCTCAATTATCTCGGCCGCAGAAAGAATCGTCTTCCCAGAGGTCGCAAGGTCACCGACTATGACCACGTTCCAGCCTGGCCTCACCTCCCCCTCGACGAGCCTTTCGTTCTCTTGCTTCTCGATGCGAGTGTAAACCAGGGGTTTCTTGAGCGCTACGGCCATGGGAGAAGCGAGCAACAGACCGCCTATCGGAACCGCGCACAGGGCATCGGCCTTCGGCACCTTCTTCGTCACCAGGTCGGAGAGCGCCTCCACCACGGCGCGGTAGACTCCGGGATAGCTGGGGAGGCCCCTGAGGTTCACGAAATAGGAGCTCTCCGTGCCGCTTGGGAGGGTGAACGCGCCGAACTGGAGGGCGCCGACCTTCACCAGCCCTTCCGCCACGTCGTTGAGGCGGGTGCGACGCTTTCTCCAGGCCATGGGCGCCGAGTCCGATTTGTGCTTATAAAACAACTCTGAGGGAACCTTCCGTATGCCTGAGCTGTGGATCCCTTACGGCGGTGTGGAAACGCTTGTCACCCTGCATGCTGAGAACCTGGGGTCCATAGCGGAGACCTCCCCGGAGAGCGCTCCGACAGACGTAGAAAGGATGGCCGAGCTTGTCAAGGGTTCGAGCCAACTCTTCGTCACCGACTTCGCGCCCGCCACCCTGGAGCTCCTCCGGCTGCTGCTCCCCGCCCTGACCGAATCTCGGAACCTGAAGCTCTTCTCCCCCGCCCCGAGGAGGATCGAAGCAGCCGTGGCCGAGCTGAAGGGAAGGGTCGCGACGCTCCCGCCCCCCATCCCCGCTTACGGGGAGGAGCCTGCCTACGCCCCCCAGATCTTAGAGAATGGTGCCAAGCTTTTCGTCGGCACGGCGAGGCCAGACCCGATGTTCGGGATCCAGGACGCGAAGGTAGGCGCCTGCCTCGCCTGGGTGGCGAACTCCCGGGCTGCGGCCGCGACTGCAAGGAAGGAGATGGAGCCTGAGCCTTTCCAGAGGACGGCTGCCTACGCCGAAGTCGAGAGGCTGACGGAGAAGCTCCCCGACTCGAAGTTCATCACAGCCGTCCCCAGGGGAGGGAAGCTGAGGACGGTCATGGAGGACGCGCCCTTCGACGCGATCAAGAACGGGTTCCCGAGGATACAGATGCCGCAGTCAAGAGGGGTGGTGCTGGGAGCCGGCGGGAGGGGGTACGACGACACGTTCTCTTCCGCGCTCAGAAGCGTCTGGAGCGCCCTCGAAGGGGTCAAACGGACGGGGTCGGTGCTGCTCATCGCAGAGTGCTCGGAAGGGGTCGGTTCCACCGCTCTCGAGATGCTCGTGACAGGAAGGATGGACCTGGGCGAAAGGAGAAAGGAGAAGTACGTCGACGGCCTCGAGGAGGTCTTCTACCTTAGCAAGCTCAAGGACGAATACGACGTCCTCCTCCTGTCTGGGCTCCCCGAGACCTACGCCCGCTCAAAGCTGGGGCTCACCACCGCCAAGGGGGCGGGGGAGGCTGTCGGGAGGATGCTCAACAGGCTGGGACGCACCGGGAAGCTGAACGTGGTCCCCCGGGCATCCGAGTGCCTCGTGCAATCAGGGTAAGGGAATAGTCGCAAGGCTGTGCGGCACGGGCAGGCACAGGAGGGCGAGGACGATCGAGCCCGCGAAAACAAGCTTCCTGCTGTTCGAGAGCCCTGACACCTCGTCCAGGACCCTCATCCTGAGGGGACGACCCGCCAGAAGAAGGGAGACTATGGCGGTGGCCCAGTAGGTGGCGTAGTTCATGTCGATGACAAGCAGGAGCAGGACGCTCAGATAGGTGGACGCCCTAGCCGCCCTCCCCCCCAACGCGAGGCTCGAAAGGAAGCCTCCGTCGAAGATGGCCATGGGGAGCAGGGAGATGAAGACAAGGACGAAACCGAAGGCAGCGCCGTCTGCGATGGGGGAGACAAGGACGTAGCCCGCTGGCGCGCTCTTGATGAAAGAACCAGCGACGGTGTTGATCGCAAACTCTATGACGTTCGGATTTATCGAGACTGTGGAATTGACGAGCGGAGTGTTCTGGAAGGGCACGGTCGACTGCACTGCGCTCAGTATCCCGATGACGTAGAAGGCGACCGACAGCGCAAGGATCGCCAGGGGTCCCGCAATCACGACGTCGAAGAGCCTGTCTCTGTTGACTGCTGGCTCGCGCTGCGCGCTGACGAACCCGAGGGACGGGAGGAAGGGAGTGAGGAAAGGTACGCCCGGCAGCAGGTAGCTGTTGGCGCGCCCCCCCTTGCCGCCCCGGGCCGCGACCCGCTGCCCCAGTTCGTGGGCTGCCATGAGGACGGCTATCGTCCCACTGAAACCGAAGAATATGAGAGGTTCCGACATCGAAGGGACGAGCTGCGTGTCAAGGTCCTGCTGGAGGAGGCCGAACACCACGAGGGAGACAGCCGTGAGCAGGGCAAGAATCACGGGGACCCTCGACGCGCCGCGAGGCAGACCCTCCACCTTCCTCATCGTGAGGACGTTTTCCTCCCCTGAACCGGTCAGCTCGGGCCTGAACCCTTTCGCGGTCCCCTCGGCGCTCAGCTGCTCGAACTTCTGCTTCGTCGCCTTGTCGAGGACGACCTGAAACTCAAGCTCCCCGTCGGGAAGGGCGAAGAATTCCTTCACCGAAAACTTCGAGCGGACCATCTGCTCGATCTCGGACTGATTGACCGACAACTTCTAGCGGGCATCGGGGTTGCGGTAATAAGCCGTTGTGATGATCTCGGAAACTTTAACCATCAGGGAGGGAGAGACCAGGCAGTCTTGCAGAAGGCCGTCGTAGCCAGGGTCGGAGACTACCAGGTCAGACGATGCGAGAGGGATGACGTCCAGGCGGTCATCAACATCAACATGGAGACCCTCCCCGAGCATTACTCGGACTACTTCTACTACGAGATCCTCGCCGAGTTCCCGGAGACATTCCTGGTGGCCGAGTTCGACGGCGCCATAATCGGTTACGTGATGTGCAGGATCGAATACGGTTTCTCTCACCTCAGAAGGCTGGGGCTCGCCCGGAAGGGGCACGTCGTCTCCGTCGCCGTCAAGGAGCAGCACCGGGGGAAGGGGGTCGGCACCCTCCTGATGAACGCCTCGCAGGAAGCCATGGTCGAGAAAGCAGCCACCGAGTCATACCTGGAGGTCCGGGTGACAAACGCGGAGGCGATCGCCCTCTATCAGAGGCTCGGCTACATCGTGGCGAGCAGGCTCGAAGCGTACTACAAGGACGGCGAGGCGGCCCTCGTGATGGCAGCCAAGATAGGGCAATGAAACAGAGCGCCTCCTTCCTCGGCCTCGCCGAAACGCTCAAGCGGGTCAGGGGCACGAGAAGCAAGAACGACAAAGTGCGGATCCTGGCGGAATACCTGAAGCCCCTCACACCGGAAGACGCAAAGGTCGCCGCAAGGATCGCCTCCGGAAGAGCCTCAGAGCGCGGGAGCAAGGACGAAGCCCAGGTGGGGTACTCGACGCTGCTTGGAGTGTTGCGGGAGGTTACCGGGGCCAACGAAGGCGACGTTTCGAGGATCTACCTGAGGCACGGAGACCTGGGAGAGGTCGCCGAGGAGCTGCTGGCAGAAAAGAAGGAACAGCCTCTCTTCAGCGAGCCGCTGAAACTGAGCGACCTGGAGGACGCGTTCGCCCGCCTGCGTTCCCTGAAGGGGCAAGGTTCCTCAGTCGCGAGGAAAGGGACCGTAAAGTCCCTGGTGCTCAGGGCGACCCCGCTGGAGGGCAAGTACGTGGTGAAGGTGCTGACAGGCGAGATGAGGACTGGGCTCGTCTCCGGACTGCTGGAGGAGGCCATAGCAGCCGCGTTCGGACTTTCAAAAGAAGAGTCCGCCCGGGCGCACATGATCATCGGGGACCCTGGGGACCTGGCCGAACACGCTGCCAGGGGGGATGCGGGCCAGATTCGCATACAACCCTTCAGGCCAGTCAACTTCATGCTAGCGGAGCCGATGGCGACCGCTGCGGAGATAGCCCAGCACTTCGGCGGATTAGCCTACGCAGAGTGCAAATACGATGGGGTGAGGGCTCAGGCGCACAAGTCCGAGGGGAAGGTGCGCATCTATTCGAGGAGGCTGGAGGATGTGACCTCGGGCTTTCCTGAGGTCGTCGAAGCGCTCGGCAAGACTAGTGGCGAGTTCATACTGGATGGCGAGATAGTCCCGTTTTCGGAGGGCCATCCCCTCCCCTTCCAGCTCCTTCAGAGGAGGCTGAGGAGGATGGAGAACTTCGACGAAGCGGCAAGGAAGGCCCCGGTCACATACTTCGCCTTCGACCTTCTCCTTCGGAACGGGAAGGAGACGATCGGCCTGCCCCTGTCCAAGCGGCGGAGCATGCTGTCAAGGCTCGTGCAGGGGACGGCGGTGAGGATGGCGGAGTCCACCGACGTCGCCAGCGAGGAAGACGTCGAAGCCGCCTTCAGGCGCAGCCGGGCTTCGGGGTACGAGGGGCTCGTAGTGAAGGACCCCGACAGCCCCTACGCCATGGGGAAGCGCGGCAAGGGCTGGGTGAAGCTCAAAGAAGAGCTCGACACCCTCGACGTGGTAATCGTGGCGGCCGAGTACGGCCACGGGAAGCGGGCCGGTGTCATTTCCGACTACACGTTCGCCGTCAGGGACGGTGACAGGCTGAGGACGATAGGCAAGGCGTACAGCGGGCTCACGGACGCCGAGATCGACGAGATGACTCGCAGGCTCAAGGAGATCACCGTGAAGGACCACGGCTACAGGCGCGAGGTGAAGCCCGAGATCGTAGTGGAGGTTGCCTTCGACAGCATCCAGCGCAGCGACAGACACGACAGCGGCTACGCCCTCAGGTTCCCGAGGATAAAGAGGATAAGGACGGACAAGGGGGTCACCGACATTGACACCATTGAGAAGGTGGAGCGTGTCTTCGCCGGCCAGAGGCTGAAGGTCGACGAAAAATAGGTTGTCCTTCGCTCCTTAAATGCCCGGGGCAAGGGACGCATGTCGGTTGTACGCTCAGCTCCTCATGGCCGCCTCGTTCGTCATCGCGGCCTACCAGGACTTCCATGAAAGGGCGGTCAACGACCTGGTTTGGGTCCCCGCCATGGCGGGGGTGGGCTACGCCGTCTACTCGCTTTACGCCAGCTCGATGACCCTTGAACTCGAGTTCGTCGTCCTGAAGGTCGCGTTGATCGGGGGCATCGCCCTGGCGTTCACGTTCATGGGCGGGATAGGCCAGGCGGACGCCATCGCCCTGGCTTTCGTGGCCGCCGACCCCTACCCCCTCTCCCCACTCACCGCCCTCTTCGCCACGGCCGTCGTCGCGCTCATCCACATCGGGTACGAGTTCGCAGTAGGAAACGCCAGGGGGGCCAAGACCATCCCCATGGCCCAGTTCATACGGGAGCAGCGCTGGATCCCGAAGGCGATCCTGTCGGACGGGACGAGGACCGAGGTGAGCAGCGACGTGAATGTGGCCCGGGAGGAGGTGGAGGCCGCGGGGAAGCCGGAAGGGATGGTTGAGGTCCGCTACGGGGTCCCCACTGTGGCGTACCTTGGGGTCGGCTACGTCGCCTACCTGGTCTACCTCCTGGCGTTCAACTACTCGGCGTTCGCAAGCCTCCCCTAGGGTGGACTAGGTTAAATCCGGAGTAGCGGGACGTCTGGCACAAAATGGCTTTCGTCGTCCTGGAGGGATTTTCGGGAACAGGCAAGACGTCGCTGGCCACGGGGCTAGAAAGGCAGGGCTGGCTCAGGCTCCAGGAGTCGGCGCACGCGGTCCCCAGGGACGTCCCCGTCGCCGACAGGGCCGACACCGCCGCTGACTTCAGCCTGCTTGGCGCGACGATGATGTACAGTTCGGTGATCTCGAAGCTAAGGCTCAGGAGGAACATGGTGTCAGAGGGTTATCTGCTCGGGGACCTGGCGTACGCGAAGATACGCTATGAGCTCAAGAAGAGCGACGCCTACCCGTCCATGGTGTCAATGGTAAGGCGCGTCCTGGAAGAGCCTGAGATGAAGCCCGACATCTATGTCCTCCTGAAGGCAGGCCCCGAGATTCTTGAAGTCCGGCAGAGCAGGAAGGACGAAAGGGAGAAGAACGTCACCGAGTTCTTCAGGACGCGCTACTACAGCGCCCTCGCCGAGATACACGCGGAATTGGGGGAGAAGCAGAGCGAGGTTGTGGAGACCGATTCCGATCTGGAGGTGACCCTGCGGAAGATACTCGAAATCCTGGGCAGACGCAAAGTGATCATGGTTTGAGTCCCTCGGATTGGGAGGGGCTCCTGCTCGATGCGACCGAGGACGTGCGGAAAGCGATCGCGCCTATTTCCCGCAGGGGAGGGCGAGACAGGACGGTAGGCGTCGGCGCCTCCGGGGACAGGACGATAGTCGCTGACAAGAAGGCGGAAGACCTGCTCGTGAAGTCGCTGAAGAAGGTCAAAGGGGTGAGGATCCTGAGCGAAGAAGCCGGTTTCCTCGGCGACCCCCGAGGCGCGGCGCTGGCGATAGTCGACCCGCTGGACGGCTCCTCGAACTTCGAGAAAGGCATCCCTTTCTACTGCACGTCCGTGGCCCTCTTGGAGGGGGGTTCGCTGGACGACGCGTCCGTGGGGGTTGTAAGGGATCTGGTCAACGGCGATGTATATCACGCCGTCAAGGGGAGGGGGGCAAAGAAGAATGGGAAACGCATCACGACCAGCGGGACCTCGGACCTTGCCCACGCCGTGGTGGGCGTCGACCTGAGTCGGAGCACGTCCTCGCTCGTGTCAGGGCTGGCCCCTCTGATCAGCGGCGCGAAGCGCCAGGTGCACTTCGGCGCCAACGCCCTCGAGCTCTGCTATCTTGCAGACGGGACCATCGACGCCTTCGTCGACGTCAGGGAGCGGATCCGTGTGACCGACTTCGCTGCTGCCTTTCTGATCGCAAAAGAAGCAGGAGGGACGATCACGGACGCGAACGGGGAGAGGCTGGAGCCGAAGCTCGACCTGGAACACAGATTCAGCTTCGTCGCCTCGGCCAACGCCTCTCTCCATGAAGAGGTCATCGACCGGTTGAAGGGCGTCAGGAGATAGAGCCAGGGTCCCTTTGAAAGTCTCAATAATCCTCGGGACAAGGCCGCAGATAATCAAGAGCGCTCCCGTGTACGAGGCGTTCAGGAGCAAGGGAGTCGAGTGCGAGATAGTGAACACGGGGCAGCACTACGACTACGAGATGAACAGGCAGTTCTTCGGGGAGCTCAAGCTCCCTGAACCGTCCGCAGACCTCAACGTGGGCGCCGGGTCCCCCAACATGCAGGTGTCGGAAATAATCAGGTCCCTCGGGGGGCTTTTCGAGAAGTCCAAGCCCGACCTTGCGCTCGTCCCCGGGGACACCAACTCGGCGCTTGCCGCAGGCATCGCCTGCTCAAAGTCAGGGGTCCCTCTGGCCCACCTCGAATCGGGGTGCAGGTCCGGGGACTTCCGCATGGCGGAGGAGATCAACAGGCGCGTGCTCGACCACACGTCAGACCTCCTCCTCTGTCCGACGCCTGGCTGCGTAAGGAACGTGAAATCTGAGAGGGTGCTCGCGAAGGCCGTGGTAGACGTGGGGGACACCATGTACGACTCGCTGCTGAAGCTCCTCCCAAGGGCGGTAGCGGCGGACGCCCCTGCGAAGCACGGGCTTGAGAAAGGAGGGTACGTTTTCATGACGATGCACCGCGCAGAGACCGTTGACGACCGGAGTGCCCTGGGACGCGTGATGGAGGCGGTCGGGAGCCTGCCGCTCCCCGTCGCGTTCAGCGTACACCCTAGGACCAGGGCGCGCATCAGGGAGTTCGGCTTACAGCCGGCGCCGAACGTCGAACTGCTCGAACCTCTCCCGTACATCGAGACACTTGGATTAGTGGAAGGGTCGCAGATGGTGATAACAGACTCCGGGGGGCTGCAGAAGGAGGCCTACTGGCTGAGGAGGCCCTCTATGATAGCCCGCGAGACGACGGAGTGGGGGGAAATCGTGAAGGCAGGGGGGGCCATCCTCGTCGGGACTGAAGGCAGCAGGATCAAAGAGGGGTACAGGAGGCTGCAGAAGGTTGATCGGAAGCAGTTTGCGAAGTCGAGGCTGATCTTTGGGAATGGGGACGCATCCCAGAGGGCAGTCAGGGCAGCCTTGAGATTTCTGCGGGGCCGAGTGCCTGATAGGAATTGAAGAGGGGAAGAGCCTCACAGTCCCAGGGCGCAGCTGGGAGGCGGACCATCGTGATGCTGCTCTCCAATCCTGCCACCTTCGACCAGAGGCCCCTCAAGGAGGCGCACGCCCTCGCAAAAGCAGGGTGGAAGGTGACGATATTGGCCTGGGACAGGGAGCTCGAAGCTCCTTCGAGTTCCGTGTTCGAGGACGGGCTCGTGATCAAGAGGTTCAGGCTCGGGGCGGGGCACGGTACCCCGTTCCTTACCGCCCCCAAGCTCCTCCTCTTCTACTCCTGGTGCTGCGCCCACCTGATGTTCGCGCGGGCCGATGCGATACACTGCCACGACGTCGACACGCTCGTCCCGGGGTTCCTGGCGAAGGCCGCCAAGCTGGGCGGGCCGAGGATAGTGTACGACATGCACGACCTCCCCGAAGCTTTCCTGCGCTTCTTCCCTCTTACAAGGTACACACAGGCGGTGTTCCTTGCCCTCTCGCGGCGGCTCGCTTCGGCCATCATCGTCGTGAACGACAGGTTCGTGGGGGACCTGGGCCGTCGAGGGTTCGACCCGCACAAGCTCGTCGTGGTGATGAACGCCCCTCCCGAAGAGAGCGGAAGGATGGCGATGAAGAGAGAGGGCGCCTTCAACGTAGTCTACTACGGCTGGCTTTCGGAGGAAAGAGGAGTAAGGCTGCTGTTGGAGGCGGTCCAGGGCCTGGACGGGGTGACCCTTACGATAGCGGGGAGG
>JACWAI010000096.1 GCA_014874415.1 Nitrososphaerales archaeon
CTCCTGAGAAGGCGATCGACGAGGCGGAAGTCGCCTCCGCCATAACATCCTCAAAGGAGGCTTTCATCACGGCCTCGATGGTCGAGAATGTCTCGCACGTCAACGTGTGCGGCGGTAACGTAACCGGGCGCCAGGAGATCACCTCGGAGGCTGTGGGCAAATTCGAGACGGTGGTCGTGGACGACCTGCCCCAGGCCAAGGTGGAATATGGAGATCTGATTCAGCCCTCAAAGGACGGGACATTCAATTGGGGGTCCGCGGTCCAGCTGGCCAGCGTCGTTGCAGGCAAAGCGAAACCGAAGGGCAAGACGCTCTTCAAGTCAGGAGGCGCGGCCCTGGAAGACGTCGCAGTAGCAAGCATGATCTACGACAAGGCCCTCCGCTCGGGGACGACCTACCCCGACGTCGAACTGGTCTGACCTATCACATCGGCGGCATGCCGCCCATTCCGCCCATCCCTCCGCCTCCTCCAGGCGGCATAGGTGGCGCCTTCATCTTGCTCGCGGCTATGACGTCGTCTATCCTCAATATCATCGAGGCCGCCTCGGTGGCCGCCCGGAGTATCTGCAGCTTCACGGCGAGAGGCTCCCAGACCGCCTTTGCGTACATGTCTGCGACCTTCCCGTTCATGGCGTCCACTCCGTACCACTTGCCTTCCTTTCCGTGCCTCGCCCTGAGGTCCACCTGGGTGTCGATGGGGTCCATCCCGGCATTCTCGGCCAGCGTCAGAGGGATGCTTTCCATCGCGTCGGCGAACTTCAGCGCCGCCAGCTGCTCCCTCCCAGAAAGCTTCTGTGCCCAGTTCCTCAGCTGGAATGACAACTCTTCCTCAGGCGCCCCTCCGCCTGCCACCACGGCAGGGAGCTCGAAGACGTCCTTCGTCACCATGATCGCGTCGTGAAGAGCCCTCTCCGCCTCGTCGACAATCCTCTGAGTCCCTCCTCTGACGAGGATCGTCACGGCCTTTGGGTTCTTGCACCCCTCCACGAAAACCCATTTGTCCTCCTCGAGCTTCCTTTCCTCCACAAGCTTGGCGTACCCAAGATCCTTGGACGTCAGGTCGTCAAGGTTCGTGACAATCCTGGCTCCAGTGGCCTTGCCGAGCTTCGTCATGTCGCTCTCCTTCACCCGTCTCACGCCCAGTATCCCCGCCTTCGCCAGGAAGTGCTGCGCCAGGTCGTCGATCCCCTTCTGGCAGATGATGACGTTGGCCCCCGCTGCCTGGACTTTCTCGACCATCCCCTTCAGTATGTTCGTCTCTTCGTCCATGAACTGCTGCATCTGCTTCGGGTCGTTGATCCTTATCTCGGCCGAGAACTCCGTCTTCTCGATCTCCAGTGCCGAGTTCACCAGGGCGATCTTCGCCTCCTCGATCTTCCTGGGCATCCCGGAGTGGACCACCTCCTTGTCAAGGACGATCCCCTGGATCAGCTTCGTGTCGGTCAGGGCACCGCCCGGCTTCTTCTCCACCTTCACGTTGTCGATGTCCACCTTGAATCCGCCGTCGCGCTTGTCTGCCACCTGCAGGACGGCGTCCACGACGATCCCGGAAAGGTGGGGAGAGTCCTCGTTCACAAGCTTCGTCATCATGCTGGTGTTGGCCACCTTCAGCATCTCAGACCTGTTCTCCGGGTCCACCTTCTCGGCTATCTCCTCGAGTATCTTCTGGGCCTTCTCTGCGGCCCTCGAATAGCCGTCTACGACCACTACGGGGTGAACGTTCTTGTTGATCAGGTCCTCGGCCTTCTCGAGCAGTGCCCCTGCGACCACCACCGCCGAGGTCGTCCCGTCCCCCACTTCGTTGTCAGTCGCCTTGCTGATCTCCACCATCATCTTGGCTGCCGGGTGCTGCACGTCCAGCTCTTTCAGCATCGTCGCGCCGTCGTTGGTGATCGTCACGTCCCCCATCGTATCGACCAGCATCTTGTCCATCCCCCTCGGGCCGAGTGACGTCCTGACCACCTCGGCGATGAGCTTCGCGGCGGAAATGTTGTTCCTCTGAGCCTCTCTACCTCTGGACTCACCCGAACCCTCCTTCAGGATTATGACTGGTTGTCCTTGCGACATATGAAACTGGGCGGTATACAACCAAATGGGGTTTATTAGCCTTGCGCGGCGTTCACCCCCGCTTTCCGTGTATTCCGCTCTCAGTAATTCTTAAGAGGACTGCTCCTCAGCGACCCGTGCAGATTCCTTGTCCTCCGCACCTTCACTTTCCAGAAGGCTCGCTGCCGAACTCTTCGGGACCTTCATCTTCGTGCTCGTAGGCGCGGGTTCTGCGCTTGGGGCGGCCAGCTTGGCCAAGGCGGATACGGGCTCCCTTTTGCTTGTCGCTGCGTTCGCCAACGGACTTGGACTGGCCATGGCAGTGTCCCTCACCCTGAAGGTGTCGGGAGGCGCCCTGAACCCTGCCGTGGCCGTAGGCCTCTGGGTCGGGAGGAAACTGAAGACAAAAGACGCCGTCCTGTACATCGTAGCCGAACTTGTCGGCGCAATAGGCGCAGGAGCAGCTCTGGTCGCATCTTTCCCTTCGGCACTTGGCAACGGCGTGAACTGGGGGGCGCCGACCCTGAGCGGCTTGATCAGCTCCACGCAGGGGATTGTGATCGAGGCTCTCCTAACCTTCGTGCTAGTCATGGCCGTATACGGCACGGCTGTCGACCCCAGGGCCCCTCAGATCGGTGGCTTGGGGATAGGTCTGGCGCTGCTCGCCGACGTCCTCGTCGCTGGTAATCTCACCGGCGCAGCCGCGAACCCCGCGCGGGCATTCGGTCCGATGCTGGCTGGAGGGTTCTATCCGAGCTACTGGTACATCTATCTGATTGGGCCGATCGTAGGCGCGGTCTTCGCCGGCCTAGTGTATCACTACCTAGTCGAGAGCCCTTCCTAGGGTGTCGGGGATAAATAACTCCAAATGAGGGCGCACGAGTTCATGAAAGCGAACGGGAACAGGCTCAACAGAGAGCAGGCCAGGGAGATGCTGTTGAAGCTCGACTCGGCGCTTGGGGGCGTGAGGGGAAAGGCGTCGAGGGAGGCAACGGTGAAGTTCCTGAACTCCTCCATCCCGACCTACACCTGGGTCGGCATCTACATTGTCGAGGGTAAGGATCTGGTCCTCGACGCATGGTCCGGCCCGGCCGCGACAGAGCATGTGCGTATCCCCATCGGGAAGGGGGTCTGCGGCTTCGCAGCGAAAGCGGGGAGGACGGAGATAGTCTCCGATGTCAGCAAAGACCCGAGATACCTCCAGTGTTTCCTTTCGACGAAGTCGGAGATAGTCGTGCCCATATTGAGCC
>JACWAI010000097.1 GCA_014874415.1 Nitrososphaerales archaeon
CTTTTCGAGCCTTTCGGCACCTTCCCGAGGTCCTGTATCAGTCGAGAGTAGTCGGTGAGGAGGACCTCGGCCCCTGTCGCGGCCTTCACCAGGGCGGCGGAGCCTAGGCCGTCGACGTCTTCGGCGTGGGACAGGCAGAACGGCTTCATTACCCGGTCTCCCTCGAGCCTCGATTTAAGGCGGACCTGCGGAAGACGACCTTCGCTCCGCACGGCCCAGAAGGATGCGCCAAACCGACGAAGCGTCCCCCAAGGGGTCTCTCGGAGCGGAGTCCCTGCGCCGGCCTACCCCTTGGTCCCGCCCGAGTAGAGCCCCTTCAGGAGGTAGCTCTGGGCGACCAGCGCCATTATGATGACCGGGATCGCCAAGATAATCCCTGACGAGGCCAGCTGCGTCCAGACGTTGTTGCTGGCGGTGGTGCCCGTGCTGTCGGGGTCGAAGAGGATCGCGAACGTCGTCACAGTGTTGGACCCGACAGGAGGGAAGGTGAAGGACCAGGGGGTCTGGGAGAGGACGAGCGGAAACAAGAGCAGGTGCCAGGAGAAGATGAAGGCCACCATCCCGGCTGCTATCAGCCCGGGCCTGGCAAGAGGCATCACTATCGAGAAGAACGAGCGTATCCGCGAATAGCCGTCCACGAGGGCTGCTTCTTCGTACTGCTTGGGGAGGGAGTTGTAGAAGTTGGTCATGGTCCAAGTGACAAACGGGACGGTGAACAGGGGCTCGGTCAGTATCAAGCCGGTCCAACTGTTGAGAAGGTTCAGATGCCCTGGCTCCATCAGGTAGAAGACCCCGAAGACGAAGACTATCGAAGGGAGCGAGAAGACATAGATCATGACCCCGAGTAGCTTCCTCCTCCCTTCCCTGGCGATGGTGTAGGCCGCCGGGGCGGCGAGGGCCACGGTCAGGAGAGTCACAGCGCCTGCGACCGCGATGGTGGTGAAGATTTCAGGTGAAGCCTGGCTCACCGTCGAGAGGAAGACGTCTGTGATTATCTTGGTCGGATATATGGTGGGGGGAAGAACGTAGTCCAGGGACTGGGGGCGGAAGGCGACCAAAAACATCCAATACACAGGGAAGAGGATGAAGACAGCCGACAGCGCGCAGAAGACGTAGATGATGTACTTGAAAGGGGTGTTGGGAAAGCGGGGGAGACCCGGCCTGTGGAGGCGGATCCTCGGCAGGCGCAACCAAGAAGGGAGGCGGGGCCTCCCTTTTTCCACCTTCGAACCCCCAAGGGTGGTCCTGACCAGCAGGAGCCCCGGTATGCTGGCGAGCAGGGCGACGAAGATGGCGGCGGCTATCCCTTGAGAGGTGAGATTCACGTAGAACATTTCGGCGTAGGCGTAGACCACGAGGGTGGCCATGCCGATAGGAGGGACCCCCCCGGCGCCGCTGAGGATGTAAGGAAGGTCGAAGTCCCCGAAGGCGAGTATCATGATCATAAGAAAAGCGGTGATAATCGCTCCCTTGGCCAAGGGAAGGGCGACTGAAGAATAGTAGTCCCACATCTCCATGCCGTCCACCGAGGCCGCCTCCTTCACCTGCTTGGGGACTGAAGTTAGCCCCGCCAAGATTATGAGGAAAGCCAAGGGGCTGGCAGCCCAGACGCTCACCAGGGTGAGCGAGTACAGCTGAAGCGACGGGCCCATCCAGTCTATCCCCGGCAGACCAACGGCCTTCAGGATGGGGTCGACGGGGCCGTACCCGGGATTGAACAGGGTGGCCCAGACGAGGGCGCTGGCCGTGAAAGGGATCATGTACGGGAGGTACGCCACCAAAGAGATGGCCCGCTTTCCCCGCCTCCTGCTGTCGACCAGTATGGCAAAGGCTGCGCCTATTAGGATGGCGAAGACAGCAGTCCCCAGGGAGAAGACCAGGGTGTTGTAGACCACCCTGGGGAAGTCCGTAAACTGAAAGAGCTCGATATAAGAGGAGAGGTTCGAGCTCGGCGCGGAAAGGTAGACGGATATCACCAGAGGGACCAAGCCGAAGGCGAGCAGGTAGGCGACCGCTGGGATGTAGAAGACTCTCTTTGAAAGAACGTCTCCTATCTTGGACATGTCAAGCGGCTTCCTTGCCCAAGACGTGCACGGCGTTCGCCTGCACGCTGAACCTGACTTTCTGCCCTATCTCCAACCCGCTGGCGTCGGGGATGACTGCTCTGATCTCCACCCCAGCCACCTTGAGGTAGACGATGGTCTCCCTCCCTGCGAACTCGAAGGCGGTCGCTTCGGCCTCGTTAGACCCGGAGCCCAGAGTAAGTCCCTCGGGCCTCACGCCCACCCTGAATACGCCGTCGGCGAGGCCGTTGAGAGGGAGGACGACAGGTGAGGTGGTTCCACCGACGACCTTGAGGCTCAGCACGTTCAGTGGCGGGC
>JACWAI010000098.1 GCA_014874415.1 Nitrososphaerales archaeon
AGAACAGAATGGCCTGCGCGGTTCCGCAGGCTCGGCCCTCCAGGGGAAGCGATGACGGGGAACGAGGCGACGACGGCTCCAATCCTCAGAGCGGATGGGGGGAAGTCGGCTCGACGGCTAGGGAGCCGAAGGGCTAACAGAACCTGGAAGAATCTTCTATCAATATCTAATTAACATCGACCCATCAACGCCTGACGTTGCTTACGACAAGGGACTGCTCTGTCCCGCTGGCCTTTTCGCCGGGGAGCCTAGCACCTTGAGCTTCTTCAACTCCGCCTATCGTGGGACCCCTCCCTGGGACATCGGTCGCCCCCAGCGCGAGTTCGTAAGGCTGGCGGATGAAAGGAAGGTGAGCGGGGACGTCATAGATCTTGGGTGCGGGACGGGGGAGAATGCCATCATGTTCGCCTCTCGAGGGAACAGGGTGCTCGGGGTCGACGCCGCTCCCCTGGCCATAGAAAAGGCGAGGCGTAAGGCGAAGATGAGAGGCTCGAACGCCGAATTCCTTGTGGCCGACGCTCTGAACTTGGAGTCACTCGGGAGGGTTTTCGACGTGGCGGTCGACTGCGGCCTGTTCCACACCTTTTCCGACGAGGATAGACAGGGGTTTACGAGGAGCCTCAGGAACGTCCTGAAGCCAGACGGGCACTACTTCATGCTCTGCTTCAGCGACCGGGAGCCGGCCGATTGGGGAGGCCCGCGGAGGGTCTCGAAAGACGAGATCCTCAAGACTTTCAAGGACGGCTGGAAGGTAGACTCGATCGAGCCCGCGAGATTCGAGGCTTCGCGCCTGGGGAGTGGCGGCCATGCCTGGCTCGCCAGCCTCACGCGGCTCTGATCGGGGGCTGAACTGCTCACATCGAGGAACTTCAGGTAACTACCTCAACCAAACAACGCTCTATAGGGTGCAACCTTCCTCACGCAGCACGACCTCCGTCCAGCAGCTTTGGGTTGGATACGCCCACGACGACGGCAAGGCAAGCCTGGACACCGATGGTCCGGGAGCAGGTGAAGATCCAGTCGCTGTCGGAAGAGGAGATACGCACCACAAGGACCCAGCTCACGGCCCTTGTCTCGATTTATTCCTGGCTTTCGGCCAACCAATGAAACGACCGGCTCATCGGTCAGAGCGGTCCGAGCCGGGCTCTGTTTATATGAACGCCGCGACGGGCTCGCTGAAAGTTGCAGCAGAACCCAGCGCAGGCCATGCCGACGCCTACCAAGAGCGGGACGACGAGCCATCAACTCAGGGCCCTGCTGGCCATGGTGGGAGTCGCCCTCCTTCTCAACTACGTCGAAACAATGATCATTCCCGGCGTCCCCGTGATCCAGAGGGACTTCTCCACCACGGAGAGCCTGGTATCCTGGGTCACGTCCGCCTTCCTGATAGTCGGGAGCGCAGTCTCTCCCCTCTTCGGCAAGCTGGGGGACAGCTATGGCAAGAAGCGCATGTTCCTCGCAGCCCTGGTCTTCTACACGGCAGGGGTGGGGGTCGCCGGCTTCTCCAATTCAATCTACTTCCTGATAGCGGCACGCGCCGTCCAGGGCATAGGCTTCGCCATCGTCCCCCTGGCGCTGGCGATAATCGCCGAGACCTTCCCCAAGGAGAGGATAGCCACAGCCCAGGGGGTGGTGAGCGCCACCTTCGCCATAGGCGCGGCCCTGGGACTGATAATAGGCTCCTATGTCGTCCAGGACCTCGGATGGCAGTGGGCCTTCCACTCTGCTTTCCTCCTTAGCCTGGTGCTCTTCGCCGTGGTGGCGAGGTTCCTCCCGGCGGGACACCCCGGCACCAGGCTGAAGGTGGACTACGAGACCGTGGTGCTGCTGATGGCCGGAGTCTCCCTGCTGCTGCTGTACCTCACAGAGGGCCCCTACGTCGGATGGACCGACGCCTACAACCTCGGCGCGCTGTCGCTCGGGGCCGTGCTGACCGCAGGCTTCTTCTTTGTCGAGAGCAGGAAGGCGAACCCTCTGATACCCCTCCACCTGCTCAAGATACGGAACGTGCTGGTCGCGAACATGACGGGCATCCTCTCCGGGATGGGCATGTTCATGCTCTTCTTCGCTGTGGTCTACTACACTGAGCTGCCCTTCAGCGGTCAGTTCCCCAACCCCGGCGTCCCCGGCCTCAACCTCGACGTGATATCCGCAGGCCTGACCATCGCCCCCGCCACGATCCTGATGCTCGTCGGCGGCCCCGGGCTTGGCAGGATGACGGCCAGGTCAGGTCCCAAGCCCGTCATGGTCCTCGGCGCCCTGGTCGCCATAGCGGGTTTCGCCCTCTTCGTCTTCAACAGGGGGACGTCGACGGACGTAATGGTCGACACAGCGGTCTCCTTGGTCGGGGCCGTCGGCATAATCATCCCCATAGTGAACATGGTCAGCGTCTCCCTCCCCATCGAAACCGTAGCCACCGGGCTGGGGCTCAACACGATGCTCAGGAACATCGGGGGCGCCATCGGGCCGGTCGTGGCGACGACGATCATGAGCACGTACTACGTGACGTTATCGACTCCACGGGGCCCAATGTCCATACCCACATCCTCTGCCTACGACTACGTCTTCTACGTCGGCATGGCATGCATGATCGCGGTCGTGGTTTTCGCGCTGGCTACGAAAAACTACACATTCAGGAAAGACAAGCAGGTTCCTGCGTCAGTCGCATCATGATCCCGTAACCTGACCTAGAGCACGGCTAACACAGCTACGACCCCGAAGCTGAGCACCCCCGCCAGGCTAAACCAGTAGGCGGCCTTCAGGGGGCCGCTGCTCGCATAACCTCCCATCACTCGCTTGTCTGACGCGAGCTTCCCCATCAGGATCCCTGGGCCCGCGAGGACGAAGACGAAAGCGACCATGAGCCCCAGCACGAGGGAGAGGGGGTCAGGGTAAAGTATCGGCACGGCGACAGCGGGCAGCGATTCGGCGACATAGACCCAGAAAAAGCTTTCCCGCTTCCAACCCATCGTCTCCACGATTGCCCAGGAGCTCGCGAGCGAGATGACCACCAGGGCTAGGAACGCCGCGGCCACGAGCCCGACGGCGAAAAGGTAGGGCGCATAGGAGTCGGCGATTGAGTTCAGGGCCAGCGAAAGCGTAGAGGGAGAGGCGAAGTTGAGTGGGGACCCAAGCCCTGCCGTAGCCATCATTATCACGACCATCCCCACCTCGCTCGCCACAGCCCCCACGAGGGTCTCGGTCCTCATCGCCCAGAGCTTTACGTTCCCCTTCTCTGCGGTGGCCGAAGCCTGGTAGAACAGCATGAAGGGCATGACGACCGCCCCGGCGCCGGCAGCGAGGAGAAAGAGGTAGGAGGGGCTGGCTTCAAAGTGGACAAGACTGCTGGCCGAGAAGCCCCTCGCCAGTAGCGACCCTGCGTAGGAGATTATCAGGACCGAGGAGACCGCGAAGAGGATCTTCTCGAGGGCGACGTAGTTCCTCCTCCTGATTACTAGTATGTGGGCGGCGTAGGCGACAGGCATCGAGAAGATAGGGGGAACCCCGACCAGTTCCATCCCGATGGCGATGCCTGTGTACTCCGCGACGTAGCTCACTATGTCGACCAC
>JACWAI010000099.1 GCA_014874415.1 Nitrososphaerales archaeon
TAGACCAGCCCTTCGGTGTCCCCGACCAGGGCCGGGGTCGAAGCCACGTTGACGATGGAGGAGCCCCACTTCATTAGCTTCGCCGCGCCCTGGGCACAGAGGAAGGTGCCGTAGGCGTCGACGGCGAACACCCGCTTCCACATGTCCAGGGTGGTTTGATTCAGGGTCAGGTTCCACAGGCTGCGGTCCGCCAGTCCGGCAGTGTTGACGAGTATGTCTAGGCCTCCGAGCTTGTCGGCGATCTCGCCGAACATGGACTTCACGCTGGCAGGGTCGGAAACGTCCGCGTGCACGACCATGCCTTTCCCTCCCGACCGCCTGACTGCGGCGTAGGTCGCCTCGGGGTGCGGCCCCGATGTGCGGTGGTTGATGACGACGGTGGCGCCCTCCTTCGCGAAGAGCTTGGCAATCTCGGCTCCGATGCCCTGAGACGAGCCCGTGACTAGGGCCCGCTTGCCCTGGAGCCTCAAACAGGAGGACGGCCCCCCGTTGTCTCTTAAGGGTTCGGCGCCTAGGGGCGGGGAGCCCTATCTCTGGCGTTCGAGCCGACGGAGTATTCCTTCAGGAATCTGATGTTGAAGAGGGACGCACGGGCAGAGTTCCTGACCATCTCGTCGGGGTCGTCGATGGCCTCCGTCAGCACCTTCTCCGAATCTGCGCTTCCCACCGAGCCCAGGGCGGCTGCGGACTCGTGTCTGACTATGGGGTCTCCGTCGTGCCTAACTGCTTCTGAAAGGGCGATGTTGCCTTCCGACAGCCCGATCTGACCGAGGGAGAAAGCGGCTTCGTGCCTGACGAGAGGGTCCGGGTCGTGGAGGAGGACATCGGAAAGGGTGGGGATGCACTTCTCTCCACCCACCTCTGCAAGGATGCACACTGCGTGGACCCTGAGCACCAGGCTGGGCTCTTCCTTCAGCACGGCGATGAAATATGATTCATCCTTGTCCTCCCAGGCCTTCTCCATGCCGCGCATGACCTGCATCGCCCTTTCCTCGTCGTCGACGACGACGGTGGTGTACATCCAGACAAGCCGCTTCTGTTCCCGCTATAAAGAACGCGGGCGGGCGGCCGGACGTTTCAGGGGATGAGTAGCATCTTGCCCAACACTGCCCTGGACTCGATTATTTCGTGGGCCTCCCGGGCAGACGCAAGGGGGAGCTCCCCCTGGATGGACGGCGAGAGCTTCCCCTGGGCGGCGAGCCCAAGGACAGTCTCGAGGCTCGCCCTGGATTGTCCGTAGACCCCGATGATGCTCAGCTCGTCCGCATAGATCCTTCGCACGTCGAGCTCCGACTTCGGCCCGGAGGCGAGCCCCAGGGCCAGCATCCTCCCGCCTCTTGCCAGGCACTCCACGCTCCTGGGCCAGGTGTCCCCTCCGATATGGTCGAAGACCACCGAAGCGCCGAGGCCGTCCGTCAGGGACCGGACACTTGCGACGAGGTCTTCTGTCCTGTAGTTCACCGATTCAGCCCCCAGGGATTCGACGAAATGCCTCTTGCTGTCGTCCCCGACCGCCGCGACGACCCTGGCACCGAGGAGCTTCGAGATCTGTATCGCGGCGTGCCCCAGGCCTCCCGCGCCCCCCCACACCAGGACCGTGTCCCCAGGTCCGACCTGTGCCTTCTCGAGTCCGCACCAGGCCGTCCCGAAGTCGACGGGCATGGCGGCCGCCCTCTTGACGTCCATCCCGCCTGTCGGGATGATGCTGGAGGCAGGGACACTTACGTATTCTGCGTAGCCTCCGTCGGTGGCGACCCCGATGAATCCTCGGCTGATGCAGAGGTTCGGCTTCCCCTGGAGGCAATAGGCGCAGGTTCCGTCCGACAGCAGCGGGTGGACGACGACTTTGGACCCCGCATTGTAGTTGGCGACGCCCAGGACAGTCGATACGGCCCCGCAGAGGTGCCCCCTTATCCAGTCGCTGTTGGGAGCGCTGGTACGCTTCCCTTCGCACTCGATGTTGTGCGAGATTGTGATGACGAAATGGTAGCCCTCGAAGTCGGCGCTGAGGAATTCAGCCCGGCCGACGCCGTTGGCTGAGTAGGCCTTGATCGCCTCACGGGCCAAACCCTGAAGGCCTACATTCATGCTCTTCCTGATCTTCCCGGCGGCGAGCGAACCCAAGGCCAGGCCCTGTTGGTACGAGATTACTCTTCCACCGCTCCCGAACTCCTCCGTGACAGCGCCGAGCATCTTTTGTAGCGCCTCTTGGCCGAAAAGGAGGACCCTGTCTCCTGCGGTCGTAACAATCGGGAAAAACAAGTCGTCGGCGATGAACTCGTCTCCTCCCACGATCTTGAGGTCATGAGCCAAGGCAAGCTGGTCGAGCAACGTCCTCAGTTCTCTTGGTGTGACCGAGCGATCCCCGCAGTCCAGGAAGATGTTCCACATTCCATCCCCTTCGTGGACATTCGAGAGAGAAGAGCTCAATATATTGATGCCACGCTTTTCCAGCGCTACCCAGAGCTTCGTCAGGGGCTCCTTCTTGACGTTGGCCCTGAAGGCGACCTGGAATAACCTATGGCCGGGCTTGTAGAGTATGGTCACAATCTCCTTGGAGCCTGCTGTGGATGCCTGATCCTCATTCCCTCCATCGGCCGTCGACTTCATCTTTCAATAACCGTAGCGGACTGCGGCTAATATCAAGGCTCATTTTTTCCGGGATTGTTGTACAAAATACAGCTGATGTACAACAGCTTTTTGAACTTGCGGTTCGGACAGAGCGCTTGGAAATGGCGGAAAATTGAGGAGCAAGAGAAAGAGGGGCAGGCCCCCAACGGTACTCAGGACATTCAGACTAAGTTCAGCCATCGATGAAGTGCTGACCAGGGATGCCGAGCGAAAGAAGATCGGGAAAAACGCCCTAGTGACGTCCATTCTTAGCAAATACGTCGAGTGGGATTCTGGCGCAGCAGACTTCGGGTATCTGACTGTCCCGCCAGAAATGATATTCAAGCTGATCGCAAGCCTCGACGAAGACACGATTGCCACGATAGCAAGAGAGGTGTCGTTGAAAGTCGCCTCATCGCTGCAGCTCTGGTTCGGATCGGCGGACCTGGATGGCATTATCAAGTATTTTGAAACGAGCGTCAAGTACAGTGGAGCACGGTTGCCGCAGCGAATAGAGAGAGTGGGGAATGTAACTCGCATCATTGTCTATCAACCGTTCTCGAAGAACGGACTTGCTTGGATCAGAGCTTTCGACGTCAGCCTGATTCAAAATGTGCTTGGTTACCCGCCAACGATAATCGAGCACGCGGATTCGATTGAGACAATAATCGTGTCGAAAGAGAAACCCTGAAAAGATTCTCCAGCGTTCCAACAGATTCCTTCGCATTCTAGCTGCCGGGGTGCTAGTCTGATATCGCAACCTCAAAGCTCGACGCGCCAGAAAGGGCCCGATTTGTCCCGCTCGATTCCATGAGCGAGTCCAACGGTTGGCCGGAAGCAATCCCCGCATTTTCGTTGCATTCGTCATGCCCTACGTGCATAAGACCCGAATGGGTGGAATCAAGCCCTCTTTGCCGCACAGAGCGTGCTTTGGGCTAAACGGACGCGGGCCTGGTGGGATTTGAATTCGCGGGCGCTTTGACGCCTCCCACGGCATGCTGGTTACTCCCACTAGCTAGCTAAGACCCAAGTCCCTATTCTAGATCATCGAGATTCAAGAAGCAAATTAGTAGCGGGCCCGCAGGGATTCGAACCCTGGGCATGCTGGTGACTCCGGTCAGACCTAAGAGCCAGCCGTTTTATGTCGTACACTCTAACCTGGCTTCTCGCAGAGGGTATCTGCTCTGAGCCACGGGCCCTCGTGCGCCCGCGCTCAGTAGGCGGTTTAAAGGCTTGCTGAGTGCGGAACCAGTTTGTACCTCGGCCGGATGACCTCGAAGAATCGTCTGATTTCACCCTGTGCCGTAATCCGGAGGGTGTAGACTCCGTCCTTTTCAATCAACCGGTTCGGATGGATACCGAGATTTACGAGTTCAGTTCGAATCTGATTCATCAACGTCCTCAATTTCATCCTAATCTGAATCACAAGGAGGTTGCTGTACACCTTCCGATGGGTGTTGTACATTTTCGAGTATCTTCTGTAAAGAGATCCTTCGGCGTGGTATATCCCTCTAATGAAATGTTTGACTAATCCCTGTTTGAGTATTTCTGGTGGTATCGACGCGTCGAGTTTCTTCCCGATAGGAATGCCCAAACTTGCGAGGTAAAGTACTATCCTCTTGCTGCCGACACGAAGGCGTGTGGTATTATCGTTCCTGAGGTAAACCCGACATTTAACTGCGAAAGTGGTGTCGATGGTCGGTTTGACGAAGTCCTGGTAGTATAGATATTCGGCGGGACTTGCAGTGAATGCTACTTGATAACTGGACTGCCTTTGCGAAAGGTATTGATAAATGCCGCCGTCTCCCAGGTTTAGACCTATTACTTCCGCAAGCTCGGGCGACATTTGCAAGGATTCTCGAAGCGTCAAGCCTCTAATTCGGTAATTGAATCCAACGCCCACAAAGCTCGCTGTTGGGGGAGAGGTCCGTGGAACTGTCAGGATTATCGGTCCTTACGGTTGCCAGTCACCGATTCCTACCCGGCCTTGATCGCATATTGTTCCTTGACAAAACTAGTTAATTAGACGAGTTCTCTCTGTCCTAATATTGGGTCGCCTCAGCTTCGTCGGCCTCGGTCTTGGAGCGAAGGGAGTCACCCTCGAAGGGGTGGGAGAGATGATTGGGGCCGACATCAACTACCTCGAGTATTACACCACCCCTCACGAGCCGCAGCTCCTGAGGCAGGTCCAGAACGCGACGGGCAAGGCTTTCACGATAGTCGACAGACAGTTCGTTGAGGACGGAAGCAAGATCCTGGGAGAAGCAGACGCCAAAAAGGTCGTCCTGGCTGTTCTCGGAGACCCCATGATAGCCACGACTCACAACGAGCTCCGCGTCAGGGGGATCAAGCTCGGGATTGAGACCCGCGTCATCCATTCGGCCACGATAGCTTCGGCAGCCGCTAGCGCCTCTGGACTCCACTCCTATAAGTTCTCGAGGACTGTCACCGTGACCCGCGAGTCGGTAGGAAAGCTGACCCAGGCGTACCACATCCTGCACGAGAACCTCCTCGAAGGAGCCCACACCCTCCTGCTCCTCGAGTATGACGTCCAGAGCGGCGAAGGCGTGTCGCCTGCCGATGCCCTGGCCGGGCTCCTGCTGGCCGAGGGGAACTTCAAACGCGGGGTCGTCGGCGAAGGGACTTTCGCGATATTGCTCTCGAGGCTAGGTAGGGAAGACGCGGGGATTGCAGCCGGGACCTTTGTAGAGCTATCAAAGAAAGAAGTGGGAGGTCCTCCCCATTGTTTGGTCATCCCGGGGAAGCTCCACTTCACAGAGGTCGAGGCAATATCGGCGATCTTCTCTGTCAAGCAGCCCGATGTCAAGGGCAACTCAGACGGGGTCCTTAGGACCGCCCAGACTCTTGTGCCCAGGTATGTCGCAAAGACAAGACGCGCGCTCGACTCGGTCAAGCCCAGGGTAGGTCCTCAGTACGAGCACGTCATGGAGAACGCAGAGCTGTACATGAAAGACGCGGAGAGTTTCCTGGCAAACGGGGAGGACGAAATGGCGATGCTGAGCATAGGCTACGCCGAAGGGCTTTTGGATTCGCTTTCCTTCGCAGGCGTCGTCAAGATAGACTGGTAGCCATGGACAACAAGCACACCCTGACAGCTATCTTCTCCATAGGGATCAAAGGCGAGAAGGCGGATGCGAGGGCAATCTCCAGGAGGCTTGGGCTCAAGCTAGCCGAAGCAAGCCGCGAGATCGAGCTCTTGGAGGAGCTCGGAATGGTCGTGAGTAAGAATGGATCAGCGAAGCTCACCGCCAAAGGGAGGAAGGCCATCAAAGTTGTATTCATCGGCGGAGGGTTCGAGCTGATCCACTACGGGCACGTATACACAATCTCGAAGGCAAAGGCTTTGGGGGATGCGCTCGTCGTGTCTGTGGCCAGAGATAGCACCATTCGGAAGCGGAAGCATCGGGAGCCGCTGATCAATGAAAACGACCGCGTAACCCTGCTCTCATCGTTGAGGCAGGTCGACGCCGCGATTTTGGGGGTCGAGGGAGACATCTACATCACGTTGGAGAAGGTCAAACCAGATGTGGTCGCGCTGGGATACGACCAGTATCATCTTGAGGACGAAGTCAAGAGGGAGGCTGCAAAGAGGGGCATGGAGCTGCGTGTGGTGAGGCTCGGCTCCCCCTACCCGAAGATCAAGACGACGAGGATCCTGAACGAGCTCTAGCGGGCCGCCCTGGCGCCCAGTTTCTTTTCCAGACGCGCCATCGAAGCGCTCACGGACTCCCTCCCCATCTCTTCGGCCAGGAGCCCCCTCGTGTCTTCGACGAGCATCCTCGCGACGTCAATCTTGCGCCTCGTGCCGTTGACCACGTGGTCGTAGACCGCCAGAGGAGAGCAGAGGGAATAGAGCTCCTCCATGACTTCGAAGTATTTCTTCGCCTTCGTTGGCTTCCTTTGCAATATCGAATCGAGGACAAGCCTCTTCAGCTCGCCCACCGTGTCCAGGAGTCCGAGGAGGTATGCCTCGGGGGAGGCGTCGAGGGAGTCCATCGAAGGGACATCCCTATCCTTGGCCAGGGCGATCACTGCCGAGGCCTCAACGAACTCGGCCTCGGGGGACACAAGGTAGCGAGAAGCGGAACCGCCTGATGTCTTCTTCAGAGAAGAGAGGAGAGCCTTTGCGTTCGAGAGCTCCTTCTCGGCTTCCTTCATCTTCCTGGTGTGGACGCTTATTATCGCCCTGGAGCATGATGAGATGACGTCCCTGCTTTCCTTGAGCACCCTGTCGCGGCGTTCGAGCTGGCTCGAGAATTGGCCTTCCATCTCTTTCATCGAGTTTCTGACGTTTTCCAAGTATTGCCACGCCGCCTCGCCCGATGTGATAAGTCTACTCGTCAGGAGGATTTACAGTCGGGTGGTGAGTCAAGAAATGGTACGAGGTAGTCTCGACAACCCTGACATTTTCAGATAAACACATTCGCGAAACCCTCCACCAAGGCTGTCACTTCAAAGGATGGAACTTTATCTTAAAGGTCACCCCTGGTGGTGTAATCCGAATTTGGGAGGTTCTTCAAAATGGAAGAAGGTACCAGTCAAATGCGTGGTCTGCGGCGTGTTCTTCATCAGGAAGGCCCACTGGGGGGAAAGGCTCTGCTCACGAGACTGTTCGAGGAAGCAACATACTTTCCTTCACGCGAGATACGTCGAGAGGAACAAGGAACACATCAGACAATATGCAGCCTCATGGAAATATAAGGTGTGGGGGAAATCCAACAAAGACGTCGCAAAGAGAGCGGAGGAAATTGCGGCCAACGGGATCTTGCCTGGCCTTGGGCTGTCGCGAGTGGTTCACGTTTCAAAGCTTAGAAGGTTGGTACCTTTCGACATCGTTGGAATGACGAATGGGGAACGGGTCCTTGTGGATGTTACAACGTCATACTGCAAGAGTGGACCTTACTACAAGACCGCTGTCTCTCTTGCAAACGCCCTTGGGATGAAGCTATTTGTTCTGTTCGTAAAACCTGACTTGTCACAGTTCGCGATGAAGCCCGCTTCGAAGGCTCGCGGGGCGTATTGTTCGACTCGGGATCTTCAAGCGATAGTCCCCAACAAACTTGGAGGGAACGGACTTGTGGGCGCTACGACAGCTGTCTCCGACCGCAGCCAGGAACCTTGATGTCCAAATCGAACACCTCGTTAGAACCAGATGCCGGCAAAGATTTCACTTGCAAGATCTGCGGCAAGGTCTTCCACAAACCTAACCGCTATCGATATTCATATTGCTCGGAGCAGTGTCGAATCAAAGGGAAAGCTCTCGTTCATCGCATGTACGCCAAGGAAAACGGTGAGCACCTTAGAGCCTACGAAAAACAACGGCGCTACAAGATTTGGGGCACATCGAATCGCGAGACTGGCAATATTGCAGAACTATTTGCGATGCGACGCTTGCTACCATCTCTCGGCTTTACCAACATCTTCCATGCCTCGAGCGATCGTCGATTCGTCCCATTCGATTTCGTCGCCACGTTTCAAGGTGATAGGGTTCTTGTCGACGTTACCACAGGCATGAGGAAGAGTGGAGGATACAGCAAAACAGGCATCATGGTCGCGAACGCGTTGCACATGCGTCTCATTAGAGTGTTTATCAAACCAGATTTTACTGGCTTCATGGTTCGTGATGCTTCGGAGGGTGGAGGAATAATCCTGAATAGGGTGAAGCCTCTTCCCAAATAGGAGGTACGTTTCGGGAAGAGCGCGCGAGTACCAAGCTATGAACACTCTGAGAGAGGATGGCTGGATGGCTTCGCGCAGTGCGGCGTCCCATGGCGCGGTTGACGTCTTCGCCGCCAAGGATGGAAGGGTGCTTCTCGTACAGGTGAAGAGCGGAAGGGCGACGGCGACGAAGGAAGAGCTCGAAGAGCTCCTCAAATGGGGGAAGAGCGCGAACGGCGACGCCGAGGTGTGGTACTACAAGGGGAGGGGCAAGGTGGTGAAGAGGAGGGTCCACGCCGCGAAGCGAGGTCTGGCTTGAAGGCGAAGTGCTACTTTTGCGACGCCGAGCTGGAAGTGATCGTCCACACCTTCAAGGTGGGCCCCAGAGACGAGCCCGTCTGCGAAGAATGCCATCTCAAGACGGTCAACAGGCGGAACGCGAAGGCGGAAGAAGGGAAAGGGGCTTCAGGATGAGGCGCAGGCGCGCTTCAGCTCCCTGATCAAGGTGGAGCACTCGGTGAACCTCTCTTCATCGTCCCCCTTGCGATAGCAATCGAGCGCCTTCTCATAGTCCCCGAGGGCGCTCAGCGCCTTCAACGCGGGGGTCACGCTGGGTTCGGAGAGGATGAGGCGCCCCGCAGTCTCGAACCATCCCGCGGCGTCGTCGTACTGCTCCAGTTGGTAAAAGCAGGTGGCGATGGACTCGCAGGCCTCTACCTTGTGGGGCGAAGAGGAGAACACCTCAAACTGCTCTTTCAGAAGATAGACCGCCGCGTTTCCGCTGCGCATCTTTTCGACCCTGAAACCCTCTGAAAAATCGCGCATCAGCGGGTCAAGTCTGCAGGGTGCCTATGAGCGGCGTGCTCTAGTTTTGTTGAGCCGTAAATCAAGCCGGCGGAACAGGTCAGACCTCGCGGTGCGATGCGTGCTCCGTTTCTCGGAGTCTTCTCCTTGCTTGGGCCTCCTTGAAGCGCCGCCTCTCGTCGGAGGTGGTTACAATCAGCCGGGGGATGGGGCAGGGCTTCCCCTCCTCGTCGAGAGCCACGTAGGTCAGATAGCAGGAGCCCGTGTGGGTCCCCTTGCGGGTCGTTGGATCCTGGGCCTCGATCCTGACCCCGATCTCCATGGAGGTGGTCCCCACAAAGTTGACCGACGCCTTGAGGATGAGGAGATTACCTACATACACAGGCGCGTAGAAGTTCATCCTGTCGATGGAAGCTGTCACCACGTTCATTCCGGCGTGTCGCCAGGCGACGATGGCCGCGATTTCATCCATGTATCTCATTATGGCGCCGCCGAAGACGTTGCCGAGTACGTTCGCGTCTGTGGGCATCATCAGCCTTGCGGTGGTCATCTCAGACTCGGAGGGCCGCTTCCCTGCGCGATTCGCCATGCAGAAGGGCGCGCCCCGTCTGAGCTTGATAAAGGTGAACTCCTGCGGCCGTGGCAGGGGATCCTGGCAGTTGATCGTCAGACAAATCCCAGTGGGGACGATGGCCAACTTCGTCTACCTGGTCGTCGAGGAAGGAAGCAGGGAGGCTATGGTAGTGGATTCCGGTTGGGAGACGGCTCCATTGGAGCGGGCGGCGAAAGAAGCTGGAGCGAAGGTGAAGTTCGCCGTGGCAACGCATGAGCACTTCGACCATGTCTCGACCTTGAAGGAGGTGGCCGACAAGCTCGGGGCCAAGGTCGTGGCACATGAAAACTCCCCGATAGTTTGCGACCTGAAGGTCAGGGACGGGGAAGAGCTCAAGCTGGGCGGGAGATCGGTAAGGGTACTCCACACGCCAGGGCATACTGAAGATAGCATTTGCCTGTACGACGGCCGCGAAGTGTTCACGGGCGACACCCTGTTCGTGGGGGCCATCGGGAGGTTCGACAGGGTTCGCGCCGAAGCTATCTATCACAGCCTTCATGAGGTGATCCTGAGGCTGCCCGGCGAGACTGTGATGTACCCAGGTCACGACTACGGGGAGGTACCCTCGAGGACGCTGGGGGAAGAGAAGCATTCCAATCCCTTCCTCATGACAAGAGACCTCAGGAGCTTTCTTTCGCTCTTTTCGTGAGTATGGAGCGCAAGAGATCGATGGAGATGTTGCCCCCGCTTATCACGAGGATGAGCTTTTTCCCAGGTTCCCCCCTGAGCGACCCCTTCATCGCTGCCAGCGGAGACGCTCCGGCAGGCTCTGCCAGGACCCTGCCAAGAGTGAGCAGTTCGTAAATCGCGTCTTCGAGCTCCGGGTCAGAGACGAGGCCGATCCTGTCGACATGCCTCCTGACCGCCTCGAAGGTCAGCTCCCCCGGACTGGCCGACTGCATGCCGTCGGCGATGGTGGGCTTCGGGTCGACCGTGCGGATGCTTCCCTTCTCGATTGACTCGTACATCGAAGGTATGGCGATGGTTTCGGCTCCGTAGACCCTCGCCTTCGGGAGGCTCCCCTTCACAGCTATCGACACCCCTGATATCAGCCCCCCGCCCCCGATGGCCACGGCGGCCGAGTCCATGTCGGGGAGCTGCCTCGTCATCTCGAGGCCGCATGTGCCCTGGCCGGCCATCACATCTCTGTCGTTAAAGGCGTGGACAAATGTAAGCCCCCTCTTGTCGGCGGTCGTTATCGCGTATTCGTAGGCCGCGTCGTACCCTGGGCCGTGGCGGATTATCTCCGCCCCCTGGTCCTCGATTGCCCTGACTTTCTGAGGGTTCGCGTTCTCGGGGACGCATATCGTAGCCTTCACGCCGAACACCCTGGAAGCGTATGCGATGGCGAAGCCGTGGTTTCCGGAGGAGGCGGTGATCACCCCTCTTTTGAGGGCGGAGTCGGGCAACGATAGGAGCTTGTTCAGCGCCCCCCGCAGTTTGAAGACACGTATGGGGAGGTAGGTCTCGAGCTTCAGGTATGTTTCTCGGCCGAGAATGCCTGAGATACCCTTCGAATACTCGAGCGGGGTGGGCGGGAAGTAGTTTCGAATCCTCCCCTCGGCCGCCTCGATGTCGTTCAGGGTGGGAAGCTGAAGCTCCTTCAGCCGAACCATTTTTCCAGAGTCTCCGATTGCGTGGCTTTCTTGGACTTGACCCTGTTGATCGCGGCCTCGACCCGGTCGCGTGAGAACGAGTGCTCTCGCACAAGGAATGAGACCACTTTCTCCCTGTCCAGGGCTCCCCACTCTGGGTGGACGCCTTTGACGGAAGGGGCGTTAAGGTACAGGTCCCTTATCTCCCTGAAGTTGACGGTCTGAATCGCATCCTTCAGCTCCTTGACCTCCTCGAGGCGTCCGTATTTCTTCAGATACTTGAGGGCGGTGGCAGGGCCGACCCCCTCGAACCCGTCTGGGTTGAAGTCTGTCCCCAGGAGGATGGCGAAATCGACCAGCTGCTCCCTTGTCAGCCCGGTCGCCTCCAGGACCGAGGAGAGGGTTATCCTCTCAGGTACGACGTTGATCATGATCCCCTTGCTGGGGAGGCGGCGCTTGCCTGAGATCGTGACGTTTCTGACGAGCACCGGCGCGCCGAACACGATGGAATCGTGATCCTGAGACGCCACTGCCCTGACGGTCCCCTCGATGGCCATGGTGGTCGCCTGCGCCTCCCCTTCCGAGGGCGCGTCCACCCAGGGGATGCCCATGGCGTCGAGGAGTTCCTTGGCGTCGGCTACCATGTCCCTGCGCAGGATTGTGGAGGCTTCGGCGTACTTCCTCGCCTGCACCATGTCGCCACTCTGGAGCGCGCGCAGGTACTGGTCCTTCGCCTCCCTGCGCTGTTCCGAGCGCCTCCTGATCTCTTCCATCTTCAGGTCTGGGGGCTTGCCGTCGAAGACGTAGACCAGCTTCATCCCAAGCTCCAGGAGGTTGACGTTCCTGTAGAAGAGGCCCGAAATGTGGGACGTTACCCGTCCCTGCGAGTCCTTCAGGTGCCCCCCGTCCATGCCGCGAATTATGGCGAGGAACTGGTACAGAGTGTTGTATCCGTCTACGGCCAGTGTCCAGCCTGATATGTCCTCGAGTTGTATCTTCTCTCGGGGGATCGAGTCCCCGAAGTCGACTCCCAATGGTGTCCTGCTCCCGCGGGGTTGAGCGATTTATCGGTTCGGTTACTCCCTGATGCGAGGCATCCGCGGCTCTTCGGTTGGCCTCTCCTGGAACTCTATCCGGCGCTTGTCCTTCGAGACCCAGCGGATTGTTATCAGGCCCAGGATTTCGAGCTGCATGAGCAGTTTGTCCAGCTCGTCAGGGGAGCACTTGCTCCCGTTCTTGTTGAGAGCCTCCAGTAGGTCGTCGTCCGTCGCACTCTTCTTCTCCTTCATCCATTCGTAGGCTGCATATCTAAGGGGATATCTCATTCAGTTTCACATCGTATGAGAAACGGCAAGAAAGACGCTCCTCGCTGAGGTATAAAAGTTATCCCAAGTCATTCATGCTGACGTGGGGAGGACGGCGTGTACGGCGCCTAGGGTCGACCTCAGCGACTCGATGGGGCGGTAGCTTGCTCGACATCCGGCTGACGGCGATAAGCTCGTACTGGCCCACCAGGGGCGCCTTGGAGACTACGTCCTCGATCTTGTCTATGACTCCTTCTTCCTCGGGGGCGACTACGTCCACGATGATGGCAGAAAGCCCGTAGGCGATAGGCTCGATCTTCTGGCTCCGGATCTGGGCCGGCTTCGGCAAGAGACTGGCCACTGATTCGACTATCTTCTGATGGTCAGTAGTCGTGTCCTGAGGGAGCAGCTTTAGCCTGATGACGTACGAACCCAAGGATTACCGCCTACGGGCCTTCGAATCCGCAGTTCACGCACTTGTAGCGCCTGGAGAACTTCCTGCACTTCTCGGAGCGCCAGATCACCGATTCGTGGCAGTTGGGGCAGTTGAAGTGGACGGCCCTCTCGGCGGGTTTGATGGGCCGATTGCAGGAATTGCAAAGCGGGAGCGTGACTGTTCCCTGAGACATTTCTGAGGAGGCCTTTTTGCGCCGGCTGATATAGGTTGCTGAGGTTGGCGCTCAAATTTCAGCCGTCTACTAGAAGCGAACGGACCTCAGCCGATGCCACCACCTTTGCGACCCGCAGCAGGCCCGGGAGCCCAAGGGCTCCAAGGACCGCGCTCGCATGGAAATCGAAGTCGCTGTGTGAGAGCTTCTGGACGAGCTTCGGGGTCGCAAGGGCCGTGAGCAGGGCCTCCATGTCCGCGTTGGAGAGCTTCTCGAGGACACCCCTCAGCCTCATCATAGACTTCGTCTCCTTCAGGAAGGCCGCTTCCCACTCAGGCTGGTAGTTCGCAAGCAGCCCTGGCTTGCCTTCTCCGAGGCTGACGCAGGTCCATTTCGCCGCGATGACTGCGCCGGCGATCGACGTCATGATCCCGCCGGCCGTCGTCGGTTTGACCTGCCCAGCTGACTCCCCCACGAGGATGCGTCTGCCAATAACGAACCTCTGGGCCGGTCCTCCGACATAGATGGGGGCCGAGACCTTTCGTAGGATCTTGTGGTGCCGGCCGGCTAGGAATCCGTCCAGCGCCTTGAAGGGATTTACCCCGCGACCTGCTGCTCCCACCTTGGCCAGATGCTTGCCGTAAGGTATCACCCATGCGAAGAAGCCGGGATAGCGCTCGGCGTCCATGAAGACTTCGACCACGTGCTGCCTGATCCAGTCCCCCTCGATTTCGTACTTCGCCGCGGGGAGTATCCCTCGCCTCAGGCTCGAAGACGGGCCAGTGGCGTCCACGAAATATCTCGAGCGGACTTCGGCACCCCCCATTTTCACCTCGACTTCTGTGCCCTTCTCGACGGAGTTGGTCACGCGGGTTCCCGTCATGATTTCAGCCCCGTTCGACGACGCCGCTTTGGCGACCTGCTTGTCGTAGGCGCTTCTGTCGAGGACGACCACGTCAAGGGCTGTCGCGTCTACCGCGACCTGGCGTCCAGAGGGAGAGTGGATTAGAGCGGTGCCTATTTCGTTCTGGATGACGCTCTGTTCAGGAGGATAGCCGTACCTTCTCAGCCCGCGGAGGCTCACGAGCCCGTCGCACTTCTCCGGCTCACCGATCTCGTCATGCTCCTCTGCGACGAGTACCCTGGCGCCGCGCCTGGCCGCCTCGGCAGCGAAGGCGAGGCCCGCGATGCTTCCACCGGCAACAACGACGTCGTAATCTTGCGCCAAAGTCCGGAACTTGCTGGAAACCCTTAATCGGACTCATAATAACCGTTGACAGACTGTCGCTGATTTGAAACAAGCCATCGTGGTCAGGACCGATTTGAAGATGGGCAAGGGCAAGGTTGCGGCCCAGGTGGCGCACGCTTCTCTTGCGGCCGCGGAGGCGGCGCAGGAAAGGAAGCCCAGATGGTACGAGGAGTGGAAGAGGGAAGGTCAGGCCAAGATCGTGCTGAAGGTCGAGTCGGAGGGGGAGCTCGACGAACTTTTCCGGAAGGCGAAGAGCGCCGGCCTGCCGGCATCGTTGATCCAGGACAGGGGCCTGACCCAGATCGAGCCAGGCACAGTCACGTGCGTCGGGATCGGGCCCGGTCCCGACCCCGAAATAGACGGCATCACAGGGAAACTAAAGCTGCTTTGACGCCCCCGGCCGAAGCAGAAAGGGCTGTCGGGATCGAGTGCTACGCTACGTCCGGCGCTCCGTGCACGGCCAGGGCGAAGGCAAAGGCAGAGGACTTCGTCGTAGAAGAGCAGATCGTCCAGGAAGGTCTCGTGAACGAAGCCCGGCCTGACTTCTTCCCTCTTTATCGGGTGGAGAAACGCTCCGTAGACACCATGCACATGGCAAAGGAGCTATCCGCAGCCCTCAGGAGCAGAGTGAGCTACGGCGGTCTGAAAGACAAGAGGGCAGTGGCCGTGCAGTTCGTCACGCCCACCAGTCTTAGGGCGGAGAGGCCGATCAGGGTGGTCAGAGAAAGTTTCACTGCAGACCTGGTCGGATACGTTCCGAGGCCCCTCTCCCGCTCGGCTCTGTCAGGGAACGGGTTTGCTGTCGTCCTGAGAGACTGCTGTGATGGAGTAGGATCTCGGATTCAAGACACCATGAAGCTTGCGGGGGAACGAAGGCTGCCGAACTTCTACGGCCTCCAGAGGTTCGGAGCGTCGGGGAGCGGCACCCACCTGATAGGGAAAGACCTGGTGAAGAGAGAATTCGAAGAGGCGGTCGTACGGATGCTTTCAGCCGCGAACCCTTCTGAAACAGAGCGCGGCAGGGTCATAGGCGAAGCTCTGAGTGATGGAAAGTATGACGAAGTCATCAGGCTCCTTCCCCCAGGAAAGGACGTCGAGAAGCTGGTGGCCAATGGGCTGAGCCGGCATCCGGGGGAGTGGGTCAGGGCCCTGAGAGCGGTGCCCGTCAGGCTCAGGCGCCTCTACGTTCAAGCTTACCAATCCCTGATTTTCAACAAGACTTTGAGCAATGCGATGAAGAAGGGAGAAGACATTTCGAAGTTAGAGGCAGGGGACAACTGGGCCCCCACCTACGGAGGCGGGCTTGTGACGAAGGCAGTGCGCGGGGTGAAGGAAACGCACCTCGATGCAGCGGTGCCGATGGTGCAGGTCGTGGGCTACGCGTTCCGGGACTATGGCTCGAGGTTCGATGCCATAATCAAGGGGGTTCTCGATGAGGAAGGGACAGCTCCGGCAGAGTTCTACGTGAAGGAGATGCAGGAGGTGTCGGCGGAGGGGGGTTTTAGGCGGCCCCATCAGGCTGTCCGTGACGCCTCCTGGAGCACAGCCGGTCGCTCTGCCACGCTCAAGTTCGTCCTGGGGAAAGGCCAGTATGCTACCATCCTCCTGCGCGAGATAATCAAGCCCCGGGACCCGGTCGCCTCTGGTTTGGCCTAAATCCAAAGAACGCTTATACATCGTTCTCAGGTGGCCAGCCAGGAAGCCATTGCCGGATGATGTCTACGACCTGACCATAGTCGGGGCCGGCCCGACCGGGCTTTTCGCCGCCTTCTATGCGGGCTTGAGGCAGATGAAGACCAAAGTGATCGACGCCCTCGAACAACCAGGAGGCCAGGTGGCGGTGCTGTATCCTGAGAAGTACATCTTCGACGTCCCAGGTTATTCGAAGATCCTGGCAAAGGACCTGGTGAAGTGCCTTGTAGAGCAGGGGTTCCAGTACAACCCGACTGTAGTGCTCGGGGAGCGCGTAACTTCCATGCACAGGATCAACGGTACCATCGAGCTCGGGACGGACAAGGGGACCAGGCACGTGACGAAAGCCGTCCTTGTCGCAGCTGGGGTCGGAGCGTTTTCACCCAACAGGCTGGAGGCGAAGGGGGCAGCCGACTACGAAGGGAAGGGGGTCTACTATTTTGTGAAGGACAAGGGCACGTTCAAAGGCAAGAACCTGCTCATCGTAGGGGGAGGAGACTCGGCTGTCGACTGGGCCCTCAACATCAAGGACATCGCGAAGAAGATCACCCTCGTCCACAGGAGGGACGTCTTCAGGGCGCACGAAGGGAGCGTGGCAGAGCTCATGAAATCGAGCGTCGATGTCAAGCTCTTCTTTGAAGTAAAGAGCGTTTCAGGGGACGGTTCCAATGTGACCCAGGCTGTCATCTATGACAACAGGTCGCAGGCCGAGACCACCCTGGACGTGGACGCCATACTCGTCAACATCGGTTTCAGGGCGGACCTGGGGCCAATCAAGGACTGGGGGCTTCAGATCGACGGGAGGGAGATCAGGGCGAACGGAAAGATGGAGACGAGCATCCCCGGGGTGTTCGTCGCCGGGGACATCGCGGGACCCCAGGATGGCGTGAAGCTGAACCTTATCGCGACAGGGTATGCTCAGGCGGCCATGGCTGTGAACGTGGCAAAGGCGTTCGTCGACCCTAACTCGAAGATATTCCCGGGCCACAGCAGCGAGATGAAGAAGTAGCCTAGTCCACGATGCCCAGGATGCGCCTGTAGTTGAAGTCGTTCTTGATGGCAGGGTGCATCGGGTCGATCAGGATGCATTCGAACCAGGCATGGATGCCGTCCTCCCAGACCGGGTACGAGCCCAGGAGCCTCATGTTGGGATGCCTTTCGGCCGCCCTCCTCTCGGCGACTTGCTGTGACGAGACGGCTGATTTTATCTTGAGAACACCCATGTGCTTCGGTCTCCTTCCCGACGTAGGACGCTGTTTTCTCATCCCGCCTCTTGATACGCGCATGCGGACCACGACGACCCCTTCCTTTGCCTTGTAGCCCAGAGCCCTAGCCCTGTCGAGCCGCCAGGGATGGTCGACCCTTAGCATGGCAGGCTGCTTCCTTAGCTCAACGGCTCTCGCTCTCATGTCTCCTCCCTTCTCATGGAGGATGTCTTGCCAGGTCTTCGAAATCTGCCTGTACATGGGCTTGAGCGCCTCGTTTTCGGTCGGCAAATAAACGTTCTCGGCTTTCGTCAGGCTCTGTTCTTCGTATTCCTCGTCGCCCAATTCGAACCGCGTTGGTTCGGTGGTCATGTTCTGATAGCAATAGGTATACAGGGTAGAGCATATTAGTGTGCCTATTGATACCTATTGCAATGATGGAGCGCGTAATGCTATCAGTCTCCGAGGAGATGCTGAAGGCCTTGGAGCAGGAAAGGAAGCTGAGGAAACTTGAGACGGTTCCCGAAGCGGTGAGAGCCGTGCTAGGTGAATACTTCAAGGTCAAGGAAGCTAGATGAAGCCTTTAGAAGATTCTACCTTGGCGCTTAACAGCGCGAAAAGTCTCAAGTTGGGGATAAACGGTGAAAATTGGGCCTTGAGTGTAACTCTCACTGATAGATTGAAGTGGTTGCTTACGATTGTCAAGCTAGTTGGAGAAGTCGAGGGTGCGACCAGACTACAGAAGCTGACGTTTCTGGTTAGTCAGAACGTGAAAGAACTCGAAGAGTATCATTTCTACGGCGATTGGATAGCTGGCAAGTTTGGCCCATTCAGCCAAGACCTTGCAGACGACGTTGAGCTAGCCATAGAACAGAAAACAATGTGGGGTGGGCTGGTCAAGAATAATGCAGGACATGAAGTAGTCAACTACGCCCTTACAGAGGAAGGCATGAGAATAGCAGACCAGACTGTAAAGGACAATCCCAAAATCAAATCGAAGATAGAAGAAATAGTGAACCAATATGCGAGAAGCGGTCTGATGAGTCTCTTGCATGATGTTTACTATCGATATCCTCAATACACTAGCGGAAGCACGATAAAGGGAGAGATTGCGCGGGGCTCAGGATACCAAGATACCGCCCTCGACAGGAAATACGACTAGGCCTTCAGCCCGCTTCTTTTTCGAATCTTCCTCTTCAACTCAGAAAGTCGAGTGAAGGTCTTGTAAAAAGACCAGCTCCCAATAAGCCAAATTCCTGAAGCAAAGAAACCGATCAGCAATGTCAGTCCCGCGAAGGTAGAGCCATTCGGGTCTGGAAGGGTTGCCCCGTAGGCAAGGGCACCAGTGACTAACATGCCGACTACGGTGGCGATATCTCCCCTTACCCCTCGCCGAATTGTCAACCTCAAGTCGGTCGAGTTCGGTGTTAATTGATTTTACTGCGGAGAACTGGGAAGCGATGGAGACCACGCTGTCAACTTTGTCTTGTTGTGCGCCAGCATCAACGACGGTGTTTACTTCATTGCCCAAACGTGTTTGAATCTCTCCTAACCACGCTTCGCTTTGCTTTATCAGTTCGGGTATCATTTCTTCCCATTTGTCTATCCTAATGAAGAGGAAGACCAAAGTAATGGCAACGGCAGAACCGACAAGACCATACACGGCTGTCAAGTCGATGGACAATAGAGGTATGGGTTCGGACTGTATTATTTGAAGCGTGGTCTGCTAACCGACTGGTGCTGAACGCCTCCGAAGGGCGTAAGTTACCAGAACCTTTCGTCAGCCGGCGGCGAAGAAGGCCCTCACCTTCTCCCCGATCACGACAATGGCGTTCGCCTGAGCCTCCTCTGTCTGGCCCCCTATGTGGGGCGTGAGAATCGTGTTGGGAGCAGACATGATCGCCCCCGAGGGAGGCTCGCTTTCGAACACATCCAGGGCCGCTCCCCCGATGCGGCCCTCTTTCAGGGCGGCAGCCAGCGCCTCCTCGTCGATCACCCCTCCACGCGAAGTGTTGACAAGGACCGACGTCTTCTTCATCTGGGCGATCTTCTGCGCCCCCAACATGTGCCTGGTCTCAGGCGTCATCGGCACATGAAGGGTGATGTAGTCAGAGGTGGTCAAGAGCTCGTCGAGGGTAGCCACCCTGGCGCCGAGCGAGGAAAGCACCTCCGGAGGTATTGCTATCACGTCATAGAAGAGCACGGACATCCCCAGAGTCTTCCCGATCTCTGCTATGCGGCGCCCGATCCTGCCGAGGCCCACCACTCCCAGAATCTTGCCTTTCAACTCCCTCCCCATCAGGGCGTTCTTCTCCCACTTCCCCGACTTCGTGCTTGAATCGGCCTGGACGAGCTTCCTGCTCAGGGCAAGCATCAGCAGCACGACGTGCTCAGATACGGCTTCTACGAGGGACTCGGGACTGTTGATGACCGACACGCCCTTCGACTTCGCGTACTCCACATCGACGTTGTCCAGGCCGGTACCCGGCCTGGCGACCAATCTTAGTCGGGTTCCCCTGTCGAGCACCTGCCGGTCCACCTTCGTCCTGCTCCGGATGATGAGCCCCTCGTAGTCGCCGACGGCGGCGAGGAGCTCCTCCTTCGTGATCGTCGGTCGATAGAATACGTCGATGCCTGGTCCGAGGGCTAGCTTCTCCACCTCGACATGGTCGCAGATCAGGACCTTCGCCATTCGCGCAACCCCAGCCTAGCGGTCTCAGAAATCAGCGATATATCGCTTGAACTCGAGCCTCCGTAGGCAAGAGCTTGAAGGCTGATCCCCGACGAAATGGGCACAGCGACGGCGGGGGCTGAGCTTGTTGGCGCCAGCAACTCGACCCCTACGACCCGCTGGCTCTTCTTTTCGTAGAGGATTTCACATGCGCCCGATTTCCCCCAGCACTTGTCTACGGCCTTGACCGCAAGCCCGCGTGCGCGAGCTCCGCGACACCCCAAGCCCACCCTGCACCATCTCAGCCCGAAGGCGGACGTCTCGCCGAACCTTGCCGTGCTTATGCGGTGTTCTTCCCCCATACAATTTGCACCTGCAATCAGGCCAGAAATGGCGGCCTCGCTTTCGAGCGTCGCGGCCGGGGCCAAACCCGTTTCCAGCTCCGCGCACCCGCCGGCAGCGAACACACCAGGGCACGCCGTATTCATCGACCTATCCACCAGCAGACCGCCCAACCTCCCGCTAGACGCGGGCGTAGGGAGCACCTTGGGGACCCTCCGAGGGACGACGGCGAGCGTCGAACAGGCAATCACTTCTGAGTCCGTCAGGACGGCCTCGAGGGCGTCTACCCCAACTGCCTTCCCGATTCTTCCGTAGGAGACGACGACCCCGCTTGATCGGACCGCGTCAACCAGCAGCCCGAGGATGGAAGGGGACGGCAATTCGTGCTGCCACTCTGAGATGACCAGGTGCACCTTCGGGCAAAGCCCCCTCAGCCTTTCGGCCACCTGGAGCCCTCGAAAACCCTCGCCGACAACCACGACCCCTCCCGAGGAGGCTGCCGAAACCCCAAGGTCGGCGTAAGAGTCAGGGGAGTCGAGATGGATTACCCCATGCTTTCGGGAGCCAGTGAAAACGGGGCCGCGGAAGGAACTGCCTGTCGCTACAATCGCAGATTCAAACGATTTGGGGCCGACAGAAGTCACGACGGAACCGGAACCCACGGCCTTCGCTTCAGCCCTCAGGATCTCCCCAGGGGGGACCGGTAGTCTGCGCAGAGCATCGGTCGGACCTGCAGTCTCGACTGTTGGACCGATCAGGTCAGGCCAAGTCGCCCACGGCGGAGCCTGCGCCTCCAATCGTTCGATGATGGTGACGTCTGCCCCCTTCTCTCCGGCCTCCAGGGCAGCCTCTGAGCCCGCAGTCCCACCTCCAACCACGCAGACCCTTACCAACGAAACAGTCGCAGGGTGAGACGGTTATAACGGGCAGGGAACGCGGCAGGCTCGTGCTCGTGGGGGTCGTCGGCAAACCTAATGTCGGGAAGTCGACATTCTTCGCAGCTTCGACCCTGAAGGACGTGCCCATCGCAGACTACCCCTTTACCACGATCCAGCCCAACGTGGGGGTCGCCCACCTGAAGACCAGGTGCGTCTGCAAGGAGATGGGCGTGACCGACAATCCAAGGAACTCCGCCTGCGTGAACGGCATCAGGCTTGTCCCCGTGAAGATCGTCGACGTCGCAGGTCTGGTGGAAGGTGCCTCGAAGGGGAAGGGGCTGGGCAACCAGTTCCTCGACGACCTCAGGCAGGCCGACGCCCTGATCCAGGTGGTCGACGCTTCCGGGTCTACAGACCTCGAGGGGAGGAAGGTCCCGCCAGGCTCGCACGACCCCCTGGGAGACATCGCCATGGTCGAGCGCGAATTCGACCTCTGGATGTTCGGGATCCTCAAGAAGGATTGGGAGAAGGCGACGAGGTCACTGGAGCAGACAGGAGGGAAGATCGTGGAGCACCTCGCTGAGAGGCTCTCGGGGCTGTCGGTCACCTACGCAGACGTGGAGCACGTCATCCTGCACCTCCATATGAGGACCGAGAAGCCCAGCGCCTGGAGCGACGACCAGCTTATGCAGTTCGTGGTCGAGATGAGGAAGCTCACGAAGCCATCACTTATCGCAGCGAACAAGGCGGACCTACCGACCTCGCCCGGCAACATCGAAGCACTCGGGAAGACGGGCCGAAAGGTCGTCCCGTGCGCCTCGGAGGCGGAGCTTCTCCTCAGGAAGGCGGCGGAACACGGGCTGGTGGAGTACACACCGGGCGACCCTAGATTCAACATCAGGGATCCTGCGAAGCTGAGCCCCGCGCAGGCCAACGCCCTCAAGATGGTCGATGAGAAGGTGATGAAGGCCTATGGGGGGACAGGGGTCCAGGAGGCGGTCAACCAGGCTTTCTTCGAGCTTCTGCATGCGATTGTCGTGTTCCCGGTCGAAGACGAGACGAGGCTCACAGACAAGGACGGGAGGGTGCTCCCTGACGCTTTCGTGATGAGGGGAGGGTCCACGGCGATCGACCTTGCCCGGACGGTGCACAGCGAACTGGCGGAGACATTCATCTACGCCATCGACGCGAGGACCGGAAAGAGGCTCGGGTCGGACCACGTCCTCAAGGACAGGGACATCGTGAAGATCGCGTCAAGCGGCAAGAGGGGCTAGCTGCTCGGCCTTCCGCGGCTCTGGCCGGGTTATCAGCTTGCTCTTCCTGACCCCCACGTGTCTCAGGTGGGTGACCTTCTTCGCCTCGTTGTAGACATCGGAGGCGACCTTCTGCAGGACTAGCTCCTGCGCGAAGCCTTCGTAGTTCATGCTCGCCGCCTTCTCCCTGATTACCTGGTCCATTATCAGCCTGAGGTCGTGCTTCTTGGAGCTGTTCATCTTGCCCTGCGAGAGCGCGGTGCAATAGACCCTGACGACGTAACCGTCTTTTGTCGTGTAATCGTGGATGAAATCAGACATTGAAGAGCCGCGCCTTATCAGGCTCCTGAGGAACTCGCGCGAGTACTCGTGCCCCTTGAAGACTGTGTATGCAGTCCCGCCCTCTATCCTGTCGACCTGGAAGAAGAGCTTGAACGCGTAATGCTGGGGGTCCTGCTTGAGTATGTCATACAGTGTCGTTTCGATCACCCTCCCCTCCGGCTTCTGGATGTCCGTGAGCGGTATCCTCGCTATGGGCGCGTTCCCGAAGGATGGGGACGCCGTGACTGTGACCCAGGACTTCAGCTTCCACTTGTCCCTCACCTTCGCTGCTTTCTTCGGCAAACTTTGACGCCCCGTTCCTCTCGCGCTTATAACCTCAGTGCTTGCGCAGAGCCTCTATGCCCCCCATGTAGGGGGCCAGAGCCTTCGGTATCTTCACGCTCCCGTCCTTCTGCTGGAAATTCTCCACCATGGCCACCAGGGTCCGCGTCACGGCTGCGGTAGAATTGAGAGTATGCACCAGAGTCGTTGGGTCGCTCTGCTTCTCCCTGTACCTGATCAGAAGGCGCCTTGCCTGATAGTCCGTGATGTTGCTCGCGGAACCCATCTCCCTGTATTTCCCCTGCCCAGGAAGCCAGGCTTCCAAGTCGTAGGTCTTGGCAGACATGAAACCCGTGTCTCCGCTACATAGAGCCACGACACGGTACGGGATTCCAAGGGTTTGGTAGATCTCTTCATGGTTCGCTATCAGCTCTTCGTGGATCTCCCAGCTCTGTTCAGGCTTGCTGAAGACCACCTGCTCAACCTTGTAGAATTGATGGACCCTGAATATCCCTTTGGTGTCCTTCCCGTGGGCGCCCGCCTCGACCCGGAAGCAGGGGCTGAGGCCGCAGTACCTCATGGGGAGTTTTGACGCATCGATGATTTCGTCCATGTGCATCGACACTAGAGGATGCTCAGAGGTCGCGATGAGATGGAGATCCTCCCCCTCTATCTTGTAGATCACTGGCCCGAAGTCTTCGAGGTTGACCACCCCTTGGTATGCGGAGCGGTTTAGCATGAACGGTGGCTCCAAGGGGGTGAAGCCCTTGGCGCGGAGAGAGTCGAGGGCGAACTGCATTATGGCGTGCTCGAGCTTGACGGCGTCCCCCTTGAGGAAGAAGAATCGAGCCCCTGCGACCTTGGCTCCTCTCTCCATGTCGACCATATCCAGGGCTGTGAGGATATCGACGTGGTCCTTGGCCTCGAAGCCGAAGTCAGGATGCCTCCCCCAGGTCCGGATGGTCACACTTTCAGTTTCATCCCTGCCGTTGGGGACGCTTTCGTGCAGGATGTTCGGGAGGCTCAGGAGGGCCCTCGTCAATCTTGCGTTGCTTTCGTCCGCCTTTAACTCCAGCTCCTTAATCTTCTGAGGGATATCCTTTACCTCCTTGAGCTTCTCCTCGATCGGCTCTCCCTTCTTCTTCAGGGAAGCGACCTGGGCGGTCAGTTCGTTCTGCCTGTGGCGGAGCCTGTCGACCTCTGTCTTGAACCTTCGCCAGTCAGAATCAGCGCTCGATGCGGCTTCGACGAGAGGGACCTTGTCGTCAGCGCCCCTCCTCTTCAGGCTGGCTATTATGGCGTCGGGGTTTTCGCGCACCAGCTTCACGTCCATCATCTAGGTCAAGCCCTCTGGACCCGGGCTGGCCTTCGATGCGATAAAAGCCATACCTCCTCAAAGAGCGAGACGTCTCGCAGGATCCCCAAGACGGTCGAAATCGAAACCGAGGCAGAGTCGGATTCGGCGAGGAACTCGATGGCGGCCCCTCTCTCCCGCACCGAGAGTCGCAAGCCCGGCGGGGCGCCCTCGTTGTCTGCGGCGAGGACGGAGCCCAGCGCTTCACGGACTTCGACGCCGGACAGGACCAGCTTCAGGGAAGCTCTCGACTTCAAGCGGCGACTCTTTCCAAGACAGCTTTTGAGAAGGATTCCGCCTTTGACGAAGGGATCTTGGCTCCGGCTGCCATGGAATGCCCGCCCCCCACCCCGTCCACTTCTTCAGCGGCCTCCCGCATTATCAGGCCCAGATTCACTTCCCCAGTGAACGCGTCTCCGACCCTCGACGATATCTTCAGGTCTGAATCCCTGCTGATGGCGCTCCCCACGACCACCTTGTCCTTGAACTCGGGGGAGGATGTCAAGATCGAGATGACCGGACCCAGGAGCTTCTCGTCGACTACGCCATCGCCTCTCACAAGGACCAGGCTGCCGTGCTGCTCGATCCTCGACGGTTCGGATGCGATGCCCTCTAGCGCCTTGTTGATCCCCGACCTGTACTCTGAGAGTGTCTTCATCGCTGCCTTCAGTGCCTCCGACCTGTCCCCCAGGCAGATGGATATACCGGTCCCGGTCGCGCCCATCCTTCCGCAAGCGTTGAGGAGGGTCCCGAACTCCCTCGCGTCTCTCAGTGGGGTGAATGAATCCTCGAATTCGAATGTATAAGCTTCCCCGACTAGGCTCGCGAGAGCCTCGGTCGCCCCCTCGGCGGTCCCCACTGCACCCGCTATCACTTCTGTCAGCTTCATCTTCTCGTCGGGGGTCAGCGAGGAGATCGTCCTCCAGGTCCCTCCGTCCTTCAGGGTCATCCCCGATCGATGCAGCGCGGCCAGCACGGCGTCCTTGCTCCCCGTAAGGCCCTTCAGGAACGGGGTCGACGTGAGGGCGACCGCTTCGTGGACGGGCCTTGTCTCCCTCCCGGTGAACATCAGGTCCTTGGTGACCGAGAGCAACCCCCGGCCCTGGGCGTCCTCCACGGCCGACCTGTTCAGCCCTGTCAGGGATCTCCCCTGACCTGTGTCCTGTCTGTCTGCCAGCGCCCCCACGACGGCGAGCGGAGAAAGGTCGTCGTTGGCCGGGTCAAGTGTCGTTGCGAAGTAGTATGCCATGGCCGACGAGCAGGCTTCCTTCCCGCCGTCGTAGCCGTAGGTCCAGGCGTTGACCACTGACCTGTTCCCGGAGTCTTCCGCCGGGATCTGATGGTGGTCGAGGACCAGGTATCTCCCCTTGAAAGCGGATTCCAGTTCAGGGATCAGCGTCGATGCGAGGTCTGTGAAGATGTGGTAGTCGAACTTCTGCGCCTCCAGGCTGGAGATCGTCTTCGGATCGAGGTCGGGCACAGTCCGAAGGACGACGTTCGCCCCATTGCGCATCAGCGCGGCGAACACTATCGAGCCGCTGCACAGGCCGTCGGCGTCTATGTGAGTGACGACGAGGACCCGCCTGCCGCTCCGGACTACCTTGAGGAGGTTGGGAGAGAGGGCCCTGTATCTCGCGAGGAGGCCTTCGAAGTCGGCCATAGGCCACCTTCCGACTACGCCAGCTGGGCGACGACCGCGGTGTACTTGAAGTCGCTCGACAGGATTCCTTTCTGCTTGTAATATTTAGAGAGGCGGTAGATCTTCGCTTCCACCAGCTCGAGGGAATGGACGTTCTTCCTGTCGCTCTTGTGCGCCTTCAGGTGTTTCTGGACCCGCTGCGCCCTTTCTATGAGGTCCTGGAGGTCCTGTGGGACTTTGGGAGCGACCTTGCCTTCGGCCAGCACCTTGCCCAGGGACTTGCCCAGGAGCGGCTTCAGGAGTGGAACACCATAATCGTCGCGGAGGGTCTGGCCAATCCTGCTCGGGGAGACACCGTCTTTTGCAAGCTTGAGCACCGTCGCCTTCGCGTCGCCGGGGGTCGTGGTGACCCAGTTGGGCGTGTTCTTGCTAGGGGGCCTCGTCTGGTGAGACTTCCCGTGCCTGTGAGAATGGATCCTGGCCATGTTTGGACGGTTCAGTCGAGTCATCCGTGTTGGGCTGATAAACGTTGCCCGCCGACAACTCGTTTCATATGATCCGGGCGTACCTCCCCCTCCTCTCTATGCTATGCAGCTGCTTCTGAACTGCCCTGGACCTTCCAGGGCCCGCCACAGAGGTGTACCCCCGGAGCAATGCTTCCAGGGCAGGTTCGGCCGCCTCCGCATGGGCGCCGAAGAGCGTCTCTTTGATGAGCCTCAGATCCACGGCGTGGTCCTCCAGCCTTGTGGTCCTGATCGAGAGTCCGAAGTCGATGAAGACGAGCGTCCCGTCCCTCCTCACCAAGTTGGCGGTGGTCAGGTCCCCGTGCATCATCCCAGCCGCATGGAGCCTGGCGGCCCCCTGGCCGAACTCGAAGAACGTGTCGGCCATCTTCTCCTGTGACAACCTTTCGACGAGGTCCTTGACCCTTTCCCCACGGACGAACTCCATGACCAGGGTCGAAGTTGGCACGTCCACGCAGTAAAGGAAAGGGGAGGGGACACCCGCATCCTTCGCGGAGCGGATCATCTCCGCCTCCCTCACCGTCCTCTGCCGTCTTATCGCCTCGTCGATGACAGGGAGCCTGTACTTCAGGGGCTTCCTGATCTTGTAGACCGCGTCGAGCCCCTGCCACTCCCCGCGGACCACGTCTGCTTCGGCTCCCTTGTAGAGGAGGAGCCCATGAATGGTTTCAGCTGCGCCATGGTATGTCGACGCGGTCAAGCCTCCAAGACTGTAGGACCTGCGAGTCCTCGATGGGAACCTTGATGTCGCTCTTGTAGGCGAGCCATCCTGTCCAGGCAATCTGTGCTCCGCAGTCCCCGCTGTACTCGATGGGGGGCATGGCGACGCTGGCGCCGTGCCTCTCTGCCATTTCGCTCATCATGCCGCTCAGGCGCCTGTTTGCTGCGACCCCCCCAACGACCATGACCTCCTTTTTCCCGGTGAACGCCAGAGCCCTCTCGGTCACCTCAGCCACCATGGCGAATGCCGTCTCCTGGACCGAGTAGGACACCTCGGAGAAGGACCTACCACCGTCGAGGAGGAGCTTTGACGCCGTCAGAAGGCCCGAGAAGGAGACGTCGTTGCCTTTCACGGCGTATGGGAGCCTGAGGTAGCTCGTCGAAGTCGAGGCCGCCTCCTCTATCGCCCTCCCGCAGGGAGACGCAAGGCCGTGGTGGCGGCCGAACTGGTCTAGGAGCTGGCCAAGGGTCAGGTCCAGGGACTCTCCCAACACCCGCCAACGCCCCCCCGAGTACGCTAGTATCATTGTGTGCCCGCCGGAGACTAGCAGGACCACAGGGTCTTTCGCCCCGGTGAGGAGGCAGCCGAGCTCGATGTGACCGACTGCGTGGTTGACGGGGACCAGCGGGACCCCCAGTGAGGCCGCCAGGGTTCTCGCGACCACAGCACCCACCCTGAGGCAGGGTCCCAGCCCAGGCCCCATGGCGTAGGAGATGGCACTGAGGTCCCCCAATGGCACCCCAGACCTGTCGACTGCCTCGGCCAGGACCCCGGGCGCGGCCGCCAGGTGGCTCTGGGACGCTTCGAAGGGGTGAATCCCGCTCCCCTCCGGTGGCTTGTAGACAGACTTCGCGTTGGAGAGGATCCGGCCGTCGGACGAGACAACGGACACGGAAAAGGTGTGGGCCGTGCTCTCGACCCCGAGGATGTATCCCCTCATCGTCGACTACATCTTGCGGGTCTGACGATAAAGGTCGCCCAGGAGGTTGATGTAGGGCTTGACCTCTATAAGGAAGTCTTCGAACTTCGCCCTCTCGAACGTCGAGTCGTGCTTCTTCCCGTCCACCACAATCTTGGCGGCCAGGACTATCCCTCCGCTCCTGTCAGGGTTCGCCTTCAGCTTCGGGAAGTGGATCAGTGCACCGTACCCGACCCGCTGCTTCCCCTTCGTGAAGACGACGTTGTAATACATACTAAGCGTCTTGGTGAACTGGGCAAGCTGTTTCTTCCTGCTCTCGCTCCTTTTCACGTTGTCGAAGTTCGCCGTGGCGAGGGTGTCGATCATCTCCTTGAGAATCTTCATGTCGCCGACTCTGTTGGTGTAGCCGGCGTACTCGATGGGCAGCTGGTAGACGCTCTGCATGACCGAGTCCCAGTCGTCGACCACCGCGTAGGTCTCGGTGTCCATGTTCATCTCGCGCTTCAGCTCGTCGGAGAGGATGTCCTCGATGGTCAGCTTCTTGGGCGCCACATGAAGGCGTTCCGGACGGGCATAGTTAATCTTCTCTGTGGCCGATTCTCCTCTTCGTTTCTTGACGTTAGGAGGTCGGCTGGAAGCACAGCTTATAGTGGGACTCCGATTCGGAGTCTACGATGAAAAGCCCCTTTCAGTCACTGGACCTATCGTACCTCCTTCACGCTACGGAGGACCCCGAGAAGGTCGAGTCTGCCGTCAGGATCGCATTCGAGTCCGAAGCCCCGCTTGAGAAGGAAGAGATGTCCGGCCACTTCGGCAACACCATAATGAAGTTCGGACTTCATCTGCACGGGGAAGATGCTTGGAAGGCGTTTCAGGTGTTGATGTCAAAGCTCCCTAGGGCGCTGAAAGGAGAGCTGGCGAACAACCTTGACGGGCATGTAGATGAGCACTCCTCGCTTTTCGTGAGGCTCGACAAGCAGAAGCTCGTGATGGGAGAACTGGCGCTGGGGTCGAACGACGTAATCAGGCTGAAGGTCAAGCCGAGGGCCTTCGTAATGAAGGGGCGCGCGAAGGAGTTCTTCGCCGGCCTGCTGGAGGAGAAGTAAGCTGTCAAAGCGCTACGTGCTTTTCCTGGCGAGCTCCGACCTCACCGATGAAGATGTCAAGGCATTTGCTAGCATAATAGATCGCAGGCACGGACCGGCGAAGGTCATTCCGGTGAAAGGGAACCCAAGGTCATTGATAGTCAAGACGACGAACGCCATCGCCCCGCTGCTCCGGGGGGAAGGAGCAGGCTTCAGGCTCGGCGACAAGAGCCTGGTCAGCGTCCTCACGTCCGGCGCCATAGGTAACCTCAAAAGGAGAGCGACGAGGGCGGCCCCGAATGGCGAAATACCTCAGCGATGAATACTTCTCTCAGGTGCTCGCTGCACTGACCCAGGACCAGAAGTGGGCCGAGAGCACGAAGACTCTCAAGACGAGCATCGCACTGAGCGTGCCTGACATCGGGCAGAACTACATCCTTGGGGTGGAGAACGGGACGACGTCCCTGCAAAAGGTCGCGCCGGGGACCCCGGCGGAGTTCTCACTGGAAGGCACCTATGACTCCTGGTGCAAGGTGGCGAAAGGAGAGGTGGACCTTCAGTCGGCGGTGCTGAAAGGGCAGCTCAGGTTCAAGGGCTCCCTCGTGAAGGTGCTGTCCCTAAGGGACAAGCTTGCCAGGGTCGCAGACGTGATGAAAGAAGTCCCGAAAGAGTTCTAGGCCTTCACGAAGACGTAGTACGGATTTCCTTCTTTGCTGGTCCGCGCCTCGACCTTCATCTTCATCCCGTGCCTGACTTCCTCAGGCTTGACCCCCTCCAGCCAGGCAAGCACCTTGAGCCCTTCGGATAGCTCCCCTATGGCGATGACGTAGGAGTCGCTGTCCGCGAAGCTGGCAGGGGTCATGCGTACGTGGGTGAACGTCACGAGGGTCGCGTCCCTGTCAAGGTCGACCCATTGGAACTCGCTGCCCATGCACCTGGGACAGTCGGCCTGCGGGGGGAAGGAGACGTTGCCGCAGTTGGAGCACTTCGTTGTCACGAACCCACCCCGCTTGAGGGCATCCCAGAACTCGTGGGTCTTCGAGATAGGGATGTCGAACCTGAGATTGAGGGCCCTCCGCGAGTGCAGGGACGGGGCTTCCGACACGGCTAGCTCCTCGAGAGGATGGTCACGTAGGCGTAGTGCCCGGTCCCCCCGATGTTGTGCATGAGCCCGAAGCCGTTCTTGATGGGTGCCTGGCGCTTGCCCGCCTCTCCCCTCAGCTGCTTCGTGATCTCGACCGCCATGGAGACGCCTGTCGCCCCGATCGGGTGCCCCTTCGCCTTCAGCCCGCCGTCAAGGTTCACGGGTATCTTGCCCCCGAGCTCCGTCTGGCCCTCTCGGATCAGCTTGGCCGCCTCCCCCTTCTTGCAGAAGCCCAGGTCTTCGTAGGCCATCAGCTCGGCGATGGTGAAGCAGTCGTGGGCCGTGGCGACGTCGATGTCCTGAGGGGTCACCTTGGCCATGGAGTATGCCTTCTTGGCCGCGGTGACCGCGGCTTGGAGCCCGACGTAGTCCCCCCTCCTGCTCAGGTTCGCCGTGTCCGAGGAGTAGCCGACCCCCTTGATCCAAACAGGCGTGTCGGTAAGCTTCTTCGCTGCATCCTCGGAGGCGAGGACGACTGCCGCAGAACCGTCTGTCAGAGGGCAGGAGTCGTAGAGCTTGAGGGGCCAGGCGACGACCTGTGACCCCATCGCCTTCTCGAGGGAGATTTCCTTCTGGAACTGCGCCAGCGGGTTCATGGAACCATAATGATGCGCCTTGACAGACACCCTGGACATGTCCTCTTCCGTAGTCCCGAACTTGTTCATGTGGGCGACGGCGTAGAGGGCGTAGTAGGCAGGGAAGGTCATGCCATAGTTCTCGAACTCCCACATGTACGAACCTGCTCTGCCGATCAGCTCCACCGACGTAGGAGTGTCGACCTCAGTCATCTTCTCTACCCCCACGGCCATGGCCACGTCGGTCTCTCCGCTGAGTATGCTGTTGTAGGCCGACTTCAGCGCCGCGCTCCCGCTCGCGCAGGCCGCCTCCACGCGCATCGTCCCTGCTCCACTCAATCCAGCGTACTCGTCGACGACCACCGCGGGGAGGGACTCCTCGTACCACCCCCCTGCGCTTCCCACAACGACGTTCCCGATGTCCTTCCTGTCCACGCCGGAGTCGTCGACGGCCTGCTTGATGGACTCGAACGCCAGCTCCCCGACGTTGACGTCAGTCCTCCGGCCGAACTTGCTGTGCCCTATGCCGACGATGGCGACCCTGCTCAACCTAACTCATCTGGGGCGGACACAACGTCGCTCGTATTTCAATTTCTTTTCCGGGCGGTGCGGCTAGCCCAGGACCCCCATTTCCTTCGCCACCTCCTTCATTATGGTGAGGCGCTGGATGTCGTTGGTCCCCTCGTAGGTCTTGATTATCTGCGAGTCTCGGAGTATCCTCTCAACCTTCATTTCAGTAGAAACGCCGTAGGCCCCCATGATCATCATGGCCATGTGGGCGTTCTTCTCTGCGGCTTCGGTCGCCGCGATCTTGGCTATGGAAGACGCCTTGATGAAGTCCTTACCCTTCTTTGTGAGCGTCGCGGCCCAGTAGGTGAGGAGCCTCGCCGTGTGGACAGCCGCCGTCATCTCGGCGATCTTGAACTGCACCTGCTGGTAGCTGAGGAGGTAAGTGTCGAAGGTCTGCCTCTGGGTGGAGTAGTCCAGGGCTGCTTCCAGGGCGGCCTGGGCGAGCCCCGTCCCCTGGGCGGCCACCCCCACGCGGCCGTGGTCGTAGCAGGTCAGGGCGATCCTCACCCCCCTTCCGACCTCGCCTACGACGTTGCCTTCAGGGACCTCGAGGTGGTCGAAGACAAGCTCGACGGGCTGGTCTCCACGTAGGCCAATCACGTCGGACCTCTGGCCCACGGACAGCCCTGGCATCCCCTTCTCTGCTATGAACGCGGTGACGCCATGGTGCCTCTTCCCCTCTTCCTTCGGGCTCGTCCTGGCGAAGATGAGGAAGGTCTCTGCCTTGTCCCCGTTGGTGATGAACATCTTCTTTCCGTTGATGACGTACTTGTCCCCGTCCTTGGTCGCCGTCGTCGCTATGGCTGCAACGTCGGAGCCTGTGCTCGGCTCGGTCATGGCGTGCGCTGCGATCTTCTCTCCCTTGGCTATTGGCACGAGGTACTTCCGCTTCTGCTCTTCAGTCCCGAAGAGGAAGATGGGCGTCGACACGAGATATGTCGCGCCGACCACCGCCGAGAAGGCGGCCGAGAACCTCGCGATCTCCTCCGTTGCCAGGACGAGCGAAAGGTCGTCCCCTGCGCCGCCCCCGTACTCTTCGGGGAACGGGACGCCGAAGAGGCCCAGGTCCGCCGCGCGCTTGACCAGGCTCATGTCCATCTGGTTCTCCATGTCGATCTTCTGCGCGACGGGCGCCAGCTCCTTTTCTGCAAACTCCCGGACTGCCTTCCTGAAGGCCTCCTGCTCCTCAGAAATCGTGATGTTATAATCTGAAGGCAAAGGCGAAAGGGTGCTCAATTCAGTCTTCCCAGGAACTTCGCATTGAACGGCGCGGTCCCTTTTTCGTTCGCTCTCATGAAGGTGGTATCCTCGCGGTAACCACGATTTCCAGTGAAAGATAACCTTTCCCCCTTACGACAGCCCACAAAGCGTAAAGCGACCTCCGGTCGGGCTCGGACAGGATGGCGATGGAGATCAAGAAAGTGGCAGTGGTCGGAGCCGGGGACATGGGGCACGGCATCGCGGAGCTCTTTGCCGTCAACGGCTACGAGGTCAAACTGATGGACAAATTCCCGGCCATGCTCGACAAGGCGAAAGCAAGGATCGGGGCGAGCCTCGACAAGCTCGTCGAAAAGGGGAAGCTCTCGAAGGATGATTCGGATTCAGCGAGGTCGAGGCTGGCCTTCTTCAGTGACATGGGCGAGGCGGTGTCGGACGCCGACCTGGTCGTGGAGGCTGTACCCGAGTCCCTTGAACTGAAGAGGTCGATATTCAAGGAGGCGAGCAGCCACGCGCCAAAGGACGCGATACTCGCGTCGAACACCTCGAACATCAGGATCACAGACCTCGGAGAGGCGACATCGAGGCCCGGTCAGGTGGTGGGGTTCCACTTCTTCAACCCACCGATGCTGATGAAGCTCGTCGAGGTCATCCCGGGCTCCAAGACGGAACCTGCCGTGGTCGATGTGATGGAGGCAGTCGGGGAGAGGCTGGGGAGGACGGTCGTCAAGGTCCTGAAGGACAGCCCCGGATTCATAGTCAACAGGATCAATGCGGCCGACACGTTGCTCTTCTGCCTGATACTCGACAAGGGAATTGCCACGCCTGCAGAGGTGGACAACTTCGCCAGAGGGCAGGGCCTCCCGATGGGGCCCTACGAGCTCCTCGACTTCGTCGGGGTGGACATAGGGGCTGACTCTCTCGCATACTTTTCGCAGGCGCTCTCTTCCGACTACGGCAAGGGGACCACCTTCGCCCGCATGGTGAAAGAGGGCAACCTCGGCAAGAAGACAGGGAAGGGTTTCTATGACTGGTCGACGGGAAGGGCTCAGATACCCAAGGTCCCTGCGACTGACAAGGTGTCCTTGATGGACATCTTCGCGCTTGAGATAAACGAGTCTGTGAAGATGATCGAGGAGGGGGTCGCGAGGCCGGAAGACATCGAGAAAGGGGTCACGCTCGGGATGAACAGGCCTTTCGGGCCGATAACAGTGGCCAAGGACCTGAGCAACGCAGAGGTGAAGGGGAAGCTGGAAGAGCTGGCGGCTAGATTCGAATGCAATATCTTCGCCCCCACGAGGTCCATCGCCGAGGGGAAGCTCCGGGACGCGATAGAAGGGAGGCTCTCCCCGCCTGCTCCCGGCGCTCAGGTCACTCATGCGGCTGCGCCCCCGGCCCCGGCTCAGGAACCACCCACGGAGGCGGAACCCATACGCCTGGAGAGGCTCGAGGGTGGGGTCGCGAGGATTCTCATCAGCAGACCCAGGCTCAACCTGATCAATGCAAGCGTGCTGGACGGTCTAGACAGGATCGTGTCAGAACTGTCGAACGACCCCGACGTGCGCGTGGTGCTGGTGTCCGGGGAAGGCAAGGTGTTTTCCGCTGGGGCGGACCTATCACAGTTCTACAACAACTCGGTCGCCTTCATGGAGTTCGCGAGGAAGGGAGCACGCACGCTCAGGAGACTGAGCGACATGCCCAAGCTGACCATCGCCGTCCTGAAAGAGTACGCCCTCGGCGGGGGTCTCGAGCTGGCCCTCGCTTGCGACCTTCGGGTGGCGACGGAGGACGTCGAAATCGGATTCCCCGAGCTCACCAGGGGCCTCGTCCCGGCGTGGTCGGGGAGCCAGAGGCTCCCTCAGCTGCTGGGTCTCTCGCGCGCCAACTCGCTCATCCTGACAAGCGAGAGGATCGACGGGAAGCGCGCCTACGAGATGGGGCTCGTGAACAGGCTGCTCTCACAGGGGGACCCTGACGATGCAGCCGCGAAATACGGCGCCGAACTCGCCTCGAGCCAGGCGCCCGTCTCCACCATGCTGGCCAAGAAGCTGCTCAACCGGGGGTCTGAAGTCCCCTCCGACGTCGGACTCGAGATGGAGGCGATGGCCGCGGGGATCTTGTTTGGGACGGAGGACCTGAGGGAGGGGATATCCGCTTTCCTCGGGAAGAGGAAGCCCGAGTTCAAGGGGAAGTGATTCGATGCCAGAGCTGAGGGACGTTTACGTCGCCGACTTCCTCAGAGTGCCTTTCTCCAGGTCGAGGCCCTCGCAGCCCGAGAGGGACGTCTACAACTCCATCAGGATGGACCAGGCGCTCAGCATGCTGATTAGGACCATCCTGCAGAAGACCGCATTCAAGCCCGAGGAGATAGGGGACGTGGTGACGGGGTGCGCGTTCCAGACGGGGGAGAACTGGCTGTACGGAGGCAGGCACCCTGTCCTACTCGCAGGGCTACCGGTGTCGGTCCCGGCCATGGGGATGGACAGGGCTTGTGCCTCATCGATGAACGCTGCTGCGGAGGGGGCCATGGAAATAATGACTGGGAACTCCGATGTGGTGCTCGCGGGGGGGATGGAACACCTGACCCACGTGCCGATAGGCGACAACCCTGCCCTCGCGCCGAACACAAGGCTGCTGACCAGGCCTGAGTACATGAAATATCAGATGAGCACGGGTTATTCCATGGGACTCACAGCGGAAAAGCTCGCCCAGGAGGAGGGCTTCACGCGGTCAGAGATGGACCTGTTCTCGGTCGGCTCGCACGCAAAGGCCTCGAAGTCACTCGATGACGGATGGTTCAGGAGGGAGCTGTTGCCCATGAAGGTCGAGGTGTCCGGGGAGGAGAAGGTCATCGACGCGGATCAGAGCATAAGGAGGGACACCACGCTGGAGCAGATGGAGAAGCTCGAGCCCTCGTTCAAGGCGGGGGGGCTGATCACAGCAGGGAACTCGTCCCCGCTCAATGCCGGGGCGTCGATGGTAGCGCTCGCCTCAAAGGAAAAGATCGAAGAGCACGGTCTGAAGCCGCTGGCCAGGATCGTGTCCATGGGCTGGGCTGGGGTGGACCCGAGCGTGATGGGGAAGGGCCCGGTGCCGGCATCGCAGAAAGCTCTGGCACGGGCAGGATTGAAGGCTGACCAAGTGGACCTTTGGGAGATCAACGAGGCCTTCGCCGTCGTAGTGCTATACGCCATCAGGGAGTTCGGCCTCGACCCTGCGAGAGTGAACGTCCATGGGGGCGCGATTGCCATAGGGCATCCGCTGGGCGCGTCAGGCGCGAGGCTGGTGGGGACCCTAGCCAGGGAGCTTCAGGACACAGGAAAGGAATACGGCATGGCGACCTTGTGCGTCGGCGGAGGACAGGGGTTCGCCATACTTCTGCAGCGTGCCTAGGGCGCCGACGTCACTGTATGGCGCCTTTTGAAATAAGTTCCGCCACCTCTTGCCTCGTGTAGCCGAGCGACTTCATGATGGAGGGCGTGTCCTGGCCTAGCTCGGGGGCCTTCGTGAACCTCTTGGCTCTCATCCTGGGTTCAGACCTGATCGGACCGTTGAGGACAGTCTCATCATCGGAGATGTCCAGGAGCATAGAGAGGCTCCTCGCCCAGTCGCTGGTCAGTGCCTCCTCCACCGTGAGCACGGGAGTGGTGCATGTGTCTTTGTGCATCAGGAGGCGAGCCCATTCGTCGCGCGTCCTGGTCGCAAAGATGCGGGTCAGTGCGGAAGTGACCTCGCGTCTCTCCTTCGGGGTGCCGAACCTGAACTGGTCCATCTCGGGGATGCCCAACTCCCTGAGCAGGTTCACCCAGAATCCCTCCTCTATGGCGGCGACTGCCATGTGCTTCCCGTCAGAGGTCTTGTACAGTCTGTAGTAAGGGGTCGACCCGAAGACTAGGCTGTGGCCCTCTCTCGGCGGGCGGCCGGTCGCCAGGTACGCTGAAGCGGGGATCACCATCCACGAGAGAAGCGATGAAACTATGGGGACGTCCAGGTGCACCGCCCCTTTCCGTTCCACCAAGGCGCCGAGTATCCCGAGCGCCGCGTACATCCCCGAGGTCATGTCCCCCAGCTGGAGCAACGGGACTTCCGGACCGGAAGAGTAGCCGAGCGTCCCCGCCATGGCCTGGAAGTTGATGTCGTGCCCGGGCATCGAACTCAGCCCACTGTCCTGACCATAGGCGGAGATGGAGCAATAGACTATCCTCCTGTTAATCTTCTTGACCTCGCCGAAGGAGAATCCCAGACGGGACATGGCGCCTGGCCTGAAGCCTTCGATGAACACGTCCGCCTTCCGGAGCAGCCGGCGCATCACGTCCTTCCCTTCCGGGGACTTTAGGTTGATCCCGACGCTCATCTTGTTCCTGTTCACTGTCGAATGGACAGGACTCTTCCCCTTCTTCGTGGGGGGGGTCGCCCTCATGTAGTCCCCCAGGCCCGGCTCTTCGACTTTGATGACGCCGGCCCCCATGTCGGAGAGGAGCATCGAACAGAACCCCCCGGGGAGGAGCCGCGTGGCGTCGACAACTGTCATGCCGTCGAGAAAACCCACGCCCGCGGGTCAAGAAACCGCAAATAAAGCTAAATCGCGGACGAAATCCGAGACCCCGACGATGAGGTGAACGCCGTCCCAGTCATAGCCCGGAGTAAGCTCCCGGGCAGATGATGAACTCGCGACGAACTGAGTCAACCTAGGTTTAGATAGTCCAGGCGTGAAATGAGAATGATGGGGAAATCGGTGAAAGTCCACGACGACACCCACAGGGCACTGAAACTCCTGAAGGCGAGAAGGAGGAGCCAGAGCATTGATCAGGTGATTCGTGAGATCATAAAGTCGGCCACCGGTTCGTCGGTCGAGCCCATAAAGCCTGACGATAACGCCGAGGAGCTCACGAAGTATCTCAAGGAATGAACCGGTAACACAGAAATACGAACCCGCCCAGCCCCAACAGAAACATGGCAAAGTTCGACGGCATAGTGGGGAAGGCGCTCCTGACTGTCGAAGAGAAGGAGAACGAGCTCACCCTCGTCTTCGCAGACAACAGGTTCCTCTTCGTCAAGCTGGACAACGGCAAGATTCACTCGGAAAGCGTGCCTGAATAGCTACTCAGGCTCGAGTATCTCTACGGTCCTCACGCCTTCGAGGAGCTTCCTGAACCGTTCGGCGTCCCGCCTGTCTCCAACGATTTTTCCAAAGTGCATCGGGATCACGATCTTCGCCCTCATCCCCTTCGCCGCTTCTGCCGCCTCCTCAGCGGTCATCACGTAGGTCCCCGAGACAGGGAGCAGTGCCAGGTCGACGTCGATGGCATTCATCTCAGGGATGGCGTCGGTGTCCCCGGCGTGGTAGAAGCTCACCCCGTCCAGGGTGACGATGTATCCCACCTTTCCGTCCGCCTTCGGATGGAAGACCTTGCCTGGCTCCCTGAACTTGTTGAGGTTGTACGCGGGTATTGCTTCGACCTTCACGCCTTTCAGTTCGACCTTGGACCCCGGCTCAACGAACTTCTTCTCCTGTGAGTGCTTGCGCAGGGGCTCCTCGCATATCTTGGGCGCTACCAATATGGTGGACTGGTTCGCGAACCTTCCGATATCGTCGTCGCTCAGGTGGTCGTAGTGCTCGTGGGAGATAAGGAGGAGGTCGGCTTTGTAGTCCCCCTTGGCCTTGAACGGGTCGAGTATCACGGTCTTGGAACCCTGTAGGACGAACGAGTCGTGCCCGAGCCAGTGGACCTTGACCCCCTTGTATGTCCACAAGCTCCGGACCCCCTAGAGATTGACCCCTTCTTCCCGGATGCCTGTCCTGTCTATCGTAAGTATGTCGATGCCGTTGCCGCTCATCGCATCCCTTGCGATCGCCGCCTTGATGGCAGATACGACGAGGTCGCGGGCTTCCTTTTGGGACATCGTCGGGCTGTAGCCCGCTTCGACGACACCGATCGCGGTCTCCTCCCCTGTGCCCACGGTCGCATATTGGTCTGAAATGATGCTGCCGAGCGGATCGAGGACGTACACCACCGGCTTGTCCCCCAGGCCCCCGAGGATCACCTGCGTCAGGAGAGGGGCATACCTGTTCTGGAACATCAGGGTCGACATCAACTTGGCGACCGAGTTGGGCTTCAAGGACTTCCTCGACTCGAGCTCCTTGAGCTTCGAGTAGACGGCAACCTCCTTCACCAGGTTCTGCATGTCGGCGACCATGCCGGCGCAGACGGCTCCCACGCTCTCCGTCACCCTGAAAACCTTCTTGCCTGACTTGCTCCTGACGAAGCTCCCGAGCGTGATCCTGCGCTCCGCCCCAAGAACCACGCCGTCCTTGTAGGCGACCCCCACCGCGGTGGCTCCTGGCATGTACTGTTCATAGGACATTAGAATTCGGAAAGGGCGCGCAGGGCCGCCCTTTTAGACATTATGCCCGATTAGTCATTCATGCCCGCCCCTTGGTTCGATCATCACCATCAGGGCCCCATCCTTGTTATCTGCGGACCAGCTGCACCCGGTGAACTGGCTGGCGAGGTCCAGCCCTGATTTCAGATGGGATGTCATTTCGGGGACGAGCACCTTCGAAGGCTCGCGAGCGAGGGCGAGCAGGGGGATCAACATGTCCGCGAGGTTGCCGTCGAGGGCGCATCCCGACTCCGCCGCTCGGAGGAACCTACCTGCGGTCTCCGCCCCGACTTCCTCGGCAGGCTTTCCCCTGGAGCCGATGCCGTCAGCCCCGAGGAAGGCGCCTGCGCCAACATGGTAGATGAGGATGGACGAGCCAGGAGAGTCAGCTTCCTCCTGCGCTAACTTCGCATCGACAACCTTCAGCCCCGATTTCTCCAGCTCGCCGACAGAGGACGACAGTTGGCGCTCGGCGACGTGCCTCGGCAAGCTTGCGCACCTGCTGATCAGTTCGACCCCAGGCATCTCCATCGTTGAAGACAGGTCCAATGAGGAAAGGGAATCGCATGGCTCGATTGTAGCCTCTACCCTCCCCCCGCCCCTGGGATAGTATCCCCTGCGGGAGGCTCCGAGCTGGAAACGGATGCCGACTTTCAGGTATGCTTCGCGGACGACACGATCAAAGTAGTCGAAGGTCGGGCTCCAAGGCACGTCCGTCCCCCCGACCAGCTGCAGCCTGAGCCTACTGCGGGTGAGCGCTACCGCTGGCACGACGGCCTGGAGCACCAGGGTGACGCTTGCGGCAGTCCCCATGTCGACGGAGACCTCCTGCGACCTCTCACTCCCCGGGACGAATGTGATCGCGCTCGAGCCCTCGGTGGCCCCCGTAAGCTCACCCCCGAAAACCCTGTTGAGGACCTGAAGCGCGGAGATGTGTTGCCTTTTCAGGCCGGGAACCTCCCTCCCAGCCCTTATCCCGCTGACCCTAACGCCCCTTCCCTGAATCACGGCGAAGGCGACCGCAGACCGGAGGATCTGCCCCCCTCCCTCTCCCCTAGAACCGTCGACCTCGATCAGGTCCACGGCAGCCTTCCACGGTAGGCCGGGATAAGCGGTGATGCGTGCTCTCTTAAATAGGCCCGGCCGGGCCGCGGCTCGAGAACGGAATGCGGGTCGGTCTTTTTGTGGGCCGCTTCCAGCCTTTCCACCTCGGCCACCTCGGGGCAGTAAAGTACGCGCTCAAGCAGGTCGACTACCTCTATGTCGTAGTAGGATCCGCCCAGAGGAGCCATGAGAGGGACAATCCATTCACCGCGTCTGAACGCATCATGATGATCAAGAGCGCCCTGGACGGGAACGGCGTCGACCCTTCGAAGTGGATGGCCATCCCCATCGCCGACGCTGACTCCCATTCCCTCTGGGTGTCGACGGTCGAGTCAATGGTGCCGAAGTTCGACGTTGTCTTCACAAACGACGCCCTGACGTTTCTCCTGTTCAATGAGGAAGGGATCCAGGCCAAGGCGGTCCCCTACCTTGACAGAAGCAGATACTCGGCGACAAACGTGCGCGATAGGATACTGGAGAGGAAGGACTGGGAGAGCCTCGTCCCGCCCCAGGTCGCGAAGCTGGTGAAGAAGTTCGGGGGGGTGGAGAGGGTGAGAGCCCTTATGCGCAAGGATCTGAGAGGTGGGGAGCATGGATAGCCGTCAGCAGCTCATCATGCTTCCTGGGCCGACAAACGTCTCAGATAGGGTGATGCGGGCGATGCTTGGCCCGATAATCAACCATCGCGGGGACGCATTCAGGGAGCTATACAAGGGGGTGCTCGAGAAGACGAGGCGCCTGTTCCAGACCGAAGGCGAGGTGGTGGTCCTCTCCTCCTCCGGGACCGGAGGGGTCGAGGCGGCCGTGTGGAACATCATCAGGCCCGGAGACGTCGCAGTCGTCCCCGTCTTCGGCGAGTTCAGCACGCGGCTCGCAGAGACCGTCGAGATGGCCGGGGGAAGGGCCGTCAGGGTAAGCTCCGATTTCGGAAAGGTCCCGGCCTTCGACCAGCTGAAGGCGGCCATGGAGGCGCAGGGGAGCTTCAAGGCGCTTTTCCTGGTGCACAACGAGACAAGCACCGGGGTGGCCGCACCCTACGTGGAGGAGGCTGCGAAGCTGGCTAGGGAGCACGGGGCGTTCGCTGTCATAGACGCGATCTCGAGTCTCGGGGGGTACGCGATCCCAGTCGACAGGTGGGGGGTAGACGTGTGCATCACGGGGAGCCAAAAGTGCGTAGCCGCCCCGCCAGGGCTGGCCCTGCTTTCAGTGAGCCAGAGGGCCGTGGAGTTCATGAAGAAGTCCCCTCCGAAGACGAGGTACTTCGAGCTGCCCAGATACCTGGAGTACGGGGCCAAAGGGGAGACGCCTTTCACCCCGGCTTTGCCTCTTTACTATGCTCTGGATGAGGCGTTGGAAGAGCTGCTAGAAGAGGGCCTGTCGAAGAGGGTCGAAAGGCACGACAGGATGTCCGCCCTCATCTACGAGGGCCTGGCAGGCCAGGGGCTGAAGGCTGTGGCCGAGAAGTCAGTCCGGTCGAAGACAGTGATCGCCTCGTTCTATCCCGCGGGCGTGGACGACGCCAAGTTCAGGAAGGCCCTGGCGCATGAAAGGGGGGTGGTCATTGCGGGGGGGTTCGGTCCATTCGCCGGGAAGGTGTTCAGGGTTGGGTGCATGGGGCAGATCAACGAGGAGATGGTGGAGACTACCCTGAAGGCCATCGGCGAGACCATGGCCAACTTTCCCCATTGAAAGCCTATTAACCCAACCCGGAGGCTGGTCGGTTCCGTTGGCTTTCGAGAAAGGGACGCTGATATTCGCGAACTACACTGCCAGGGTCAAAGATACCGAGGAGGGGATAGAGTCGACCGTCGAGGATGAGGCCAAGAAGCTCAAGATATACGAAGAGTCGAGGAAGTATGAGCCAAGGCTCGTCGCCGTGGGGGAAGGGTGGCTGATAGCGGGGCTAGACGCCGAGGTCGCAAAGCTCTCGGTCGGCGAAAAGAAGGAGATCGAGCTCCCCCCAGAGAAGGCCTTCGGCGTGAGGGACCCCACCCAGCTCCGCATGATTCCGCTTAGGAAGTTCGGAGAAAGGGAGCACGAGCTTTCGGTGGGGGACTCGGTCGAGATAGACAACCGCGTCGGGATAGTGAGGTTCGTCGGATCCGGAAGGGCGCAGATGGACTTCAACCACAGGCTCGCCGGCAAGTCCATAGTCTATGACTTCCAGGTCCTGAAAACAGTCGATACCGATGACGACAAGGTGAGAGCGCTGGTCGACAGGAGGCTCGCCGGGGAGGGGACGAAAACTACGTTCGAGCTTGCCGATGGCGCGCTCACGGTGACAATCCCCGAGGACCTGTTTCTGGTCGAGGGGCTTCAGATAATCAAGAGGGGCATAGCCAACGACGTTTTCAAGTTCGTCCCCAGCCTGAGGGCTCTGACTTTCGTCGAGAGGTTCAACAATCAGAAGCCTCAACCGAAGAAAGAAGATGCAAAACCGGAGGAGCCGAAGCCAGAGCTGAAAGAACAGGCTACGAAGCCGAGGCGGAAGAAGGCTGAAGCAGCCCCCCGGGCCGCCTAGATCACGCCCGTAGACTTCGCGAGGGCGGCCGCTGTCGCCCGCGTGAGCTTCCTCCTCGAAAGGATGGTGTACCTGTCAGGGCGTATCGAGCTTGCCTTCACAAGCGACTCGACCACCATCGAGTCGTCCACCCCGATCTGAGACGCTCCTGTCGGCGCTCCCACGTTCTTCAGCGCCGACCTGACCCGCTTCCAGTCTAGGCCGTGAAGTTTCGCCATCATGATGGTCCCCAGGCCGCACTTCTCGCCGTGCAGCCCCGATTCCGGGGCGAGCATGTCGAGGTAATGGCTGAAGAGGTGCTCTGATCCCGAGCAAGGGCGGGAGCTCCCCGCAATCCCGGCCGCGACCCCCGTGCTGATCAGCGCTTCCACCAGGTCCCTGACGCTGTCCTTCCCGAACCTGCCCAGCGTCTTGGACCTATCCAACACGGCGTTGGCGCTCATCAGGGCCAAGCTGGCGGAATAGCTTCCATAGTACTCCCCTGTGACCCTGTGGGCAAGCTCCCAGTCTTTCACCGCGGTGAGTTTTGAAACTAGGTCCCCGCACCCCGAAGCGAGCAGCCGCCTCGGCGCCGACGCAATCACGTCTATGTCTGCAAGTATCCCCACCGGTGGCTTCGCCATTACAGAGTAGGGCCTGTCCAGGCCCTTCAGCGAAGCGAATGGGCTAGAGATACCGTCGTGAGATGCGCTGGTGGGGACAGAGAAGAAGGGGAGGTGCATCCTGAACGCTGCGAGCTTCCCCACGTCGACGCTCTTCCCGCCTCCCACCCCAATTATGCTCCCTGAGCCCGAGGAAGCGGCGATCACTCTGTCGACGTTCCCTGTGTCGGCAGCCGTGACCTCGACCCAGATGGGCTCGGCATGGAGAGCCGCCTCCACGGCCCTCTTCACTTTCGAAGTGACGTTCGAGCCCGCGGCAATGACCACCCTTCTGTCCCCAGTGGATTCTTCGACGAAGTCCCCCAGTTTGGAGATGACCCCGCTCCCGATCAACACCTTTGTCGGGAGCTCCATCAGGTGATAGCCAGGATCCACGATGCCCGAGCTTCCCGCTTGTGATTTAAGGACGATTCGACCTGCCCGGAGGCGATCCGCCCGCCGACCCTTGGAAAGATTAAATAAGCAACAGGAGCGCAGGATTTTTGTCCGTTCTGAAGGCTTGTGAATCCAATGTCGAGAGACTTCAATTCAGTGGGGGGGAAGACGGTGGGCTCTGCCGTCTACCATGGCACCACGACCGTCGGGCTGGTGTGCTCGGACGGCGTCGTCCTGGCCACTGACACGAGGGTCACGGCGGGTGGCTTCATCGCCCACAAGAGAGGAAAGAAGCTCCTCAGGATCGACAGCAACATCGCCATGACAATCTCCGGGGGGGTGGCGGACGCCCAGAACGTGGTCGACACGCTGAAGTATTACACGAACCTCTACAGGATGGAGAGAAGCAGGCCGATGCCTGTGAAGGCCGCGGCCCAGGTAGTCTCGAACATGCTCTTCGCTTCCAGGCTCTACCCGTTCATCGCTGACGTCCTGGTGGGAGGGGTGGACACTTCTGGCGGGTCCCTCTTCAACGTGGACTTCTTCGGGTCGATAAACAAGGAGAAGATGATCGCGACAGGGAGCGGGTCCCCGGTGGCCTACGGCATTCTAGAAGCCGAGTTCAAGGAAGGGGCGCCCGCGGCCAAGACCTATCCGCTGGCCGCCAAGGCGATCATAGCGGCGACGAGGCGCAACGTGGCCACGGGGGACCACTTCGACGTGGCGATCCTTGACAAGGACGGGTTCAGGGAGATCCCAGAGCAGGAGAAGGACAAGCTCCTCGCTCAGTTTACAACTGAAAATTAGTCTTGGAACAGAAAGCGAACGGCGCGAGCCTGATGGGCGCCATCCTGAACAATATCCCAGCGGAAGCTCAGATAACCAGGATAGAGTATGAAGGGCCGAGGATCGCGCTCTACACCAAGAACCCGGCCTTCCTCCACAAAAACAGCTACGTGATCTCCGAGATTGTAAATTCGCTCAAGAAGCGCGTCGTCACGCGGACTGAGAAATCCATAAGGAAACAGGAGAGCGAGGCGAGGCAGGCCCTGGACAAACTATTCCCCCCCGAGGCAGGGGTCTCGAACTACTTCTTCGACGACGCCCTCGGCGAGATAACGGTGGAGGCCGAAAACCCGAGGATGCTCTCGCAGGAAGCGGGCTTCGACATCGGCGCTGCCATGGACCAGACGGGGTGGAAGGTCAGGGTGAGGAAGGCACCCCACATCAAGTCGACGGCCATCCAGAACGTCTACTACGCGCTGAAGACAGGGAGCGAGGCCAGGGAGAAGTTCCTCCGGGAGCTAGGGGAGGCAATATTCAGACCCCGGATAGCGGCCGAGGAACACGTGACCATCAAGACGCTCGGTTCTTTCCAGGAGGTGGGAAGGTCGTGCATACTGGTCGAGACGGCCGAGAGCAAGGTGATGCTCGACTGCGGGATCCATCCCGGGTCGAGGAACACCTGGGACGCATACCCGCGGCTAGACTGGGCTGACGTGTCTCCGAGGGACATAGACGCGATCGTGATCAGCCACTCCCACCTGGACCACATGGGCTTCCTCCCTGCCATGTACAAGTACGGCTACGACGGGCCCGTCTACTGCACCGAGCCGACGCTCCCCCTGATGACGCTCCTGCAGAACGACTTCGTCAAGATCGCACAGATAGAGGGAGGCAGGCTCATCTACGACCAGAAGGACATCCGCGACGTCATCCAGCACGCCATAACCCTCCCCTACGGGATGGTCACCGACATCTCCCCTGACATCAAGCTCGTGTTCAACAACGCGGGGCACATACTCGGCTCGGCCACGGTCCACCTCCACATAGGGGAAGGGGCCCACAACATAGTCTACACCGGGGACTACAAGTACGGCAGAACCCAGCTCTTCGACTCGGCCACCTGGAACTACCCCCGGGTCGAGACGCTGATCACGGAGAGCACCTACGGGGCGAAGGAGGACATCATGCCAGTGAGGGAGGAGGTGGAGATGAACTTCGTCAACGCCATCAACGGCACCCTGAAGAACGGCGGGAAGGTGCTCATCCCCATCCCCGCTGTGGGGAGGGCCCAGGAGATTCTGCTCGTCATCGACCAGTACATGAGGAACAAGGTGCTCGTGGAGGCGCCTGTCTTCACCGAGGGGATGATATCGGAAGCCACGGCCATCCATGTCTCCTATGCCGACTATCTCTCCAGAGAACTGAGGAGCAAGATCCTCGACGAGGGGGTCAACCCGTTCAAGTCAGAATACTTCACAGAGGTAGAGCACCCGACGGACAGGGAGGAGGCCTACAGGGAGGGGCCGGCCATAATCATGGCCACTTCGGGGATGCTCGAAGGGGGGCCGGTCCTTGACTACTTCGAGCACCTGGCCCCGTCGGATAAGAACAAGATACTCTTCGTCTCCTACCAGGTCCAGGGGACCATAGGGAGGCGAGTGCTGGATGGAGGGAGCCAGGCCAGCCTCATGGACACGAACGGCAAGATCAAGATAGTCGACGTCAGGGCCTCGGTCCAGAAGATCGAGGGGTTCAGCGGCCACAGCGACTACAACCAGATCATACGCTTCGTTGGCAAGGTCCGGCCCAAGCTGCAGCTCGTGCTTGTCAACCACGGGGAGAAGCGCAAGACCGAGAACCTGGCCTATTCGATTCAGAGGATCTATCGCATCCCAGCGATCCACCCCGCGGTCCAAGAGGCAATCCGCGTATACTAGCTGCGGGCGTACTATCTGAATGAGGCGAGGGACCCACTCGAGATACAGCTCGCAGACGTAGTTAGCAGATACCTTAAATGAAGAAGAAGATTGATGATACCAGTGTGGAATCAGGCATGAAGCTCACACCCGAAAGCGCGTACGGAGGTCCCACCCTGGACGGGGTGTTTCCGTCCCTATTCTCAAAATCCTGCCCCGTCGCCGAAGGAGGATCTCCGTTGATAATGGTTGCCTCGCTCTTGCGCTTTCATTCCACGGATGCGGCTATGCTTCTTGTGGACGGAAAGGAGCCAATGCGCGTGCAAGGCAGGTTTGCGTTTGTCTGAGGGTACTCGATACTCAAATCGCTTTTCACCTGCCCTCCCGACGAAAGCTACAAGCAGATGTTCGAGCCCTGCAGCAGAAGCACAATTCTAATGCCCTCCCTTGAATCCAACCAAAGCATACGCGACCTGCTCTTACTCTTCCAAGGAGAAAGGTTCGGTTTTGCGGCGGTAACACGGAAGGACATGTTCAGCATGGCCGAGCTCTATGATGTGCTCGGCCTCTTCAAAGAAGGTAGACTGAAGACAGAACTCCGCGTGGCGGACGTAGCAACGATGCCGATATCCGTTACTCGGGACGCTACCATCAGGGATTCCATAAGCCTGATGCTCGAACGCAGAGTAAGGAGGCTCTTCATCCAGGGAACCGGCTCCTTTGTCTCCGACAGGGAGATTATCAGTTACCTTTTCAGCCCGCGAAAGCTGCAGGAAACAAAAGACAATCAGGCCACTATGCTCTCAGGAAAAGTGATAGAGGCTAGGCCCGTGGAGGCGCTGCGCATCGAGGCCGATCTGCCCCTGGCGGAGGCTGCGCAGCTCGTTACGCAGACCCAGGGGGGAACGCTGACTTGCAGGAACGGAATCGCTTCAACCTGGGACATCATAATGAAGCCTTTCGCCTCTGGCGACCTGAGCCTCGGCTAGTGGAATGCAAGAGCAGCAACGCATCCCACGCCGCTTTGATTCGGGTCTGGTCTACTGAAGCCCGCGCCAGATCTTCACGCCTGGCGGCGTGATGACGACCCTCTCGTCTCCGAGCCTCGCTATGTCGCCGCCCACCGAGGTGGCGAACTCGTAGAGCTGCTCGACAGACGACTTCAGCTCCTCCAGGCTCTTCTGGGCAAGGGGTGTTACCTTCAGTATGACTATGGTCTTGTTGGTTACGTCCTCCTGGATCTTCGGTATGTCTTCGATGCTGCGGAGGGCGAGGGCCTTCAGAAGTATCTCCTTGCTCTTCCCCTCCATCTTCCTTTCCTGCATCACTCCAGACATTTCTTTGTTGTCTCTCCTTTTGCTCCGGTTATTATTAAGCGTAGGGCGGCTCTGCAATTCTATGATAGGTATGAATTAGTTAGACCGAGTTGTAGAGAATAGTTCAGACAGGACGAATTTCGTTCTCAGCATATAAGGGGAGGGATCGGCGAAAGTAATGTTGGGTCGCTCACAGGGCCTTGTGCAGGTTCCAGTACCTGTCCCCCACATGGTGGAGGTTCTTCACGCATCCCCCCTTCGTCATGCCCTGCGCCTCCGAGCTTGCCACGAGGGATGGGCCGACGGCCACTGCCCTCCCCTTCTTCTCCTCTCTGACGACGACCATCCTTCCCGCGGGACCCCATTCGTCGAGCTTCCTGATGCCGGGACGCATGACGTCCGCCCCGTTGAGCAGGAACCTTATCGCGCCCTCATCTACAACCGCCTGGGGAAAAAGTGCCAGTGTCTCCTGCGATCCAAGATACGGGAAGAAGTCATCCCCCGCCTTGACGAACTCGTAGCCGTCGAGGCCCACGAACACCGCCCCCTCTTCCGGCTCGGCGCACTGGGCCTGGGCTGACTTCGGCATCCTGAGAGAAAGGCCCAGGGAGGATTCGATCTTCGAAATCATCTCGGCCGAATCGCGCCGGGACAGGACCCACTTCTTCAACTAGTCCGACGGGCACCACTGCTTAAATAAATGAATCCGAGAGCCCGGTTCAAGGGACAGATTTGTCGGTAGACATGGCGGTCAAGGTGCTCGACGAGAGCGTCGGCAAGGTCGTTCTGATCAAACTGAAGGGGGGGAAGATAATCAGGGGGAACCTTCAGGGCTTCGACCAGCACATGAACCTCTCACTCGAGAAGGCGGAGGAGGTAGCAGAGGACGGGCAGTCGACTTCCCTCGGGACTCTGATCGTCAGGGGAGACAACATCATCATGATATCCCCGCCCCCCAGCTAGAGGCCGCGAAATTCTACTTTTATACCGAAGCCGCCTGAGCACAGGCAAGGAATCAGCTGCATGGTCGATATTCTGACCGCCGTCGTCGCCGGAGTAGTGGGTCTCGGCCTCGGGGGTGTGGTCACCAGGTACGTCTTCTACCCGCGGGCAAAGCAGGAGACCGTGGTCGTCACCAGGCCGGAGCCGGGAACCGGGCCGACCGAGTCGACCGTCACCAGCGCCGACCTTGAGCGCTCGAGGAGGGACATGCGCACGATCATGGTCGAAAGGGACCTGCTTTCGTCCGCGATGATGAAGCTCTACGAGGCGGAGACAGAGGGGAGGATAACCCGCGAAGAGAGGGAGACGATCTCGAAGCGGTACAGCGACCAGATCAAGGAACTTCAGTCGAAGCTGAAGGACGTCGAGCTCGTCGTCGAGGTCGGGGAGCTCGAAGGGCTGAGGAAGGACCTGGTCTCGCTCTTCGAGGGGAAGATACAAAACATCGAAGCCAGGCTCGAGGTAGCGAGGCAGAGGCTCGGCCCGGCGGCCCCGCAACAGGTCAAGAAGGAAGGCCCCCCGAGGGTAGAAAGGGGGACCGAGCTCGAGAAGGTGGTCGAGAAGCGTTCGAAGCCCGAGATGACGGAAGCTGAGCGCAGGCGGAAGGAGATAATGGACGACGTCATGGGGGAGCTCGCCCGCCTCGAGCAGATCGACATAGAGAAGAAGCAGCAGGAAAACTGATTGGACCGCGTCAGGGAGGCTCTAAAAGGCGTCGCGCGGGAGCTCGCCAGGAGCATCGTCCCAGGCACCACGCTCGGGCTCGGGAGCGGCTCGACCGTCGCGACCCTGCTGGAGGAACTCTCTCCCCTGATCCTGGCGAAGGCGAAGACAATCGACGGCGTTCCCACCTCGACTCAGATCGAGCTAGTGGCGTCGAGGTCAGGCATCAACCTCGTCCCCTTCAGAGGCTCGGTGGACCTCGTGATAGACGGGGCCGACCAGGTGGACAGGGAACTTAACCTGGTGAAGGGAGGAGGCGGCGCCCTCCTAAGGGAGAAGGTCGTCATGGGGAGCTCCAAGAACATCGCGATCGTCGCAGCTGAGAACAAGTTCGTCAATAGGCTCTGCGAGAACGGGGTGAGGGTGCCGGTGGAGGTGTTCCCCATGGCGCGCCAGAGCGCCAAAGTGAAGCTTTCCATGCTGGGCGGTGTCGCCGACGAAAGGCTGATGCCGAAGGGGTATCCATATTTCACGGAGAACGGTAACATGATACTTGACACCCTGTTCGAGCCAGTGGAAGACCCTCGCGCGCTGGAGGTCGCTATCAGGTCGACCCCCGGGGTAGCAGAAGTCGGGATATTCACTTTCAAGCCGATGACCGTGTACCGCCTCGGAGGCGACGGAAAGTATGAAGTCCTGAAAAGAGACGACTAAACTTATAACCACCTCAGGGGACGCGCTTCGCAGGTATCATGACTCGCGATGTCGGCTACAAATCAGCACCGATAGACCCGAACTTCCTCTCCAAGCCGGACCAGTTCCCTGTGACCGGGGAGCACAACGGGCACAAGGTAAGGGCCCAGGGGGTGTCGAGGATGGACGGGGAAGGGAAGCCTTACCCCACCACGAACGGGGTCCACGGGACGCAGGTGGCCGTCGACTGGGAGTCGTGCGTGGCCGACGGCGTCTGCATGGACGTCTGTCCGGTGTTCGTTTTCGAGTGGCTTCTGAATCCAGGCCAGGCGGGGACAGGGAAGGACAAGGTCCTGGACAACGGGAGCCCGGAGTGGACGCAATACAGGAGCGACAAGTCGGAGCCGGTGCGGGAGATGGACTGCATCTTCTGCATGGCGTGTGAGACTAGCTGCCCGACTTTGTCCATCAAAATCACTCAGCCGTAAGCCACAACCGGCTGCTTAGGCGAGTAATTTCAGGTCGGTGCTAGGACTCGTCGGTGAGGTCTTGACAGGTACAACCTCTCTGCCTCGGCGACAAACGAGTCACGGGCTGACCTGATTGAACTTCTGATTCCCTGCACCTTGGGTTCCACTTCTTTCCAAAGATGCCCTGGAATCAGAGAGCACGCGAGTCCACGCTTGTCGATCTTCTCGAGATGTTTGATGGGCAACGACCGCAGGAACATCTGACATTCTTCGAATCTGCCCAGGACTACACGCCAGTAGTCCTTCTTCATTTCGATATGATAGCCGGGCGATCTGAATCCTTTCTTCTTGTCAAGATAAGGCTCGACGGGACGATAGCCCAGGCCCTTGATTGCGATGAATACGAAATTCATAAGTGCCAAGTTCGTGTTGTAGTGGGTAGCAGTTACAGACGTGAGCAACTTCGCGGCGTGGATGCTAACGCTCCCCTCGGCGTCAAATAGTCCAGCGAGATAAGCCAGCGTGATTGAAGGTTTAGAAAGAATCCAGTCGGCCGATCCGAGAACGAGGAAAAGAGGAATCCGAAGCTATCGTCCACATATGTGGCCAAATTCCATTCGTAACTGTTCGTGTCCTTCTTGTAACGAGGTTCTTGATACACGTGTCCATATCGCTCGAATAGTGAACGGAACAGTTGTGCCATTGCAGGATGAGTCGTGCTCGTGGATACGCGCACAACCCCATTGTATGGCCTGTACACCGACAGGTCCCCGTGCCTCGGCCCAGCAGGTACGCCTTGTCCTCGTCGGTCCCGCCGAACGGCTTCCGCTCGTACTTCCTCCTCTTCTCCCTGATCCCCTTCAGCCTAGCCTCCTCGAATGGCCTTGGCTTGACCCCCACCTGCCTGCATACCCAAGAAGTGTATCCACTTGTCTTGTTCCCCACTATCTTAGCGATGTCATTAAGCGAAAGCCCTTTCGTGTTGTGAAGGTAGTCAAGATACATGCGCAGAGCTTCCTTCTTCTTGCTGTCAAGCTCTTTGATGCTGAGACCTTTGGTTCGAAGAATGGTGAGGCACTCTTCTACGTCCCCGTCGAAAGCGACTTCGTCACGAAGCAACCGAGTCGGCTACTCACCGAGAGAGATATGCTTGCTGGGACCAAGGAGTACTCTAGAGCTACATTCCAGTCCTCTGCGGCAAACTAATCGGGAAGGCGAAGGTCAGCAATCGTTTTATGGCCAAGGAATCGGGAGGCCAGAAGGCCATGGAAGAGGACGCGGACCTTAAGCTGCTGGAGCAGAGGAAGCTCGAGGCCATACGGCGGAGGCTGAAGGCAGCCGCTCCCTCAGAGAAGAAGGAAAAGACGGACAGGCAGGTCGTGGAGGGGGTCCTCTATGACAGGGGGGACGAGGTGCTTGACGCCGCCTATTCGTTCTATCCCGCGGAGACGGAGAGGCTCGTGCAGGAGATCGCAGGCATGGTAAGGAGCGGACGGCTCAACGACAAGGTCGCAGGAGGGGAGCTCCTCTCCATATTCAGGCAGCTGGGGCTTAGGTTCAGGCTGAAGACCTCGATCAAGGTGATGGACCAGGGGAAGCTGGTCGACCTCAGCGAGAAGCTGGGGAGGAGGGAAAGGGAGTGAAGGTCCCGGTAGTCACCGAGAAAGTGTTGGCCGTTCCCAAAGCGGCGAACCCGGTCCTTGTCTGCGGCCTTCCCGGGAGCGGCTACGTCGGGAAGCTGGCCGCCGACCACCTCGTGAGTTCCTACGGCCTGAAGAAGGTGGCCGAGTACTCGAGCTCAACCTTCCCGCCCCAGGTCAGCGTCAAGGAAGACGGGACTGTCGACCCGCCGAAAGGGGAGCTGTTCTACGCGACTGCAAAGAGGAACAGGGGGCTTTTCGTGTTCACGGCTGACGCCCAGCCCACGACGTCCGAAGGGGAGTACGAGCTGTCAGACGCGGTCGTGAAATTCGCCAAGAAGTGCGGTGTGAAGAAGGTGTACACGCTCGCCGCCTACATCACAGGTTCTTTTTCGAAGTCCCCGCGAGTGTTCGGGGCCGGGACGTCGAAGGGGATGGCGGACTCCCTCGCGCAGAGCGGTGCGACCCTGATGAAGGACGGGGGCATCAGCGGCATGAACGGGCTCCTGATCGGCGTGGCGGCGCTAAGGGGGCTTGAGGGGGCGTGCCTCCTGGGCGAGACCTCGGGGTACGTCGTCGACGCCGGGGCGTCGACGGCCGTCCTTGAGCTGCTCTCCAAGGTGGTCGACCTCCCCATCGACACCTCGAAGCTGGAGGAGAAGGCGCAGGAGACCCAGAAGGTGATCAGCCAGCTCCAGGCGATGGCGGACCAGTCACGGGAGAGCGCTCCTCAGCCCGGACGCGAGCCTAGGCCAGGGTACATAGGATAGGGCTGTCAGAAGGGGAATAAGTCGGGGAACGACACCCCGAAGGCCGCGAGGAGGAGAAGGTCGATGACAAGCAGGATGACCCAGGCGAGCACGACGATCCCCACGGCTCCGAGCCAGGTGGTGCGGAAGGCGCCCCTGAAGACGGCGAGCCAGGCGAGCAGGCCCAGTAGTAGCGCTATGACATCAGCCGGAGAGCCTATGACAGCGCCAAGGAAGAACGAGACTACGAAGAAGACGACGTAGTAGACCAGGACGCCCCCGAGGGTCGCACCCATGGCGTCCCCGAAGGTGGCGCTCCTCCCCTTGATCGCCCTGCCGGCGAAGCAGACAGGGAGCGAGACGACGATCCAAAGCACCACGAGACCCACGAGGTAGACCACGAAGCCGAGAGGGTCGGTCGGAAAGTGGAACGACGCCGCGTCGTGTCACCCCTTTATGTTCCCCACCGGCCTCAGGGCGACGACCTTCTTGGATATGCCCGCCCTGTCCATTGTCTCGACCACCTCCGAGATGTCCTTGTAGGCCATCCCGGCCTCTTCGGCCAGGCCGTCCATGGTGGCCGCCTTGACGTAGATCCCCCTTTCCAGCATCTTCCTCTGGAGCTCCGCACCGCGGACCTCCCTCTTGGCCTGAGTGCGGGACATCGTCCTCCCGGAGCCGTGGGCGGTCGAGCCGAAGGTCTCTTCCATGGCCTTCTGGGTCCCGACCAGCAGGTAGGAGCCTGTCTCCATCGAGCCGCCGATTATCACGGGCTGGCCGACCCCCCTGTAGGGGGCGGGAATGTCAGGATGCCCAGGGCCGAAGCTCCGCGTCGCCCCCTTCCTGTGGACCAGGACCTTGGAGTTGATGCCGTCGTAGGTGTGGGTCTCCACCTTGGCCACGTTGTGGCAGACGTCGTATATCAGGTGCATGTCAAGCGACTCGGCGTCCCGGTGGAAGACCCTGGAGAACGCCTCCCTCACCTTGTTGACTATGATCTGCCTGTTGACGAAGGCGAAGTTCGCGGCGCAGACCATGGCCGAATAGTAGTCCTCCCCCTCCTTCGAGCTGAATGGGAGGCAGGCCAGGTCCCTGTCTCTGACCTCGATGCCGAAGCGCCTCATGCCAGACTCGAAGGTGCGCAGGTAGTCGGTGCAGACCTGGTGACCGAAACCCCTGCTCCCGCAGTGTATCATCACCATCACCTGGTCGTCGTGAACGATCCCGAACTCCTTCGCGAGGTTTCTGTCGAGATACCTGGCCGGGTCGACCACCTGGACCTCAAGGTAGTGGTTTCCAGAGCCAAGGGTGCCGAACTGGTTGACCCCGCGGCTGATCGCCTGCCTGCTGACCTTCGAGATGTCCGCCCCCTTGATGTAACCCCCCTCTTCCACGTGCTCGGGGTCGTCCTCCCAGGCGAGGTCGTGCTCGGCGCACCATTTCACCCCCAGCGAGGTGATGTCCCCCATCTGAGACTGAGCGAAGCCCTGCGTGCCTTTCACCCCCACCCCCGCGGGGACGAGGGTGAATATGAGGTCTACAAGCTCCTTAACCCTTGATTTGACCTCTGAATAGTGTAGATTCGTCCGGATAAGGCGCATCCCGCAATTGACGTCGAATCCGACACCGCCAGGCGATATCACTCCCTTTTCGGTGTCGAACGCTGCCACTCCGCCTATGGGGAAGCCGTAGCCCCAGTGTGCGTCGGCCATGGCATAGGAGTACCTCGCAATCCCAGGGAGGCAGGCGACGTTGGTGACCTGCTCTATCACCCCGGAATCCATGTTGTCGAGGAGCTTCTTCGTCGCGTAGATGCGCGCGGGGACCTGCATCCCTGGCTTGTATGTCGTCGGGATCTCCCAGGTGACGTCGGACACTTGCTTGATGGCTGGATTTGCTGGCGTAAAGGTGCACTCTTCGGTTCCGCAGCCTCGGAATTACTTCTTTAAGCGTTTGGAGCTCAGATGTCGAGGACGACGGTGGTCTTCCAGGTCCCCCCTTCGTTCTTTATGCCGAAGAGGTGCATCGTTACTGCCTTGACGTCGTTCCGGAGGCTGTGCCTCTCCCTGTCTATGGTCTCTCCTGTCGCCACTGCCTTGAGGGATGTACCCTGGGGGGAGACTTTCGTCTCGAACTTGCCGAAGAGGAGGGAGTCGACGTCTTTCATGACTATCAGCTCCGTCATGAAGTCGTAGAGGAGGCGGTCGAGGTCCTCAGACACGAAGGATATTTCTCTCTGCGTCGTGTTGCGCAGCGTCTTGGGGTCCACCATGATGTCGGTGATGGCGAGGGCGCATGTCTCGAAGAGGCCGTCGACGGTGTCCGATTCCGCCTCGAAGGCGATGTCGGCGAGGGCGACGTCGGGAAGGTACCTGAATGGCATTGGCGGTTCGACCTCCGCCCTGGTCCCAGGCCACTTAACCTATGCGCGACCGGATTGTCTGGCAGGGATGATCTCGAGCTCCTTCCCGGCCTCCTCGAAGGCCCCGATGGCGAAGTCCAGGTCCTCTCTGGTGAGGGCCGCGTTCATGATGGTCCGGATCCTTGCCTTCCCCTGCGCGACCATGGGGTACACGATGGGGAGGGCGAAGACGCCGGCCTCGAAGAGCTTAGAGCTTAGTTTCTTCGCTTTTCCGCTTTCTCCAACCATCACAGGGGTTATGGGGGTCTCGCTCCTGCCTATGTCGAAGCCCAGTTCCCGCATCGCCTTCTTGAAGTAGTTGGTGTTGTCCCAGAGGTTCCGCACATGCTGGGGCTCGTGCTCTAGGACGTCCACGGCAGCCAGGCAGGCGGCGACGACGGCTGGGGGGTGCGAGCCGCTGAGCAGCCAAGTCCTCGACCTGTTGTAGGCGAAGTCGACCAGGTCCTTAGACCCCGAGACGTGGCCACCGACCACTCCGAAGGCCTTGGAGAAGGTCCCCATTTCCACTTGTACCCTTCCGCGGGGGAGTCTGAAGTGAGACACTATCCCTCTCCCCCCTTCGCCGAGCACCCCCTCCCCGTGGGCGTCGTCGACATAGACCATGGCTCCATGCTCCGAGCCGAGGCTCGCCACCCTGTCCAGGGGGGCGATGTCCCCGTCCATCGAGAACACCCCATCGGTAATGATGAGGATCCGCCGGTAGGGGGCGGACGCCTTCTCCGACTCGTCGAGGACCCTCGCCAAGTCGCCGGTGTCGGCGTGCTTGTACATCTTGCGCTCTGCCAGGGAGAGGCGGACCCCGTCTATGATGCTCCCGTGGTTGAGCTCGTCGCTTATGATGAGGTCTCCTTTTCCTGCCAGCTGGGGGATGAGCCCGGAGTTGGCCGCGAAGCCGGTCTGGTACACCAGGGAGGCCTCGGCCCCCTTGAACCTTGCGAGGCGCCGTTCGAGCTCCATATGGAGGTCCATGTTGCCTGCGATGGGCCTCACCGACCCTGACCCGGCTCCGTGCGTCTCTACGGCTTCGATGGCCGCGGCCTTGAGCTTCGGGTGGTTGCTAAGGCCGAGATAGTTGTTTGAACAGAACATTAGCACCTTCTTCCCGTCGACGACGCACCAGGGGGTGCTTGGCCCTCCGAGGACCCTTAGCTTCCAGTCAAGCTCCTGTCTGACAAGGTCTTCGTACTCCTGCCTCAGGAACGATGTGGGGTCTCTCAACGCTCTCGTGGCCGAGAGACTGGCTTGGGGTTAAACGTCTTTTGCCTGGGCCGTCTGCCTTTCACGAAGGCGCCCGATCATGTCCGAGACCATGCCTTTCAGGTCGTACTGCGGCCGCCATCCCCAGTCTTTCCTGGCATCCGAGTCGTCGATGGACTGCGGCCAGGAGTCGGCGATCTTCTGGCGCGAGTCCGGGGAGTAGGTGACCTTGAAGGCCCCGATGTGCTTCATTATCTCAGCCGCCAGCTCTGCAGGCGAGAAGCTCATCGCAGCCAGGTTGTATCCGATGTGGAGCCTCACCCTCCTCCCTTCGACCTCCATGATCTGGACGGCTGCCCTGAGGGCGTCGGGCATGTACATCATGGGCAACGTAGCGTCCTCCCTGAGGAAGCAGTCGTAGCTCCCCTTCTCTATGGCGGAATGGAATATCTCGACGGCGTAGTCGGTGGTCCCTCCCCCAGGCGGAGCCTCGCTGCTTATGAGGCCGGGAAAGCGCACGCTCCGGACGTCCAGGCGGTGTTTGAGCGAATAGTATTCGCAGAGCAGCTCTCCGGACACCTTCGTGACGCCGTACATGGTGGTGGGGTTCAAATTCGCGTCCTGTGGAGCCATCACCTTGGGAGCGTCGGGCCCGAACACGCCTATGGAGCTCGGCCAGAACAGGCGGTCCACCCCTGCACTTGAGGCGGCGTCGAGCACGTTCTTCAGACCGTTCATGTTGACGTCCCAGGCGAGGTCTGGGTTCGCCTCCCCGACGGCGGACAGGATGGCCGCCAGGTGGTAGACGGTGTCCACGCCGTGCCGCTTTATCGCCCGCTCCACAGCCTGCCTGTCGAGGATGTCCAGCAATTCCAACGGGGGTTCCGCCCCTCGGCTCGGTCTCCTGACCTTGTCTGTGGCGAAGACGTTTGCCTCTCCGTATTTTTGGACGAGCACGGTGACCAGCTCAGAGCCGATCTGGCCTCCGGCGCCCGTGACCAGGACCCTGGGCTTCAACGGAGTGCCTGCCTCTGAGATTGGGTTAAAACGTTGATGCCGTCTAGGATAGGATCTTCATCGTGATGGTGGAGACGACCCCGGGCCTCGATCTTAGGCCCTCCGCGATGGTGGTCTTGACCGCCTGGTCGTCCGCCCCCTCTACCATGACGAGCAGGTCGTAGAGGCCGTAAAGCTGGTAGACCGACTTGATTCCCGCCATGCCCTTCAGGGCTGAGATGCTTGCCTCTTCAGAGCCCGGGCTCAGGTTCACCAGGACGATTGCCCTCTCCATGCCAGTGCACATTGATATGAAATGCTTGGATTAAAGATTATGCCGTCCGCTTCAGGGCATTATCCGCCTCAAGGCAGCCTCGAAGGGGATGAGCTCTTCTTTGCCGGTTTTCATCTCCTTGAGCGTCACCCCCTTCGCCCTGGTCTCCTTCTCCCCCACTATCATCACCCAGGCCGCGTCCAGCTTGTCCGCGTCTTCCAGCTGCTTGGAGAGGGTTTTTGGCATGAGCGCCGCCTCGCAGGGAACCCCCGTCGCCCTGACCTTCCTCTGTATCTCGAGCGCTCGGCCGGTGAAACTTTCTCCGGCGGCGGCGACGTAGACCAGAGACCCCCCGGGGCCCTCGATTTCGGCAAGCGACATGGCGATCCGCTCGATGCCCCCGGCCGCGCCAGTGGCTGAAAGGTCCGGCCTGCCGAAGATCTTCGGGAGTGCGTCGTACCTTCCTCCCCCGAAGAGGGAGCCGAGTCTGGGGTTGCCCGTGTCGGCACCCTCGAAGACTATTCCGGTGTAGTAGTCGATTCCTCTTACGACGCTCATGTTGTATTCCACGTTCTTCACTCCCCGAGAGTCGAGCCTGTCGGCGAGGGTGCGAAGCTCCCCGACCGACTCCAGGCGGAGCTCGGACGCCTTCGAAAGCACTTCGTCCGGCGTCCCCCTCAGCTTCCCGAAATCAAGCACCTTGTTGATCTGACCTGCCTCGAACCCCTTCCCCACGTACTCGGACCTGAGATCGTCGGCCGTTTTCTTCTCGACCTTGTCGTTGGCCCTCATCAGCTCGATGACCCGTTCGTCCTCTTCGATCCCGACCTTGGTCCTGATGTAATCTTCGACCACGCGCCTGTCCCCCACCTTCACGGTGAAATCCCGGATCCCGGCCCGCAGCATGATGGCAGAGCTCGCGTCTATGACCTCGGCGTCGGCGTCGACCGACGGCGGACCGAACACTTCGAGGTCCCACTGGTGGAACCATCTATACCTGCCAAACTGTGGTTCGTCGTATCTCCACATCCCGCCAGACGCCGCCAGTTTTACGGGAAGCCTGAGGCCCTTGCGCGAGCAGACATATCGGGTGATCCCGACGGTAAGGTCGAACCGTAGGCCCAGGTCGCGCCCCGCCTTGTCCTTGAAGGAGTAGATCTCCTTGTCGATGGCCGCCCCGCTCTTGGCTCGCAGGGTGCTGAGGTGCTCGACGGAAGCGGGCTCCATCACATCGAAGTTGTAGATTTTTGAGACCTCCTCGAAAGCAGCTCTGACCCTGGCCTGGCGGGCATAGCGCTCAGGCTCGATGTCGTCCACCCCTCTCGGCGTGGAGAGGTCCAAGCTAGTCCCTCTGGCCCTTGAGAGAAGCGAGTTGAGCGAGCATCGCAGTGAGCTGCAGTTCGGGCTGTGAGCCCTGCACGAGCCGGAAGTCGTACTCCGCGAGTATCGAAACGGCTTTCCCCAAGTCGGGGACATTCATCGATCCGAGAGCCTCGTTGGCGAACCTGAGGAAGTCCCTCTCGGGTATGCCGTAGACCCTGGTGAGCTCTATCATCTTCGTCCGGGCCATGTCGAAGTTCCCGTCCATCGCCGTCCGGATGATCTCAGAGACACGGGACTTCGCGCTCGCCCCGGACGCTGATTTCACCGCTTCGATGGAAAGCTCCCCCGAGGCCGAGGCGGCCTGCATCAGGTTGATGGCCTGCCTGAGGTCCCCCTGAGTCGCCTCGAAGATCGCTCCGAAGACGGCGTCCCCGCCATGCTTCAGTTTTTCCTTCTTGGCAATCGACTTCAGATGCTCGGTGACCGACGCCTCGTCATAGCGCTGGAACCTGAATATGGCGCACCTGCTCTGCAGTGGCTCGATTATGCCGGATGAATAGTTGCAGATCAATATGAACCTCGTGTGCTCGGAGTTCTCCTCCATTATCCTCCTCAGGGCGGTTTGTGCGTCCGATGTTGTCTCGTCCGCCTCGTCAAGAACCACGAGCCGGAAGGGGATGCCTTCCGCCCTGTCTGCGAAGCGGGCGAATGTCTTGATCCTCTGTCGGACGGTGTCGATGCCCCTTTCATCACTGGCGTTCAAAGAAAGTGTGTAGTCCCGCCATCTCTCTCCGAGCAACTGCCTCGCGATTATCATCGCCATGGTCGTCTTGCCCGATCCCGGGGGGCCAGCGAAAAGGAGGTGAGGGAGCTGCGCCTTCTTCTGGATGAGGAGCTCGAGCCTATGCTTGACGGTGGCCTGGTCCACGAGATCCACGAGTGCCATAGGCCGATACTTCTCGACCCACATGAGGTCTTCGACCGGCATTAACCCAGCCCCTCCTGGTATAGCTGTCCCAGCAACTTTCTGTCCCGGGCGACTGTTCTTCTTATTTATCCGTTGGTAGGAAAAAGCGAGCTAGGCGCTGGCCGCCTTCATGCCGAGGTACATCCGCGCCAGCTCCTGGTGCGCCAGTAGTTCACTCGCAGCGCCCACGAAAGCGTTCTTCCCCCCCACGAGGAGGTAGGCCCTGTCCCCAATCTCGAGCGCCCTCTTCGCGTTCTGTTCGACGAGGACAATGGTCAGGCCCCTCTCCTTCCCCAGTTTCTGGATCGTCCTCAAGACCTCTGTGGCGTACTTCGGGGAAAGGTTGGCAGTCGGCTCGTCGAACAGGATGACCTGGGGCTTCCGAAGGAGGGCCATCGTCATGGCGACCATCTGCCTCTCCCCTCCGCTGAGGTTCACCACCTTGGTGTTGAGATACGAGCTAAGCTGCGGGAAGATTCCAAGGGCGTCCTTTAGGCGCTCCGCGTACTCGGCCTTGGAAACCATGTATGCCGCCATCTTGAAGTTCTCTGATACTCGGAGCTTGGTGAACACGCTCTCGGTCTGGGGCAGGTATGCTAGCCCCGTCCTCGCAATCATGTGGGCAGGACGGCCCGTGAGCGCCTTGGCGTCCATGGTGACCGTGCCCTTGTAGATGTTGGTCAGGCCCGCTATGGTCTTGAGAAGGGTGCTCTTCCCTGAACCATTTGGCCCCACCACTATCGTGATCTCGCCTGAAGAAGCCTCCAGGGACACGTCCGTGAGGATCTGGAGTTTCCCGTATCCGGCCGAGACGGTGTCTACTTTGAGCATCTCTCAGGCACCGAGATAGGCTTCTATGACCTTGGGATCGGACATGACCTGCTCGGGCTTTCCTTCGGCGACAACCTTGCCAACGGCCATCGCAGTGACCGTGTCCACATACTCGAGGACGACCTCGAGTCTGTGCTCGACTATGAGAAAAGTCACCCCGAGCTCGTCTCTGAGCTTGAGTATGCGGCCGAAGATTTCATGGGCGAGGGTCGGATTCACCCCTGATATGGGCTCGTCGAGGAGTATCAGCCTGGCTCCGCTCATGAGAGCCCTGCCCAGCTCCAGGAGTTTCATCTGCCCTCCGCTGAGCGTCGACGATTCGTGCTCACTGACCTTGTCGAGGCCGAGAAGCTGAAGAATCGCGAATGCCTTTTTGGTTGCCTCGGTCTCCTCCTTGACCCAAGCCTTCTTGAACAGTGATTTTACGAAGGATTCCCCAGGATTGTTCTTCGCGGCGACCAGGACGTTCTCCAAGACTGTCAGTTTAGTGAAGAGGCTCGGGATCTGGAATGTCCTCGAAACTCCGAGGGCGTACGCCTTGTGCGGGGGGAGACCGGTGATGTCTCTGCCTTCGAAGATCACTCTTCCCGAATCGGGTTTGTAGAAGCCGCCTACGACGTTGATGAGGGTGGTCTTCCCAGATCCGTTAGGGCCTACCAGGATGTGGACTCCCTTTTCCTTCACCCCGAGCGTCACTCCGTCCAGTGCGCGCAGGCTTCCGAAGGCCTTTCTCACGTCCTGAATTTCCAGGATTCCTTCCAAGTGCTACCACGAAAAAAGAGGAGTGGGGGACTTTTCCTAAGGTGGCGCGTTGCCTGATGTCCAGCTGATTGAGTTGGTTGCGTAATCCCACTGGCCGGCCAGTACCCATTCGTATGAACCGGTCCCGGTGGCTACGACCTTCCAGATCTGGTAGCCTGAGCCAGGGAACAGGGCACGGTCGCCTGCGGGGTTCAACGCTTCAGGGCCCGTGAGCCCGTAGAAGTTCGCTGCCACAGATGGGAGGATCTTCTGAATGTCTTGGCCATTGTTCGCCCCTGCTGACATGATTGAAAGCGCTGCGAGCCAGACGTCGTCATAGCCCTCGAAGTCGTAGAACGCCCCTCCCGCCAGGATTTTCGCACCAGCCGACGTGCCCGCTATTCTGGTGTAGAATGCAGACGACTTCGTGTTGTTCGAAAGGATCCCGAAGAGGGTCGAGTAGACCCCTACCTGGGCCGAGTAGCTGGCGACGTTGCTGGACGAGTTGGATAGGTCTGTGTTCTGGGCGATCCCGTCCATCCCGAACCATGGAAGCGGGGTGTTCAGAAGCTGGGGAGCCTGTGTGTGTACCTGGTCGAGTATGGCGCCGTATTCCTGGAATGCGACGATGTAAATCGCCACATGGGCTGGACCGACCTGCGCGGCGAACTGGTTGTACTGGCTCACCATCGTCTGGATGGTCGAAGTGAAGTCGCTCGCGGTCTGGCCGTACTTTGTCGGCCCGCCGATCAGGATGCTAGGGTCGCCGACCTTCAGCCAGGTCTGCGTTGCGTTGGCGAGGCCGTTGCCATAGGTGTCGTCTCTGTTGACGATGACCACCGCCTGCGCCCCGGCTGCCAGAAGCTCCTTCGCGTCCGCCTGTCCCTGGGCTGCGTCACTTGGAGCAGTCCTGAACAGGTAGTCGTTGGGGATGGCCAGTGCCTGGGATGTGGAGGACGGGCTGATCAAGACCATGTGGTTGGTGTCAGCATAGGTCAGCAGCGCGCCTGCCGTACCGCTGTTGAGCGGACCAATCACGACCTGAACTCCGTCAGAGTGGAATGTTGACATTATGGATGAGGCCGTAGAGTCGTCCAGTTTGTAGTCCTGGCTGTTCAACGAGAAAGTCAGGCTGCACCCAGAATTCTGCAAGTAGGTGTTGACGTCTCCGATAGCTAGTTGCTCGGCCGCCTGCTCTCCTGCACCCTGAACGGAGAGCGTTGAGCTCAGGTCGTTCAGCGCGCCGATGGTGATTGTCTGGCCGTTGCAGAGTCCCGAATTGCCGCCACTGATGCCAAGAGATGGAGCTGCGACATAGGTGATTCCTACGCCTACGAGAAGTCCCACAATTAGTACTCCGATAAGTGCTGTGCTAGTTGCACCTCTCTTTTTCAACGGAGCCAAAGGCTGCTGGGCGAAAGTATTTTAACGCTTGTGCGAGCGCGAAGCAGAGCCTAGAGCAGTTGGTACCAGCGTACCTGATTTCAGCTGAGGTGTATGCTGCCCTTTTCGCTTTGATGGCTATGGGTCTGACGCTGACGTACATGACCACCAAGGTGCCCAACTTCGCCTATGGCGACATGGTGCTCCTCGGCGTCTACTCGTCCTATGCGACCGTAAAGATCTACCACTCGGACCCCTACGTCGGGAGCGCCGTCGGATTCGTCGTGGCCGGGCTGGTGTCGATGGCCATGTATCTCATCGTCCTGCGCCCGCTCGCAAGACGAGGGGCGTCCATCGTATCCCTCATGATAGCGACCTTCGGGGTTGACATCGGATTCGCCGGCATCTTCGGCATCTACACAGACTACCTCACGAATGCCTACGTGTTCAACGACGCCAAGGAGTTCTACACCCTGGGGCCCGACTTCAGCATAGCTGGTTACCCTGGGATAGATTTTGCGGCTCCCGTGGCGGTCGCAGCCGTCGTCTTGATCATCTATCTCCTTCTTACCAGGACGAAGTTCGGCGTCGCCATGAGGGCTTCCATCGAGAACCCCCCACTGGCCAAGGTTCTGGGCATCAACGTAGACATGGTCTACACCTCCTCTTGGTTTCTAGCCGGGGGGCTTGCGGGGTTTGCCGGGGCCTTCCTCACGCTTGACCTCCCGCTCTTGAGTGTGAACACCGGCAACGACCTGATCGTAGGGATATTCGCCGCGAGCGTGCTGGGCGGCCTGACCAGCATATTCGGATCGGCGGTGGGGGGGCTCATAATCGGGGGGAGCGAGCTGCTCATGACAATCTGGCTGGGTTCGGGGTTCGGATATGGTGGGACAATTTTCATCGCCGTGATCCTATTTCTGTCAGGGGTTTACTCGGTGAGGAGAAAGACCCGGCAGTCGAAGGTCGTAGGGGCGATACTGGCTGCGCTCGGATTGTGGGTCATAGCGGACATCGCCGCAGGGCTCCCGGTCGACTTCCTGGCTCCGGAGCTTGTGAACGGTTTCGGAAGCGCCATAATCAACCCGTTCCAGGTCGGCATCCCGCTCGTGATAATGGCCGTTGCCCTGCTCATTGTCCCCCAGGGCGTCTTCTCCGTCAACTTCAGACGACTGTTGGGGTTGGAGAAGTGACATGGCCTTCGACCTCGTCTCTTTCGCGGCCGACTTCACAAGCTTCTACGCACTCTATCTTGCCATCAGCCTGTCGTTGAACCTCGAGTTCGGGTACGCGGGGATTCCCAATTTCGGGAAAGTCCTCTTCATAGCCGGGGGAGCCGCCTTCGCCGGCTCGATAACTGGCAGGGTAGCCGCTTGGGCCCTGGGGGTGAGCAAGGGCGACTACATCACCAACAACTTTGCAATCATGGGACAGGTGAATCAACTGCTCCTGGGGGACCCGCTCCTGACGATCGCCCTCGTCGTCTTGGGACTCGCCATCGCGGGCCTTATCGGCGGGATCTTCGGCTACGTCATGTCCTATCCCGCCATCCATCTGAGAGAGGATTACCTGGGGCTCCTGCTCCTGGGGATGGCCCAGTTCTTCCAGATCGTCCTAAACACCTACACCCCCTTGGTGGGAGCGACGCAGTCAATCCTGACCCCCAATCCGTTCTATTACTTCGCCACGCTGAACGTCAACGACCTGGTGGATGTCGTCTATGCTGTAGCGATGGGGGCCTTCGCTTTGCTTGTATGGGTGTACGTCGAAAGGACGGTGAGGTCTCCTCTGGGGAGGGTGCTCAGGGCCGTCAGAGACAATGATGACGCTTCCTCCGCCCTGGGAAAGGACACCGTAAAGATGAGAAGGAACGCACTGATAGTTGCCTCGGCGATCGGCGGGATGGCGGGCGCCATGTTCACCTTCCAGGTAGCGTTCGTCGGGGCGTCCACCTGGACGAGGTTCGCCTGGACTTTCTGGCCGTTCCTGATCGTAATCATTGGAGGGGTGGCGAACAACAAGGGGGTCGCCCTAGGAGCGTTCTTCTTCGTCCTGATACTCAAGGGCCTGGAGCAGGTCCAGCCATACATAGCGCCATATGTGTTCAACACAAATGTCAACTTCATACAGGACCTCCTTTTCGCGGGCTTGCTTCTCGCAATCCTGTACCTCAGGCCCGACGGCATTCTCAGGGAGAGGTCTACCCAGACGCTTCCCAGACAGGAATTAGACAAGATAATGGGAACCGAAGAAGAAGCAAGCGCCAAGAAGTCCTGACAAAGGGCAGAGTCCGAGACCCCGGCGAACCCGAAGAGTGGCTCCGGCTAAGAGCGGAAGGAATGGAAAAGGGCCGGGCCGGCGTAAGCTCATAAAGTGTCGCCCAACGTTTATTATCGAGAGAGAGTTTCGGCGCCCGCTTTGTCGGAGGAACAGATTTCCCTAGGGCAGATGCTCGAGAGGAGGGAGAGGGAATACATGCTGGGGACCGCCAGGGCGAGGATGCGGTCGTCGGTCGAGAACCTGGACGTGGGGGACTTCCACATCGAGAAGCTATCTGATGGGGAAACGGTGGAACTGCCCAGGTGGGTAGCGGACGAACTCATAGGCCAGGGGATGGCAGAGTCGGCGGACACCCCGTTTGAGAGCGAAGTGTTCAGCTCGCTCGGCAAGGAGAAGATGATGGGGCCTCTGCAACTTTCAGGCTTGCCTCCAGATTTCTATGTTAGGATGAGGCGGAGGCTGGGAGCGCTTAGTTCAGGGGTAGCAGACGGGAAGTCGCGCAGGGAGGACTACGACAGGCTCAGGGCCGTATGCTACGACCTCGTCGGGATAAGGCTCAGCAAGCTCCTTTCGCTTTCGAGCTCGTCGACCCCAGCGTCTTCTCTGGCCGAGAAGCTGACGCCTGAAGAGTCTGAGTTCTTTGCAATCACCCAGGCCCTGTCCAAGGAATGGAAGGGTGTCCTGCTGGGAGGGTGGAAATAATTGGCTACGCTGGCGAGCGGGAAGCTCTCGGAACAGTTCGAGGACTTCCTGAAGTCAGTCACCGACAGAAGCGGGAACTCTGTCTACAGGGCGAAGATATCGCAATTGATATCGAGCGAAGGCAAGTCCTTGGTAGTCGACTTCGGGGACCTCGTCAGGTACAACAGCGACCTGGCGAACAGGGTACTCCTCGAGCCCGACTCTTCCCTTGCTTCCTTCAAAATCGCTGCCTTCGAGACGATGCGAAGCGAGAACGCCCTCTATGCCGACAGGGTGAAGAGGGAGCTGACGGTGAGGCTCCGCTCTCTCTCCGACCTGGTCCCCCTGAGGAAGGTCGACACCTCCTACATCGACCACATGATAGCCATATCAGGGATGGTGGTCAGGACCTCCGAGCTCAGGCCCATGATGACGGAGGCGGCCTGGGTCTGTCCGAGCGGGCACCTGACGTACGAGTTGCAGGACGACCTGCCCCTGAAGCGGCCCGCGAAGTGCGAGCTCTGCGGGGAGGCACGGAACTTTGAGCTCGACAGGAGGCACAGCAGGTTCATCGACTTCCAGGTTGTGAGGGTGCAGGAGCTCCCCGAAGAGCTCCCCCCCGGGCAGCTCCCGCAGTTCTTCGACGTCAACATCGAGGGGGACATCGTGAACACGGCCAGGCCGGGGGACAGGGTGGTACTCACTGGCGTGGTGAGGGCCGTGCCTGACTACGCCCTAGGTCAGGTAAAGACGAGGCTGTTCAGGTCGCAGATCGACTGCAACCATGTGGAGGTGAAGGGGAAGGAGCCCGAGTCGGTGCTAGTCACGAAGGAGGACGAGGAGCTGATCAGGAAGGTCGCTTCGGCACCGGACGCCTATGACAGGCTCATCAACTCCATCGCCCCCGTGATCATCGGTCATCTTCACGAGAAGGAAGCCATACTCCTCCTCCTGGCCGGTGGGAGCGCCACCGTGCTCCCTGATGGGACGAAACTGAGGGGGGACATCAACGCGCTGTTCGTGGGAGACCCCGGGACCGGGAAGTCTGAGATGCTGAAGTTCGCATCCCAGGTTGCGCCACGGGGACTTTATGCGTCTGGACGGGGCACGACAGCGGCTGGGCTCTCGGCCGCTGTCATCAGAGAAAAGAATGTGCTCATGTTGGAGGCAGGAGTTGTCGTTTTGGCCGATCAAGGAATAGCTTGTCTCCATCCGAAAAGCAGAGTAATCTACAACAATAGAATCATCAGCGTTGGAGAACTCACAGGACGTGTAAAGTTCGTTAAGGTCGGACGAGGGAAGGACGTCCAGGAGATCGGTCTTATCTCAGGCCGTCTGCCCTCCCTTGACGAAGCAGACTTCAGGATGAAGCTGAACACGGCCACGAAGGTACGACGCCGATTGCACTCCAGACCCCTGCTTGGTGTTAAGCTCAGGTCAGGAAACCACCTTCTGCTGACGGACGATCACATGCTTCTAGATGGGGACAGCCTTGAGTGGAAACCAGCCGGGGAGTTCGAAAGGGGGGAATTCGTGGTCGCTCCCATGAAGATCCCCTCACCATCATACGACGAACTGTATCTGTGGGACATACTCCCGGACGGCAGCATTGTCTCGCTCAGTGAAAGTCAGAAGGCAAACCTGAGGGGCCTCCTGGAGGTAAGGTTCGACTCGCTCTCACAGGCAGGAAGACAGATCGGCGTTCCTAGGGTTCAGAGTTACTTCCGAAACAGGCTTCAACCAACCCTTTCAGAGTTGAAGAGGGTCACGAGGGCACTCGGAGTTGAAGACGCCTGGAAACGTCAATTCTACGTCTACGATGGTTGCTTCGTCTCGACGGCCACCCTCACCCCGCAGTTGGCTTACCTGTGCGGTTTCGTCCGAGGCGACGCAACAGTTCGCATATCGAAAAGAAGGGCTTCCATGGTGGTCACACAGTCGCCGAAGCATCAAGCGTACATTGATCGCTTCAGGGAGTACTGGGAGGAGGTATTCAGCCCCCTCTCTTTCAGAAGGAGGGCATCGGAGTGCAACATCAGAGAGGCTGGTTTCGTAGGTGAGAGAATCGAGTGGAGTGTTGGGAAGCGAGTCTTCGGAAATATCTACGAATATGTGACCGGAGACCATTTTGCGAACATACTCACGCTGCCTGATAGGGTGCTCAGTGGTCTTGTATCCGGGTTGACCGATGCAGATGGTTGCCACGGGAAAAAGACGGCGCTGAAGAACGGAACGAGCTATGAAACCTGGAACGTGACCTACGAGATAAGTTCAGACGACGTTACCAATCTGAATTTCCTCCTCGCGCTCAAGCGGTTCGGGGTGGTCGGATCCTACAGAGGAGTGAAGAAAGGGGTTGGAATCGTTGTAGTAAGTTCAAGGTCCGATGTCATCAAACTCCGAGACGAGCTCAGGGAGTACTCGGTGAAGATGCAGAAGGTGCCAGGAAACAGGAAGCACCTTGTATCAGGGATATCGGAGAAGTTACCGTCGAAACTGGTACAGAATCTATTCAGAGAGGTCTTTGACGGGCGCCGGACAACCGAATTAGGTAGAGAGGGTATCTCTTCCATTGTTTACGACTACAAGAATATGGTCAGGCAACCATCTGTGGGTCAGATCCTCAAGGTGATTGAACGTCATGCTGACATACCGCAAGAAACCCTGAGCAAACTAACGGGGCTCGTCAGAAAGGACTACTACTTGGATGAAATCATTGGAATTGCCGAAGTTCCCTATGAGGGATACGTCTACGACCTTGTTATGGAGGGGGCGCACAACTTCGTCGCAGACGGGACCATCGTGCACAATTGCATAGACGAATTCGAGAAGATGAAACCCGAGGACAGGACGGCGCTGCACGAGATGATGGAACAGCACACAGTTACTATCGCAAAGGGGGGAATCTACGCGACTCTGAACGCCAGGACGGCGATATTGGCTGCGTGCAACCCCGTCCTCGGGAGGTATAATCCGTTTCAGAATTTGACTGAAAACATTGGGACGTTGCCAATTCCGCTTTTGACGCGCTTCGACGTCATATTCGTCTTCAGGGACCAGCCGTCCCCTGCGGAAGATGAGAGGCTGGCGAGCCACATCCTGTCCGTCCATAGCAGGAAGACTTACGCCACTCCCCCACCCATTGAGTTCAGCCTCCTCAAGAAGTATCTCACATATGCGAAGAGGTACTCGCCTAACCTGACAAAGGGCGCCGTCGATAGGCTTCGGGAATACTACCTCGAACTAAGGAAGACCGGCGGCGCCGAGGACTCGATCCCTCCCACGCCGAGAACGCTGGAGGCGATGATCAGAATCGCCACGGCAAGAGCAAGGGTGCTTCTGAGGGACGAAGTGACAGAGGAGGACGCCCTGGCTGCCATCGCGTTGATGAACCGCATGGTCGAGGACGTGCTGACCGACGCTACGACCAAGAAGACTGACTTCGGCATTCAGCTCGGCAAGCCAGTCGGCGAGACAAAGAACCTCAGGTCGGCCATGGAGATACTGAAGGGCCTCGAAGGCTCGGAGAAGAAACCGGTGGAAAGGAAGCTGTTCAAGGAGGAGCTGATGAAGGCGAGATTTTCAGACGAGGACGCGGAGAAGATGATAAGGACCATGTTCCGGGAAGGGATGGTCTACGAATCGAAACCCGGGTTCTTAAGACGGCTAGGCACCTAGAGCCGGGTAGTGCCGAGATGAGGCTTGAAGAAGTCGACCTCCCAGAAGAGTTGCTCGAGCTCTTCCGGGAAAAGGGAATAGCGGAACTCTACCCGCCACAAGAGCAGGCCATTCGCGCCGGGCTGCTGGAAGGAAAGAGCCTTGTGGTCGCCTCGCCCACAGCTAGTGGCAAAACGTTGCTCGCGCTGATGGCAGCCTACAAGAAGGCCAAGGAGCAGAGGAAGAAGGTCGTCTATCTCGCTCCCCTCAGGGCCCTCGCGTCGGAGAAGTACGCCGAATTCTCCGAGTTCACGAAGTTCGGGATAAGGACGACCATCTCCACCGGGGACTACGACTCCAGCGGGGAGAACCTTGGCAGGTCCGACATCATCGTCCTCACCAACGAGAGGTTCGACTCCGTAATGCGCCACAGGGTCTCCTGGATCAACTCGGTGGGGCTCTTCATAGCCGACGAGGTGCACCTCGCTGGGAACGACAGCAGGGGGCCGACCCTCGAGATGATCCTAACCAAGGCGCTGCACCTCGGACTCGACGCCCAGCTGCTTGCGCTTTCGGCGACCATAAGCAACGCGAAGACGATTGCTGAATGGCTCAGGGCGACGTCGGTGGAGCTGAACTGGAGGCCGGTCCCGCTCAGGGAGGGGGTCTATGACTACAGCAGGATCCTGTTCACGGACGGCGAGGAAAGGCAGATCCCTAGGTCCACCTACGGGCCCCCCATCGACGTGGCCATGGACACAATCAAGGGGGGAGGCCAGGCTCTCGTGTTTGCCAACACGAGAAGGAGAGCCGTCAGCTTGGCGACGAGGGCCGCAGAGGTTACGCAAAGGCAGTTGAATCCGGAGGAGAAGAAGGCTGTTTCCGAGGCTTCCAGACGCATACTCACCTCTGGGGAAGAGACCAGCCTGAGCAGGCTGCTGGCCGAGGTCGTGGCGAAAGGGTCGGCGTTCCACCACGCTGGGCTGGAGCCAGAGCACAGGAGGATCGTGGAGGACTACTACAGGGCGAGGGCGCTCAAGCTTCTGGCCGCCACCCCCACGCTCTGTTTGCCCACAGGAGAGGAAATCTTTGGGAATCCAGGACCTGTACAAATCCAGGAGCTCAAGTCTGGCGATAGGGTTCTCACTCATGGAAGGGGATTCGAGAATGTCCTAGGCCCGACGTCCAGGCCATACTCCGGGATGTTGATTCGAGTCACGCCTTGGTTCCAATTGCCAATGAGAATGACACCAGAGCATAAGGTGCTGAAAAGCACCCGCGTTCGGCACTCAACTCACTCCAAGGCCGTGAATAGGCACTGGTGGACCTATTCGAGTCCATCCTGGGTGGAGGCCAGAGAGCTTAGACCTGGTGACCTGGTCGTGTTCCCGAGGGTCAAAGATGAAATCGAAGTGAAGAGTTTGGCCCTTCCTGAAATCGGACCTAACAGAAACCAAACCGGGACGGTCGGGAGGCATTGGTCGCGACTGAGGGTTGGCCGTGTCGAATTGTCACGGAGCAGCCTTGAGCAGCTTGGAGTTTATGTCGCAGAGGGCTTCAGTGAACCGGATGGCCAAGTCCATTTCGGGCTTGGGACCTACGAGACTGAATTGACGGAGATGTCGTTGGACTGGTTCAAGGGATTGGGCCTAGTTCCTCACGTCTTGGATTCGACAAGGCA